>JBOHZT010000435.1:0-2659 GCA_050738535.1 Steroidobacteraceae bacterium
GGCTGCAAGGCACACGATGGTTTTTGAACAATGCGGGCGCTTGGGCCGGAGCCTGCACCTGCGTTCGTGCGCTGGCGCCGACGGCGTGCCGGGGAGGCAGGGAAGAGTTCAACACAGACGATGCCGATGGCCAGTGCAGATACGAACGCCCGCCCGATGCTACTCCCAGGCCTTTGTGGAAGCAAACAGCTTTGACGCGGGGGGGTAGGCGCCGGGCCGGGCCCGGCGCCTGACCGGAATAAGTCGCATCAGGCGCCGGGCGGCTCCAGGTAGGCGTAGCCGTTCAACTCGCCCTCGTAGAACCGCTTGAGGAGCTGGCTCTCGGCGACCGTCATGCGCCCGTCGCGGATCGCCCGCTCGCAGTCCCGGGAGAGGGCCGGATAGAGCTCGGCCACGTCGTATTCCATGTACTCGAGCACCTTGTTGGCGGTGTCGCCCTTGACGATCTCCTCGATCCACCAGCCCCCCTCCTCGAGCAGGCGGATGTGCACCACGTGGGTGTCGCCGAAGAGGTTGTGCAGGTCGCCGAGAGTCTCCTGATAGGCGCCGACCAGGAAGGCGGCGAGGTAGTACTCCAGTCCCGGCGCGAGCTCGTGCAGCTCGAGCGTGCGCTTCACGTCGCGCTGGCTCACGAACCGATCGATGTTGCCGTCGGAGTCGCACGTGATGTCCGCGAGCACTCCGGTGCGCGTTGGGCGCTCGTCGAGCCGGTGGATCGGCATGATCGGGAAGAGCTGATCGATGGCCCAGCTGTCGGGGAGCGACTGGAACACCGAGAAATTGCAGAAATAGGTGTCCGAGAGGATCGACTCGAGATTCTCGAGCTCCTCGGGTGTGTGGTCGAGCTTGCGGCAGCAGTCCCGCACCCTGGCGCACGTCGCCCAGTAGAGCCGCTCGGCGAGCCCGCGGAACTCGAGCGACAGCAGGCCCAGATTGAACATCTGCAGCGCCTGCTCGCGCGCGGTGAGGGCATCGTGGTAGCACTCGACGAGGCGCCGCTCGCTCACCGACCGGTAGGCCTCGAAGAGGTCCTGGACCGGCTGCGGCACTTCGTCGTCGCCGGCGTAGTCCTCCGCCGCGTGGCCCGTCACCCGGAACTTGTCGAGCGCCGAGGAGCCTAGCGCGTTGAAGATGAGCACGCTGTGGTACGCGGCGACCGCGCGGCCCGACTCGCTCACGATCATCGGGTGCGCGATGTCGCGGGCGTTGCAGACGCTCGCGATGCGATAGACGACGTCGCTCGCGTACTCGTTCAAGGTGTAGTTCATGGACGAGGAGAAGTTGGTGCCGGTCCCGTCGTAATCGACGCCGAGGCCGCCGCCCACGTCGATGTACTCGAGCCCCGCCCCCATGAGCTTGAGCTCCGCATACACGTGCGCGAGCTCGTTCACGGCGTCCTTGATGCGGCGGATGTCCTGCAGCTGGCTGCCGGGGTGGCAGTGCACGAGCTTCAGACAGTCGAGCATGCCGCGCGCCTTCAGCACCTCGTAGAGCTCGAGAATCTCGGTGATGAAAAGTCCGAACTTCGACTTCTCCCCCGCCGACTCGCGCCAGCGCCCCGAGCCCTCGCTCGAGAGCTTCACGCGCACACCGATCCTCGGGCGCACCCCGTAGGTCGAGGCATGCTTGAGGATGAGGTCGAGCTCGACGTAGTTCTCCACCACCGGGATGATGGTGCGGCCGAGCTTGGTGGCGAGCGTCACCGCCTCGATGTAGCTGTCGTCCTTGAAGCCGTTGCACACGATGAGCCGGTCCGGCGCGTTCTCGGTCATCGCCATGACCGCGAGCAGCTCCGGCTTCGAGCCGACCTCGAGCCCGAATCCGAACTCGGCGCCGTAGCGGTAGACCTCCTCCACGACCAGCCGCTGCTGGTTGACCTTGATGGGGAACACCGCCGCGTAGCGATTGCGGTAGTCGTTCTCCGCGATCGCCTGCGCGAACGCCGCATGCACCGAGCGCAACCGGTGCGCGAGGATGTCGGAGAAGCGCACGACGACGGGCGTCGTGAGGTCGCGGGCCTTGAGTCCTTCGACCACCTCGTACAGGTCGATCTCCTTGCCGGCCTGCGTGTCGGGGCGGACCACGACGTGCCCGCGCTCGTTGATGCCGAAGTAGCCCTTCCCCCAGGCGCCCGCCTGGTAGAGCTCCAGGGAATCCTCCACGCTCCACGGCCGCGCGGGATCGACCTTGCGGCCGGCGTTCTCGACGGCAATGTTGGGGTTCACGGCCACGTCAGCCGCTCGCCACCGGCCGCGACGGATCGCGGATCCACTCGCTGAAGGAGCCGGCGTAGAGGCGCGCGCCCGGCAAGCCCGCGAGCTGCATCGCGAGCAGGTTGTGGCAGGCCGTCACGCCCGACCCGCACATCGAGACGACGCGCTCCGGCGCGGCGCCGGCGCGCGTCTCGTTCCACCGGTCCCTGAGTTCCGCGGGTGCGAGGAATCGACCGGCCGCATCGAGGTTGCGCGCGTACGGATGATTGCGCGCGCCGGGGATATGGCCCGCCACCGGATCGAGCGTCTCGTTGCGGCCCGCGAAGCGGTCGGGGGCGCGGGCGTCGATGAGCACGATGTCTCCGCGCGTCAGCCCCTCGAGGACGTCCTCGGTGGTCGCGAGCGAGGCGAGCGGCGCGCCGCCCGCGAAGCGCCGCGGGCGGCGC
>JBOHZT010000436.1:0-2651 GCA_050738535.1 Steroidobacteraceae bacterium
TGGCTGCGGAAGATCTACGAGCGTCCGGCGACGCAGGCGACCTGGGCCAAGGGACGGACGCAAATGGCGTCCCGGGTCACGATGCTGAAGCGCAAGGGCGCATGAGGGAGGAGCGCAGCGTGATCGAGCTTTACCACTTCGAGCCCAACATCTACTTCCTGAAGCCGCTCGTCGCGCTGCAGGAGGCACAAGCCCCCTTCACGAGCCACTATTTCGACCCGGCGTCCTTCGAGCAGCTTTCTGCGAGCTTCCCGCAGAACACCGAATCCGCGCTGCAGCTCGAGCGGGAGGGGCCGATCCTCGTCGACGGCACGACCGTCCTCAGCAGCTCGTTCTTCGTCCTCGAGTACATCGCGGAGGCGTTCCCGGCGGCGGGGCTCCTGCCGGGCGAGGCCTACGAGCACTACCGTGCCCGGGCGTGGGGTCAGTTCATCGCGCTGCAGCTCTCCCCCGGGGTGTGCGCGCTCGGCTGCGCGAAGTACCTTGCGCCAGCGCTCGCGCGGCGGGATCGGGGACAGCTCGAGGCGAGCATCGCGCTCATCGAGCCGCAGGAGCGCCGCGCCGCGTGGAAGGCCGTCATCGACGGCACCTACGACGCGAAGGCGCTCGCGGCCATCGGCGAGCAGCTCGCGGCGCCGGTCAAGCGCATCGAGGAGGCGCTCGCCCAGGACTCCTGGCTCGCAGGAGCCCGGTACTCGATCGCGGACATCGATGCTTTCGCGATGCTCGCGCCGCTCCAGCAGCTCGCCCCGGCGCTCGTGAGCGCGGAGGCGGCGCCGCGGATTGCACAGTTCCTGCGCCGCATGCGCGAGCGACCCGCCGTGCAGAAGGCGCTCGCGCTCGCCAAGACGGCGAAGCCGGAGGAGGCCTTCGTTCCGGGCGCGGAGCCGTCGCGCTGGGGGTAGGGACGCCGCCCTTCAGCGTCTGCGCGAGCGCTTGCGCAGCGGCCGCGCGAAGTCCTCCGTCCAGTAGACCCCTGCCGCGCTCGCGGCGGCGACCACGTACGCGATTCCGGTGTGCGTGAATCGCGGCTCCATGATGTTCGCGCAGTGCTCCGGGCTCGCGAGCCATGCGTCGACGACCTGGCGCGCGGTCGTCTGCCCGGCCGCGATGTTCTCTCCGACCGCGCTCCACGGGTAGCCGGTCCGGGTCACACGCTCGCCCGGCGTGCTGTGGTCACTGCCTTCATGGCTGAAGAGGTCGTGCGCGGCCATGTCTCGAGAGTGCTCGAGCGCTGCGCGGCGCAGCCGGCTCGACGGCGCGAGCGGCCGCGCCGGAGCGAATTCCTGCGCTCCGCAGCGCCGCGCGCGGGAGCGGGCCTGATTCACGAGCCGCAGCACCTCGCGCCGCACGCGGGCCGGATGCGAGAGCGCGGGCGCGGCGAAGGGCTCCGCGGCGACGATCCACAGCTCGCGCCGTCTGCGGTAGAGACCGATATCGCGCAGCGCCGGGTCGGTGAGCAGACGACAAAAGCGCGAGCCGAGCAACGATTCGACGGCTCGCGGCGTCAGGGCTCCGCGGATGTGGATGGAAGCGGACCGCAGCGCGTGATAGCCGGCGCGCTCGATCGCCTCGCTGAGAGGGGCGCCGCTCGCGAGGCTCCGCGCTGCGAGATTCAGGCGGCGCATTCGTTCGAAGGGCTTCGGCAGGCCGGCGCGGCCGTCACAGCCGCGACTGCGGACGAGATTTGTGGCAGCGAGCAGGGATATCGGTGCGGCAGTGGCCGGAGCTGCCGGAGTGGCCGAAGCTGCCGAAGCTACTGCGCCGGCGCTGACCGCGAACATCACGACCGCCGCGCGCAGCCGCCGGGCTGCCGGCCTGCGGGCGTGCGGCCTCAAGCAGCCGGGGTGGGTCGCGCGAGCGGTCGCTCGCCGGTCAGGTCGAAGCGCGACTTGCCGGGCGGCGCGATGAGGAGCGACGCCCAGCCGTCGTGTGCGTTCGGGGGATACCAAAGGAGCGAGCGATCGTCGAGGCGCGCGATCGGGCGCGGGCCCGCCGAGGCCATACCCTCGGCGACCTGGAAGCCCTCGAACGGGCCGTAGGCGGAAGAGGCGAGCCCGGCATTGTTCTCGAAGTAAAGGATCACCGGCTCGAGGGACTCGAAGCGCACGAACTCGGCGTCGGAGAGCTTCCAGCGCTCGAGGTAGGTTGCGATCGGCTCGTTGGCCGGGCCGCGACACAGCATGGCGCCGATCAGCCGGAAGAACGGCCCTGGCTCGATGCTCTCCGCGGCGCCCTCACCGGGGGTGTAGAAGCGCAATCTCAGCAAGGCATCAGGCCGTCGCTTGCGCCGCCCGGTAGAAGTTTCCGGAGCGAATCTTGACGAACGCGTTGGCGGGATCGAAGGTGACGCCGAGGGGGTCGTCGCCCTTCGCCACGACCTCCATCTGCTGCATCAGGAGCCGCCGCTGCATCATGACGCCGCGGTCGCTCGTGACCAGGTGCTCCTCGGAGTGCAGCGAGATCGGACCCTGACCGGCCTGCGCCTCGTAGTCCCCGGGCGTGCGCTGGTGCTCCTCGAAGGTCATGTCCTTCCAGGATTTGCCGTTCAAGCGCATGCCGCGAAAGCTCACGGTATCGGGGATCTTGCTCACCATCGCCTGGACGTAGTGGCTGTCGTCCACCGGCACGACCCAGGAGATGCCGGAGGA
>JBOHZT010000437.1:0-2630 GCA_050738535.1 Steroidobacteraceae bacterium
TGCAGTGACCTGTCGCGAGTACGTGCTCGACGTGCTGTCCTGCGTAACACTCGATCGGATCACGAACGAGAACTTCAAGAATCGTCGCTCGCCGCAAATTCCGCGCGAAGTGGAAGCTCTCAAACCGAGGTCGCCTGATATTCGCGCCCAGCCGGAAGACGTTCGTCGGATCGTAGCTGTCCTTCAGCCGTGCGAAAAGTGGAAGGCGAAGTTGCGCGAGGTCGCGGGTTGAGGAGCAGCGACTCCCGCTGCGCCTCGAGAGCCGCACGAGCGGCGTAACCGCGCTCTGTCCACCCTGACGTAAGAGACGAAAATATCAGCCATGCAGCGGCGTATTATTTCATCGGCCTTCCGTAGCAGCCGGATGCGCCGAGGATGCGCGCGGCAATCCGCGGCGCCGTGCGCCGCGCCGCTTCGATCCACACGCGCCACCGCCGCGTGTCGGGGAGTCTCGCGATCGCGGGACGAGATGATCGACCAGGCTGCTCGCCTGACGCAGCAGCGCCGCGCGCCGCGCCGGGTCGGTGTCGCTGAGCGACTGCGCGTAGAGCGCCTCGGCGAATTCCAGCGTCGGTTGCCGGCGAGTGGCGACCTCCGACTTGCAGAAGGGGCAAGCCTCGATCTTGAGACACTGCTTGCGCAGTTCTGAATAGGGAGGCCCGGTGCGTTTCTGCCGCTGCCCGGCTTGCTCGCCGCATTCCTGCCGGTCGTGCGTCCGCCTGGCGAGGCGCACACTGCACGCGAGGCGCCGACTGCGTGCAAGCGTAGATGTTTGTACGGCATAATACGTTGACATGAGGGGGGAGGGCGCCATGTGCAACTTGGCTCGGATCACGACACTGAGAATCGCGGTTGTGCTCGCGGTACTGCTCGCCGGCGGCGCACAGCCGAGCTTCGCACAGAATCGATCGGCCCCGGCCGAATCCTGCGGCCGGCCTTGCTTGACGGGGCTCATGACGGATTATCTGAATGCACTCGCGAGCGGCGACAGCTCGCGCTTGAAGGTCACCCGACCGGTGCGCTTCACGGAGGATCAACGGGAGCTGAAATTCGGCGCGGATGGGATCTGGCGCCACAAGGTCGCGCTGACCGGATACCGCTTTGACATCATCGATGCCCGGGCCGGCATCGCCGCGGGATTGGTGAAGGTGCGGATCGATGGCAAGCCCGCGCTGCTCGCCCTGCGGCTTCTCACGCGCGGCGGCCGGATCTGGGGCGTCGAGAGTATCGTCGTGCACTCGCGAGCCGAGGGAATGATTCTCGATATCGGCGCGATCACATCGCTCAGTCATGCGATGGCGCTCACCCCTCCGGCATCACAGCGCAACAAGCGCGCCGAGATGATCGCCATCGCATCGCGCTATCCGCGCGGCCTGCGGGCGGGGAGCTTCGTGAAGGCGGACGTCCCGTTCGCACCGGAGGCGTACCGCTTCGAGAACGGACGCCTCATGGCCGGGCCCGGTTGCACGTTCTTCCCGGGCTGCGATCACATCAAGACACAGCACATCCCAACCCTCGCGAAGCTCGTATACCGCATTGCCGCCGTGGATGAAAAGCAGGGCGTCGTGCTGATCCGGATGGATTTCGGACCCGGGTCCGTGTTCGAGAGGCCGGGGGAGCCGAAGGGGCAGTCCCTCAGCGTCTTCGAAGCTTTCAAGGTTTACGGCGGGCAGATCCACGCCGTTGAAGCCTTCATGAAGGTGAAGCCCGCCGACCAGCCGCTCGGCTGGAAATGATCCCGAGCGCGGGCCAGGTCAGCGGCGCGGTGTCGGCACGTCCGCACCTGTGCCTATGCCCGTGTGCCGAGCCGCATGATCCAGCGGATCGCCCGCGATTCGCTGCCGGGGCCGGGGGGCGGCTCTCCTGGCGCTGCCGCGCGGCCGCGCGCGTGAACAATGGCGCGATGCACTCCGCCCTGACGGCGCATGGTGGCTTTGTGCGCGATGGCTCGGAGTACCCCTCTGAACGGAGCCGTGTGCCTCTGTGCTTGTTCGCTCGCCGCGGTCTGGCGAAGTGAGCATCCGTCTCCCGCAGCTGTCGGAGCACTCGCGCCTCCGACGGCTCCATGCCACCGTAGAGCTTCTTCCAGCGGTAGTAGCTCTGCTCCGAGCTGCCGGCATAGCTCCGCGATGGGCGTGCCCAGCTCGGCTTGCTTCAAGATAGCCGTGATCTGTTCCCGGTAGTTCCGATCCTTGGAGTGGAGAATGGCGGAAGACGCTTCAATTCTGACAACAGTCTTTGCAAGTCTTTGGCGATGGCAATCGCTTTCTCATTAAGCTCGAGCAAACGTCTTTCATGAGCCGCTTGACCGTCTTCGGAAAGGTCGTCGGCTTCCTTTTGTAGGCAGGCTCTCGGGCAAGAGCGTGAGGCCAGAACAGTGCGAAAATGACGGATTGCGTTGCAATTGCGCCTTGGCGAGTACTTCCGGTGGAGCTAGCAGCTGGTTCGACTCGACGGCCAATGTGCGCTTGAGCTCCTCGATCTGCGGCTTGGTTAGAGCTTCGAGAGCCATCCAAAAATGCGCGAGCGTCGCCTGCGGCTGCATCCGTCAATCGAGCGATGGCTTTTCGAATCGCTTGGTCGCGTGATTTGCATTTTAACATAATATACATTATGCGCAGTATGCCAAG
>JBOHZT010000438.1:0-2620 GCA_050738535.1 Steroidobacteraceae bacterium
GGGCCATAGTAAGAATCTCGACAGGGCAGGGCGGTGGCGGACGAATGGGCGATGACACGCTAGCGGTCTCGGATGCCGCTCGGTTCGAGCGGCACGTGCGGCTGCTTGCCGAGGTCGGGATGTCGCCCGAGCTCACCGTGAGACAGCTCCTCATCGCAGGCTTCCCGCCGGAGTGGATCAGGGCTCGATTTCCTACGGTTTCCAGCTCCACATTCGAGCTGCCGGTCGAGTCGGCCCTGCGGCGGCGGCGAAACGCGAAGCCCAGCGTCGAGACTTCCATCGCCGCCACGAAGCGCGGGTCCGACCAGGTAGAGCAGGGCGCTCTTGCGATCCGATCGGTAGGGTCCTTGGCCGAGCGCCTCGTGAGACCGGCGGCTGCGGCGCCCTCGGGTTCACCTTCACCGCTCGCCGTTTCCGGTCCAACACAACCCCGCGCTCCGGCGGCAGCCGAACCCGAGCTCGCCAACACGGCCTTGAGCGGCGGGATCTCGTTCCAGTACGTTCCGCTGATCCAGTGCTCTTTCCCGCACATGGATCCGGGTGACATCACCCACTTCACGCGCCGGAACGGCTGGCTGGAGCTGACGCTGTCCACGGCTCGGCCTGATACGGGCCTGCCGTATGGCGTACCGGCGCGATTGCTCACAATGTACTGCGCGTCCGAGGCGATCCGCACTCACTCCCCGGAGATCCATCTCGGCGCCACGCTGCACGAGTTCCTGGGCCGGCTGGACGTGCCCATTACCCGCGGCGAGCGCGGCTCCCTGCAGGTCTATGCCAACCAGCTCCTGCGCCTGATGCACTGCGCCATCTCGGTCGACGAGAACATCCGCGATGCGGGCGGCCGCACCGGCCTTCACATCCGTCAGGCGCTCTTCGTGGAGGAGGCGCGCCTGTGGTGGGATGGGACGACCGGGGTAGGGCGGGGCAGCAGTCTGGTGCTCTCGCCCGTGCTCTACGACTCGATCCTCGAGCGCTCCGCGCCGCTGTCCACGCGCGCGATCCGGCAGCTACGCAAGAGCCCCATGGACCTTGATGTCTATGCCTGGCTGGTGCATCGACTGTTCCACCTCTCCCGGCCCAGCTCCATCACGTGGGAGCAGTTGTCCGGGCAGTTCGGCCACGGCTACACCCTGCTGCGCAAGTTCCGCGCGTACTTCGCGGAGTCGCTCAAGCGCGTGCAGGCGGTCTATCCGGAAGCGAAACTGAAACTCACCGGCGCCGGCATTACCCTGCTGCCGTCCCGGCCGCACGTTCCCCGGGATGCCCTGACCCAGGGCTGACGCCAGCGGCGCATCCAATCGCGGCTCCCGCGCTCGGTTTCCTCTGGCCTCCGTGACAACTCTTCCGCAATTCCGGGCCGCTTGGGCGCGGGTCAGCGCTAACTGTCCGAAAAGTCAGGGAAAATTTCCGCGGCAGGGGAGGGCGTTGCATCTCTTCCGCTTTCGAGATAAGTCTTTGATTAACAAGGCCATAGTGACGTCCGGCTGCCGACACCCGCTGCATCTCTTCCGCTGCCGCGTTGCATCTCTTCCGTGCCGCCCGCGCATCTCTTCCGCCAAAGCGTTGCATTGCTTCCGCAAGGGCCGGAAAAACTTCATGGATACAGCTACTTACAGGCGATCCTGTATCTACCTGTAGTTTCCTATATCAATCCTCCGGAGCGATTTGGAAGCAAGCGAAGAAAGCTGCCACCCGCGCATTGAAATTGCCCCTCGCGGGGTATCTATTCCGGTACATCGGAAACTTTATATAGGACGCATCCATGAGCCTCGCTGTCGATATGCTCAAGCCGACCGAAGCCGCGGTGGTCGCTCGGGTTGCGCTCAGGGACGTCAATCGCGCGATCGATGAGCGCATCCTGCCGGAGGGCTTCTTCTCGATCGACGACGGCCGGCGTGTCGCCGCCATCGCCTGCACTTTGATTGCGTTCTACTTCGACACCGCCAAGCGTCTGACCTCGGACGAGCGGCTGTCCACCATCCAGGAGGCCGGGGTGCGACTGCGGACCTTTTTCACTCGCAGGCGTGCCCATGTGTCGCTGGCCGATGAAGACTGGGTCGTGCGGCATGATTTCATCACCATTGATCTGGCGCCCTTCGTCAAACGTGCCCATGAGCGCATGGAACGTCTGGTGGCGGCCCGGGATGCCGTGGTCTCCGATCCGGAGGTGCTCGGAGGAGCGCCTGTGCTGCGGGGTACCCGTGTACCCGTCCATGACGTCGCGGCCTCGGTCACCGCCGATCTTCCCATGGAGCGCATCCTCGCCGCCTATCCATCGCTCGATGCGAACAAGGTCGAACTGGCCACGATCTACGCCGAGGCCAACCCTGCCCGTGGCCGTCCGCGGAACAGCGACGAGTTTCCGAAGGGTGCCGTCGTCATTGCCGACCGACGCGTGCCTCCCCGCAGGACCGCTGGATGAAGTTCCTGGTCGACGAGTGCCTCAGCCCGGAACTCGTCAAACTCGCTCACGCCAAGGGGCATGGTGAGGCCTCCCACGTTGTATGGCTGGGACGCGCCGGGCTGAAGGACTGGGAGCTGAAGCCCGTCATCCTCGGTGGGGATTGGACCTTCGTTACGAAGAATTCCGTGGACTTCCGAGGCCCGGCCGACAGCC
>JBOHZT010000439.1:0-2618 GCA_050738535.1 Steroidobacteraceae bacterium
AACCATCTTGTCGACCTCCTCCGCCATGGACGAGGTGACGGCGGAGTTGCCGATGTTGGCGTTGATCTTCACCAGGAAGTTGCGCCCGATGATCATCGGCTCGGATTCCGGATGATTCACGTTCGCTGGAATGATGGCGCGGCCTGCAGCGACTTCCGCCCGCACGAACTCCGGCGTCACGAACTCCGGAATGCTCGCACCCCAGGAATTTCCATCGCGCGTTCCGAGCTTGGCGCGCCGCTCGCGCCCGAGATTCTCGCGGATCGCGATGAACTCCATCTCGGAAGTGATGATGCCGGCACGCGCGTAGGCGAGCTGCGTGGCCGCGCCGCCGTTCCGCGCGCGCACCGGCCGCTGCCGCACCGGAAATTCGGGCACGCCTGCCTTGCCGCCCGAGATGAGGCCGTTGTCGACGAGCTGCACGGTCCGGCCGTCGTATGCCTCGATATCACCGCGGGCCCCGATCCACGGGTCGCGCAGGCGCGCGAGCCCGCGCGTGATGTCTATGCGCACCGCCGGATCGGTGTAAGGGCCCGAGGAATCGTAGACGGTGAGCGGGCCCTCACCGCAGGACGGATGGAGCGCGATCTCCCGCATCGGGACATGGACGGCGCCATGCAGCGAGCCGGGCACATAGACCTTGCGGGACGCCGGGAGGGATTTCGTGGCGACCTCGAGCGGAACGACGGCATTCATCTGGATTCACCTCCACCACTGCAAGCGCTTCGATCCGGTCGCGCCGCGTGGAGAAAGTGGGGCCGCTCGCCGGTTGGCGAGCGCCTGCCGTAACCCTCGAGGACTTTCCTACGCCAGCATGACCTGGATCAGGTTCTAAGGGTCGCCATGCCGCGCCGCTGCGCTCGATGGCCTCTCAGCCCCTTGCCGGGGCTCCCCTAGCTCATGACCGTACGAGCCTCATGGCCCGGCCGGCCGGTGACCGGGGACTGAAGCCCCGACCACCAACAAGCAAAGTAGTACGACTCGAGGCCGAGGTCAATCGCTGCGGCCGAGGTGGGATCGCGGTCAATCGACCCCGGCGCGAGCTGTGCCCTCGCGGGGTTTGCGCGGCGGCTCGAGCGCCTCCACCCCCATTCTCAGAAGGGCGCCGAAGCGAGCGCGCTCCGCGCGCGAGAGTCGTCCGAGCATCCGCTCTTCCACACGCTCGGCCGCCGCGTCGCACTGTCTGAGAACCCGCTCTCCCTCGCGCGTGAGCGCGATGCGCACGATGCGGCCATGGTGCGCATCCGGCTCGCGCGCCACGATCGCCTTGCGCGCCATGGCGAGGACGATCTCATGCATCGCCTGGGGAGTGACGAACGAGCGCCGCGCGAGCTGGGCGTTCGACAGCTCCCCGCGCGCCTCGAGCACGGAAAGCGCGGTGTACTGCGCGACCGTCAGGCCAAACCGACGGGTCGCGCGGCCGAGCTCGCGGCGCAGCGCCCGCTCCAGGCGGCCGACCGAGTAGGCGATGCGTGCCTGAGCCGCCGCCGCGGGCGCGCCCCGGCCCGCCGCGGCGCGCGTGCCTCGGAGCGCCTGCTTTGCTTTCTGCGGCCGAGCGCCTATCATGGCGTCAATATCAGGTGTCCTGATAACTCGCGTCAAGAGGATCCTCATCATGTCGAATTATGCGAATCGCTGGCAGACAGTACGCGTCGAGGTCGCCGCGGGCATCGCCTGGGTGACGCTCAACCGGCCCGAGAAGCGCAACGCCATGAATCCTACGATGAACCGGGAGATGGCCGTCGTGCTCGAGACGCTCGAGCTCGACGAAGCGGCGCAAGTGCTCGTGCTGACGGGCGCCGGGGACTCGTGGATCGCCGGCATGGATCTCAAGGAGTACTTCCGGGAGACGGACAAGACCTCCGAGATCTCGCAGGAGAAGGTGCGCCGCGAGGCCTCCTATTGGCAATGGCGGCTGCTCAGGATGTACCCGAAGCCCACCATCGCGATGGTCAACGGGTGGTGCTTCGGCGGCGCCTTCTCGCCGCTCGTCGCCTGCGATCTCGCAGTCGCGGCGGACGAGGCGGTCTTCGGCCTGTCGGAGATCAACTGGGGCATTCCTCCCGGCAATCTCGTCAGCAAGGCAGTGGCGGACACCATGGGCCACCGCAATGCGCTGCACTACATCATGACCGGCCAGACGTTCACGGGAATCGAGGCCGCACGGATGGGGCTCGTCAACAAGAGCGTACCCCGGGCGAAGCTGAAGGAGGAGACGACCGCGCTCGCGAAAGTGCTGCTCGAGAAGAACCCCGTCGCGCTGCGCGGCGCGAAGGTGAGCTTCAAGCGGGCCCGCGAGCTCACCTGGGAGCAGTCGGAGGACTACCTCTACGCAAAGGTCGACCAGGCGATCGCGCACGATCCGGAGAAGGGCCGCGAGGAAGGCCTCAAGCAATTCCTCGACGAGAAGAAGATCAAGCCCGGGCTGCAGACCTACCAGCGCAAGAAGTAGCCGGCGGGCTCACGCCGGGAGCGCCGCCAGCCGGTCGAAGTCGAAGTCGAAGTCGGAGTCGGAGTCGGAGTCGGCGTGTTCGAGCGCGGCGGTGTGCACGCGCAAGCAGCTTGCCGCTCTCTTGAAAACGGCATTCAGGGCTAGACAGCCCGTGCACTTTGTGTAT
>JBOHZT010000440.1:0-2615 GCA_050738535.1 Steroidobacteraceae bacterium
GCCTTGGTGAGCGCGAGATACGTCTCACCGGCGATGCGGTCCGCGCGGTAGAGCGCTTCGACGTAGGCGCCATGCTCGGCCGCGAGCTGCGGCTCGCGCGCGAGGCTCGACTGAAGCTGCCGCTCCAGCGCGTCGATGTCGATTTGCCCGGCGACGTAGGCGTCGAGCGCTGTGCGGAATTCGTTCATGTCCGCGAGAACTGGACCACGATCGCCGACACGTTGTCGCTGCACACGCCGGCGAGCGCCTGCTTGAGGAGCGCGCGGCAGGCTCCCTCCGGATCGTTGGCGGCCAGGTGCGCGGCGAGCCGGTCGTCGGGAACCTCCTTGTAGAGGCCGTCACTGCAGACGAGGTAGCGATCCTGATGGCGCAGCTCACGCAGCTCGAGATCCAGATACAGGTTCTGCGCGCCGCCGATCGCGCGGGTGATGACGTTCTGCCCGTGATGCTGACTCGCGCTCGTCGGATCGAGGACGCCCTCGTCCACCAGGGCCTGCGCTTCGCTGTGGTCGCGCGTGATGCAGCTCAGCGCGCCCGCGCGGGACCGATAGACTCGGCTGTCCCCGGCCCACACGCTCAGACAGTAGCCGCCAAAGGCGAGCAGCACGGCCACGGTACTGCCGCACATCCCGTTCTCGCCGAGAGAGGCGCGATAGAGCTGTTCGTTCACCGCGCCGAGGCGGTCTTCCACGTCGTCGAGGAGCTCGCTCGGACGCTCGCGCCGCGTGACGCCGCAGAGCGCCTCGACGATCATCCGGCTCGCCACGTCTCCGGCATTGTGGCCCCCCATGCCATCGGCGACGACCCACAGGCCTGCGGCCGGCAGCTCGAGCACGGCGTCCTCATTGTGATCCCTCACGTTACCCCGCGACGTGACCGATACCGAGCGCCAGGTGAACGCGGCGGTCGAGACCTCTCCTGACACGCGGCTGCCTGCTTGTTATGCGCTCTCGCCGTCTGTATCAGACGCTCGAGATGCCGATGATGGGCTGTGGCGATCGCCGCTGCCGGGTTCCGCAGCTCGGGCCGCCAGCAGCATCAGCGGCGCGGTCGCTCCGGCAGGCAGCCCCGGCACCCCCCGTGCGAGCAGCGCATCGAGCGTCCCCTCGAGACCGCAGGCCTGCACCGGCCAGCGACCCGTCTGCTGGCCAGCACGATCCGCGAGCACGGCGTCCGTGCCGAGCACCCACAGATCCTCGGCTGCGAGTCCTTCGTAGCGAACGTCGACGGTCGGCTCCGATGTCGCCGGAGCGGCGAGCAGCGCGAGCAGGTCGCGATCCCCGACGCCGCCGACGGCGGGCGCGAGCCCCCATGCCGCAGCCGTATCCGCCGCAGTCAGATCCGCTGCGTTCGCGTCCGCCGCGGCCGCAGTCGCATCCGCCGCAAGCGGGTTGCCGGTGGTCGGCTCGCCACCGAGCGTCACCGTCACCTCGCCGCCCCGGATCCTGATCGCCCGCATGGCGCCGCTCCACACGAACGCGCACTCGCCTTCCCCGGCGAGCAGGAAAGCGACCGCGATCGCTCCGTCCGCCGCTCGTTCAGCACCCTTGGCAGACCTGAGGACGCCTTGCACGGTCCGGCGCGTCAGCTCGGCGAGCGTCGTGAGCGTCGCCTGCGGCGCCAGGTCGTGCACGACATCGGCGATGAGGTCCAAGCGCGCAGAGGCGGGAGTACCGGGCGCGGCAACAGCCAGTCCCCACAGGCCGATCTCCGGTCGCGTGATGAAGCGCGGCTCCCTCGAGGCATCCGGTCCGCGCCGTATCGGCGGATGGGCGGCCGCGATCCGAGCGACGCGGGGCGCAGGCGCAGCGGCGCTTTGCGGCGGGTCCAGCACCGCGTCTGCGGTGAGCGGCGTTGGCCCCCCGAGCTCCGCCTCAAATTCGATGCTGCTCCAGCCCGCGTGGCGCCACTGCCCCGCGAGCATGGCGGCGTAGCTGCTCGGCGGCGGCAACCCGCTCGTCACGAGCCATCCGGGCACCACCCTGTCCGAGCCCTGGGTCCACCACAGAGCGCAGGGCCGGAAGCTGCGCCGCAGCTCGAGCGATGCGATGGCGTTCGCCGCGCGTTGCGGGGATTCTCCGAGCATCGCGATGTGCCACGGGGAGCCGCGCCCCGGAAAGTCCGCCTGCGCGATGCGCTCCATCAGGTGATTCGACTGCGCGAGCTCCGCGCAGCTCGCGAGCCCCGCGAGGGCATCGACCTCGGCGTCGAAGGCGTCGAGGTCGAGCTCACTCGCATCGAGCGCCTTCAGCGCCAGCGACTCGGCAGCGTCGAACCAGGCGCGGCCGGCGCCGCAAGCGGCCTCGAGAATGCAGCTCCCGACCTCGAGCGGCGCGACGAGGGTGAGCGGGAAGTGCCGACCGACACGGTCCACGCTCGGCAGCAACACGCCGGCGTAGGCGCCCTCGCCGCAGATCCCCTCCGTCAGCACGAAACGCCAGATGGGGCTCGTCAAATAGATATCGAGCCACGCCGAGCCGAGCTGCTGGCGGCTCGCATGCAGAGCGTCCTGCAACCAGGCGTCCCAGGCCTCCACGAAGCTCTGCGGGACACGGCGCTGCATGAAATCCCCCCTGCAGGGGAGCTTGCCGTAGAAGCCGCTCTCGGATGGCACG
>JBOHZT010000441.1:0-2612 GCA_050738535.1 Steroidobacteraceae bacterium
GATCGGCACGACGAGCAGCACGAGCAGGGCGATCGCGACCGCGCTCGCGAGCGGCCAGTCGCGATTCTCGAAGAACTCGTTCGACAGCACCCGGCCGATCATGAGCTGATCGCTGCGCCCGAGGAGCGAGGGAATGACGTACTCGCCGACGGCCGGAATGAACACGAGCAGGCACCCGGCGGCGATGCCTGGAATGGATTGTGGGAGCGTGATCCTCAAGAACCGCGCGAGCGGCCTCGCACCGAGGTCGGCGGCCGCCTCGATGAGCGCCGGATCGAGCCCCTCAAGCGTCGCATAGAGCGGCAGGATCATGAACGGCAGGTAGCCGTAGATGATTCCGACGTAGACCGAAAAGTCCGTCTGGAGCAGCACCAGCGGGTGATGCACGAGGCCCAAGTCGAGTAACAGCGCGTTCACGATGCCGTTGCGCTGCAGGAGCCCGATCCAGGCGTAGATCCGCAGCAGGAAGGAGGTCCAGAAGGGCACAATCACCAGCATGAGCAGGAGCGTGCGTCTCGCGGGGCTCGCGCTCGCGATGGCGTACGCCATGGGATAGCCGATCGCGAGGCATACGAGGGTCGAGACGGCGGCCACCTTGATCGAATACACGAGCGCGCGCGCGTAGAGCGGATCGGTGAGGAGGGACAGGTAGCTCGAGAGGTGGATCTCGAGCTGCGGCAGTCCGTGCCGCCACAGGATGAGCGGCGCGTACGGCGGCACGGCGAGCCGCATCTCCGAGAAGGAGATCTTGAGGACGATCAGGAACGGAAGCAGGAACAGCAGCGCGAGCCATGCGAGCGGGATTCCCGCGACGAGCCTGCGTCCTCCCCCGAGCCGCATGAGTCGCGCACCTACTCCGTGAGGAGGATCGGACTCGAGGGCAGCCACCTGAGCCGCACCGCATCCCCACGCGCGATCCTCCGCGCCGCGCTCGGGCGCGTCACGCGCAGCACCCTGCCCGATGCGGTCCGCACCAGGTACGTCGAGGTCTCGCCCCGGTAGCCGATCTCCTGGACCGTGCCGGTCACCTCGTTCTCGGCCGCCGCTGCGGCAGCCGCCGCGCCTGCGGCGGGCACACCGTCGGCCGCGGGACGCTCCTCGCGCTGGAGCGAGATCTCGATCCGCTCCGGCCGCAGCGCCGCCCAGATCCGAGTCCCGGCCGCGTAGGCCGGGGCGGGCCGCTCGCGGCTGTGCAGCGCCTGCAGCTCGATCCCGAGCGCCGTGCAGCCGAGCCTCACGGCCTGCGGCCCCGCGCCGATGACCTCGCAGTCGAGCAGATTGGCGGCACCGATGAAATCCGCCACGAACCGCGTCGCCGGCCGCTCGTAGATCTCAGCCGCAGTCCCCACCTGCACGATCCGGCCGCGGTCCATGACGCCCATGCGCGAGGCGAGCGTCATCGCTTCCTGCTGATCGTGCGTGACCACGATGAACGTGACGCCGAGGCGTTGCTGGATGCCGAGCAGCTCGAACTGCGTGTACTCCCGCAGCTTGCGGTCGAGCGCCGCGAGCGGCTCATCGAGCAGCAGCAGCTTCGGGCGCTTGACGAGCGCCCGCGCCAGCGCCACCCGCTGGCGCTGCCCGCCGGAGAGCTGGTGCGGCTTGCGGCGCGCGTACGGCGCCATCTGCACCATCTCGAGCATCTCGCGGGAACGGCTCTCGATCTGCCGGCGCGGGAGCCGCTCCTGCTCGAGGCCGAAGGCGACGTTCTTCTCCACCGTCATGTGCGGGAAGAGCGCATAGGACTGGAACATCATGTTGACGGGCCGCCGGAAGGACGGCACGCCGCTCATGTCCTCGCCGTCGATGAGCACTCGGCCCGAGTCCTGCGTCTCCAGGCCGGCGAGCAGCCGCAGGAGCGTCGTCTTCCCGGACCCCGAGCCGCCGAGCAGGCAGAAGATCTCCCCGCGCTCGATCGCGAGCGAGACCTCGTCGACCGCGGCGAAGCTGCCGAAGCGCTTCGTGAGGCGCTCGATCCGCAGGTGCGGCCCGGCGGGCACGCTCACTCGCCTGTCTTGAAGCGCGTCCACATGCGGGTGAGGAGCCGCTGGAATTGCGCGCTCTTCGCGCGCTCGGGCACGAGCCGCGCACGGACCGCCGCAGGCGGGTAGATGCCGGCGTCGCTCCTGACGCTCGCCTTCAGCAGCGGCAGCGAGCCGGCCACGCTGTTCGCGTACTTCACGAGGTTCGAGTTCCGCGCGGCCACGTCGGGGCGCAGCAGATAGTTGATGAACAGGTTGGCGCTCCTCACGTGCGGCGCGCTCGCCGGGATCGCGAGCATGTCGAAGTTCTCGACCGCGCCCTCCTTCGGGATGGAGTAGGCGATGTCGATGTTCTTGCCCGCCTCGCGCGCGCGGTCGCGCGCCTGCTTCACGTCACCCGACCAGCCGAGCGCGAGGCAGATGTTGCCGTTCGCGAGGTCGTCGATGTAGCGCGAGGAGTGCACGTACCGGATGTAGGGCCGGATCGCCTCGAGCACCTTGGCCGCGGCCGCGAGATCCGCCGGCGACTCGCTGTTCGGATCTCGCCCCAGATACAGCAGCACGGTCCCGACGACCTCCGAGGGCGCATCGAGCAGCGTGACGCCGCAGTCCGCGAACTTCGCGACGACG
>JBOHZT010000442.1:0-2588 GCA_050738535.1 Steroidobacteraceae bacterium
GGCGGAGAACCTCCGCCCCGACCGGAGCGCGGCGGACTCGAAGCGGCCGAGCTGATAGGGAATGGCCCCGCCCCCGTGCGATACGAGAATCTTGAGCTCCGGGAAGTCCTCGAGCACCGTCGAGTTGACGAGGTTGTAGACCGCGATCGACTCCTCGTTGATGAAATGCAGACTGTACGGGGTGCGCTCCGAGCGCGATCCCGTCGAGTGGATGTGCGCCGGCACGCCGAGCTCACAGAGCTTCTCGTAGAGCGGATACCAGTACCGGTCCCCGAGCCCCGGCGCCTCGGTGCCGCTGTTCTCGTACGGATCCGGATCGAGCAGGCACCCCTTGAAGCCGAGTTGCTTCACACAGCGCTCGAGCTCCGGGAACACGCGCTCGATGGGCTCGCCCGCTGCCTGCGGCAGCCCGCAGATCGGCGCGTATCGATCCGGCAGGAGCTTGCACTGGCGCGAGATGAGCGTGTTCACCTCCTCGGTGAACCAGTGCACGAGCTTGCCGGGCCGCTCCGAGTGCATCATTTGGAACGGACGCGGCGAGATGAGCTGCAGATCCGTGCCGTGCCGCTTCATGAGATCGAGATGCCCCGCAGGCCCGATCTCAGTGCGGTTCGCCGCGGCGAGCAGCTGCTCGTCCGAGACTCGCACGCCGCCTTTCCCGTGCGCCCCTCGGTGCGCAAGCAAGGTCCCCTTGTAGGCCCAGAGCTCCACGGGAGCACTGATGTGGCCATGGCAATCGATGATCATGAAAGGCCTCCTCGGGTCGACCGCGTTCAGGCCGCCCGCGCTCGAGTCACTCACGCAGCATCCGCTCGTACTCTCCACCCAGCACCTCAGCGATCGACCGGCCGGCGGCGATCCGCTCGAGCATCGCGGCCTCGCGCGCGGCGATCGCCTCGGCCACGCCCAGCACCTCGATGAGCCGCTCCGGGCGCAAGAACACGACGCCGCTCGAGTCCGCGAGCGCGTAATCGCCTGGATGGACGTCGACATCCGCAATGCGCACCGGTACGTCCGTGCCCGACTCATGAATGCGGCCGCGGGCCGTGCGCGCGGTGACGCCGCGGCTATACACCGGAAAGCCGATCTCGCGAGCCTCGTCGACATCGCGAACCGGACCATCGGCGATGATGCCGGCGATTTCTTTGAGCTTTGCTCCGCGCGAGAGCAGCCCGCCCCAGCACGCCGCGTCGCAGCCCGTGCGCTGCTCGAGCACGATCACCTCGCCGCTCGCTGCCGCCTCGATGGCCGTGGTCCCGAGGTGCCGCGGCCTCGCGCCTGTGCCCCGCCCCTCGCCGGCCTCGAGCTTCACCGTATGCACGCGACCCGCAATGCGCCCTGGCACGCTCCTCGGCGCAAGCCCGGTCGCCACGCGACTAGGGATCGACAGCTTATCGAGCGCGTCGGACAGCGCGCAGCTGTCGAGGCGCGCGAGCCGGGGCAGCACCTCGCGTTCGTCGTGAAGTGACATCCGTTCGGCCCGTGCTCAGCGCCAGCAGACGAAGCCGTTGGCCGTCCCGGTGCCGGCCTCCGAGCGATAGCACGGCTGATAGTCGATCACGTCACCGGCGAGGTCTGTCTCGAACAAGGTGCCGGCGGCGGCGATCCAATTCTTGAGCTCGGAGGAGCCCGACTGCAGGTAGCTCTCCTCGAGGCGCGCGAGCCTCTCACCGTCCCGGCGGCGCAGCGCCTCGAAGATGTCCTGATCCAGGCGCTCGTCGATCACGAAGTGGCTCATGCCTCCCGAGCCGATCACCGCGACCCGCTGCTCCGCCGGCCACGACCGGATCGCGCGTCCGACGAGCCGTCCGAGCTCGAAGCAGCGCCGGGCCGTCGGCTGGTTGGGAGGAAAGAACGTGTTGAGGATGATCGGAACGTTCGGGATCACCCGGTCCCGCATGATCTGGCGGTACACGAACCCGAAGGCGTGCGGCAGGCCCGTCGAGTAATGCCCCGGATGAACCGGGAGCCGCTCCGAAACCGCGACATCGAACCCCTCCGCCATCGCGAGCCCGATGACCTGCGTCGCGAGCTCCGGCAAGCCCGGGTATTCGGTGTACGCCGGAGGGCTGTGGCCCCATTCTGCTTCGCGGATCCCGGGCGGCATGCGCGCCGCCTGCTCGGGCGTGGCCGGCTGATCCCAGAGCGTCGCTCCACGGAACACCGTGATGGCGGGAATCAGATCGTCGAGGAACAGCTCCCGTTGATCGTTCCCGAAGATGACCGCGACATCGGGCGCAGCCGCAGTGAAAGCGTCCGCCATCCGGCCGATCGCCGCGGTACACGCAGCGCCTCGCGTCCTGCGCTCATCCGGCGCGCACCGCGCCGCGAGGTTCTCCTCTTTGCGAAGCGCGATCAGCGCATCGAAATCGTAAATCCGGCCCCGGAACGGGTGGTCTTTCTTGTTGCGGTCCCAGGGCACCCTGAGGAGCCATTGATCGGGCGTGCTCGACAGCGTCGGGCCGTGCGAAGTCCACATCCCTAAAGTGATTCGCGCCACGCACTCACCCCCTGTCCACGCCAAGATGCCGCTCGCTCACTGCGCGGTTTCGCGCGCTCACGAGGCAGTCTCTTGCGCTTGCCACACC
>JBOHZT010000443.1:0-2587 GCA_050738535.1 Steroidobacteraceae bacterium
AAGCGGCCGGCGCGGGAGCGGCCGGAGGCTGCGCGCCGTCGCGCCGGGCCCTGGCCTCGTCCTTGTCCTTGTCCTTCACGACGGCGCTCATCGGTCCGGGCTCTCCTCGCTCAGCGACTCATCCGCATCGGCACCAGCCCGGGCGCCGGCATCCTCGGCCAGATTCTCGCGCACCTCGAGCCGTTTGAGCTCGAGCAAGTTCAAATGGACCCGCTCGAGGAGCTCGATCAGCATCGTGCGCTCGCCGCTCGACAGACCGGCGAGCGCCTCGTCGCGCGTCCTGTGCGCGAGCGCCCAGATCTGCTCGACGATGGACCTGGCGGGTTCCGTGACGGCGAGCGAGCGCGCCCGCCGGTCCTCCGGATCCGCGCGCCGCTGCACCCAACCGTCCGCCTCCATGCGATCGAGCATGCGAACGAGAGTCATCGGATCGATCTCGATGAGCTCGGCGAGCCGCTTCTGGCTGATGCCCTCGTTGTTCGCGAGGTAAGCGAGCGCCTTGCACTGCGGAAGCGTGAGCGCCAGACGTTGGGCCCGCTCCTCGAAGCGCCGGGTGTAGAGACGGGTGACGTCCTTCAGGAGAAATCCCAGGTTGCGCTGCAGATCCATACGAGGTCCCGGGAAGCTATCGCACGGCGAAGCCTATCATTACTAGCCGATATAATATACAAAGCATATTATATGTATTGCTTATCATGTCCGGCCTGCGGTTACACGGAGACGAACGGCCGGGCGCGCCTGCCAAGCCGGTCACGCCGACCGGGCCCGACCCACCTTTTCGTATTGATGGGTCCGGCGCAGCCGCGATGGGGTCGTGAGGGGATGGGACGGCGGGACGCGCGAGGAACCGCGCACGGGCGGCCCCTCGGGCTCACCCGCGCCACGGGGTCTCGACGAAAGCTCAGTGCGTCCCTGCTTTCTGCGACTTCGCGGGCGCTTGCCTGGCCGACGGCGAGTTGAAGAGCAGCATGTGCTGGGCGCCGTTCTTGTCCACCACGCGCCGGGACTCGCACACGTACTCGAGCATCTTGTATCCCGGCAGCCGCTGGTACTCCCACGTGAACGTCCAGGGCTTCACGAGATAGAACGGATCGGTGATCGTGACCCGATCCTCGAACCGGTTCGGCGAGAGCAGGTGGATGCGCTCGTCGATCTGCATCAGGTTGCTGTGCGGCACGTCCCGGAAGCGCACTTCAGGCTTGATGCCGACGGTATTCACGACGAGCGTGTCCCCGACCCAGTGGCCGACCGAGTGGCCCCAGAACTCGGGCTCGGCGTCCTCGATCGGCATCTGCTTCTGGTTCAGGTAGATATAGCGGACCTGGCGATACGCCTCCTCGATGATCGTGATCTGCCCAGGGGTCTGGAGCACGTCCATCGGGAACATCGCCATCATCATCGACGGCATCCCGTCGGGAATGCACTTCTCGTAACCGCCGAAGACCGGCTGGCCGCGTAGGTCCGCCTCGTGCGCGGCCTTCTGACGCGCCTTCCAGGCCGCGAGATACTTGGGCTTCAGCGGCGGATCCGCGCCCTGGGAGACGGGAGTCGTGAGCCGCGGATTGAACTTGATCCCGCCGGGGCGATAGCTCTTCCAGGTTCCCGTGAGCTCGCTGCGCGCGGTGCGCGACGCGCTCTTGCCGGCGAGCGCCGGGGGCGCCGCGCCGCAGAGGAACAGCGCCGCGGCCGAACAGGCGGCGGCGAGCCACTTCGCACGATCGAATGCGGAACCGGTGATCATGGGCGCTCCGGGAAAGCCGGAAGGCATCGCATCATACCGCGCCCGGTTGACTGTGCAACGCCAGCCGGCCGCCGGGCCTCGTCGCATCGAGCGCCGCGGCCTCGAGCCCGCCGCGTCGCGTCGAGCGCGGCGGCCGGCCTCAGATCGCCGGCGTCGTCGCATCGAGCGCCGCGGCCGAGGGCTGGTAGTGAGTGTCGAGATCTTGACGCAAGTTGCGGCCCGCGAGGACGTAGTGGACCGCGCCCCACAGGCACAGGAGCGACATGATCATCAGCGCCTGGCGCAGCCCCGTGGCCGAGGCATTGCTGCATGCGGCGACGAGCGCGTGCGCGGAGCCCGCCGGCGCGGCGCCTCCCGGGCAAAGGGCCTCGAATCCGGCGCGCCCGAAAGCATGCATCGCGAGCCGGTCGCTCAGCAGCCCGACGATCGTGGGTCCGAGACCGGTGCCGATCAGGCCGAGGACGAGGGACACGACGAAGGCCGAGGAAGCGCGCATGTTGGCCCCGACCATGTTCTGGGCCAGCGCGAGCGTGGGCGCGTAGTAGACGAACATGGAGACGTGCGCGCCGATGAGCAGCACCACTGCCTCCCAAACCACCGACTGATGGAAGGCGATGATGAACAGGGGCGCCGCGATCGCGAGGCCGAGCGCGGGACCCCACACGTACCAGCGCTTGTCGAACTTGCCGGCCCAGTCCACTCCGAATCCGCCGATCACCAGACCCGAGGCCATCGCCACGCCGGCGATCATCCCGAGCAGGCGCCCGGCATCGGCGATCCCCATGTGGTAGTTGCGGATCAGGAATGCGCTCAGGAACTGGCCGATGGCATTCATCGACGTCGCCC
>JBOHZT010000444.1:0-2583 GCA_050738535.1 Steroidobacteraceae bacterium
GGCATGGATTTCGAGACGGCGGTGCGCGAGCGGCTGCCGATCCTCTCGATCCTGCTCAACAATTTCGCGATGGCGATCGAGCTCAACATCATGCCGAAGGCGACCGAGAAGTACCGCGCGACGGACATCTCCGGCGACTACGCGGCGATGGCGCGCGCCTTCGGCGGCTACGGCGAGCGGGTGACCGATCCCGCGCAGATCGTGCCCGCCCTCAAGCGAGGCATCGAGCAGACTCAGAAAGGCAAGCCCGCGCTCCTCGAGTTCCTCACCGAGAAGGAGACGCACTTCTCCCGCACGTAAGGCGCGCCCGGCCGGGCCGCGATATCGCCGCGGTCCGGCCCTCCTCGCTATACTCCTGCGATCGCCTCACCTGCATGGCGCGGCGCGAGCCGCCGGGGGTCGCTCGATGCTGAAGGCGCGCATCCTTACCCGTGTCTGTGTGGGCACGGCACTGTCGTTCGCAGTGGCCGCCGCCCTCGCCGCCCCGCGCGCAGCGCCCGTAGATGTAGCGCCCGTAGCGCCCATCTCCGCGGCGCCTGCCTTCACGGCCCAGCAGCTCACCGCCCTGCCGCGAGCCAGCTGGATCACGAACGGCGGCAATCTCTACAACCAGCGCTACTCCCCGCTCACGCAGATCAACCGCTCGAACGTCGCGCGGCTCGAGGCCGTCTGGCGCACGCATCTCGACGGCTCGGGGCTCGGGCCGCAGTACTCCGGCGAGGGGCAGCCGCTCTACTACCGCGGCGTGATCTACATGGTGACGGGCGCGGACGATGTGTTCGCGCTCGGCGTGAAGCGCGGCAAGATCCTCTGGCACTACCGCGCACACCTCGATCCGAACCGCGTCAGAGTGTGCTGCGGGTGGCTATCGCGCGGCCTCGCGCTCGGGGACGGCAAGGTGTTCCTGGGACGCCTCGACGCGCGGCTCGTCGCGCTCGATCAGCGCACCGGCCGCGTCGTCTGGTCGATCCAGGCCGCCGATCCCGCCAAGGGCTACTCGATCACCGCCGCCCCGCTCTACTACGACGGCATGGTGATCGTCGGCTTCGCGGGCGGAGACATCGGCATCCGCGGGCGCCTGCAAGCGTTCGACGCGCGCACGGGCAAGCTCGTCTGGACCTTCCACACGGTACCCGGGCCGGGCGAGGTCGGTCACGATACCTGGCCCTCGGGGAGCGATGCCTGGAAGCACGGCGGCGCCTCGATCTGGCAGACGCCGGCCGTCGATCCCAAGCTCGGGCTGCTCTACTTCACCACCGGCAACGCGGGTCCGGATTACGCCGGTGGCGTGCGCGCCGGCGACAATCTCTTCAGCTCCTCGATGGTCGCCCTCGACGCAAAAACAGGCCAGCTGCGCTGGTACTTCCAGATGGTGCACCACGACCTGTGGGACTACGACTGCCCAAACCCCGTGGTGCTCTTCGATGCCCGCTACCACGGCGAGCTCAGAAAAGGGGTCGCCGAGATCTGCAAGACCGGTTGGGTCTACATCCTCGACCGAGTGTCGGGCAAGCCTCTGATCGGCATCGTCGAGCGGCCGGTGCCGCAGGAGCCGCGTCAGAGAACGGCGGCGACGCAACCCTATCCCCTCGGCGACCCCCTCTTCCCTCAGCGAGTCGACATCGCGCCGGAGGGTTTCACGCTCGTCGATCACGGCAGGATCTTCACGCCTTACTGGAAGACGCCGGTCGTGTATCGCCCCCAGATGGCGGCCAATTGGCCGCCGAGCTCCTACGATCCGCGGAGCCATCACTTGTTCGTCTGCGGCATCGACCGCCTCGGCAAATCCGCGTACCGGCCGAGTCCGTCGAAGCTGCAAACGCCGGACTTCAAGAAGGTCGCCAAGCGCCTCGGCCAGCTGACGCTCGCAGGCGAGCGCGGCCGCGGCATCTTCGGCGCATTCGATCTGACGACGAACCGCATCGTCTGGGAGCAAGCATGGCCCGATGCCTGCTTGAGCGGCTCGCTCGCCACCGGCGGCGGCCTCGTGTTCGTCGGCCGCAGCGACGGACGATTCACGGCCCTCGACGCCGCGAACGGCAAGCGGCTGTGGCAATTCCAGACCGACGCCGGCGTCAATGCACCTGCGAGCGCATTCCTCTATCGCGGCGAGCAGTATGTGGCCGTGCTCTCCGCGGGCAATCTCTTCGGCGCCGACACCCGAGGCGACAGCCTCTGGCTGTTCTCGCTGTCCGGCCGCATTCCCTCGCTCCCGCCGCCTCTACCCGGCGGCGCAGCCGGCGCGAGTGCGCACGTCGTCTACGCGCCCGGCAAGCCAGATCTCCGCAACGGCAAGCGGCTCTACCACCTGTACTGCGTCGCATGCCACGGCGCATCGGGGCTCGGGGGTCATGGCGGAGGCCCTTCGCTCGCCGACGTCGCGCGGCATCCGCGCTACATCATTGCCACGGCGACGCTCGGGAAGAGCCGCGACATGCCGTCGTTCGGGGGCGCGTTGAAACCTACCGCGCTGCGGGATATCGCGGGATACATTGGTGACGAGCTGCTGAAGAGCCCTCGTTGAGGCGCCGAGCATCAAGAGGTGAGGGAGTGGCCTCCGGGCCATTTCGGTAAAGATAACGA
>JBOHZT010000445.1:0-2574 GCA_050738535.1 Steroidobacteraceae bacterium
CGCGCTATGTACGCTCGTCCCAGCCGGCCGCCAGCGGCATGCTCGAGGTGAGCTTCGACGGACCGGCGATCGAGCGCCAGATCATTGCGGCGGACCGCAGCGTCTGGGATGCCAGGCGCCCCTTCATTCTCGTCGTCATGGATCCGCCTCCCACGGGCGCCGAGCAGGATGCAATGCGGCAGAGCCTCGAGCAGATCGCCGCAATCCGAGGCCTGCCGGTGACCCTGGTGCCGATGCCCACCACGGACGCGGATGGCCGGCCGCTCACGGATGAGGCGCTGCTCACCGATGCGCAGCGCCTCGGCGGGAACGCGGTGCTCCTCGGCCGCGCGCCGGGCGTTGCTGCGCCCCCGAGCGGCACCCCAGGCACGAACGGGAACGGCGCCGCGGGGTCGGGCGGCAGCCCTTCGGGAGCGAGCGCCCCGGCGCAGGGAGCGGTCTCGGGGCCAGGGGGCGGCTCCGCGGCCCAGTCGACGGCTCCGGCGCCGAGCACCGCGCAGGCTGCCGTATCCGGGACAACGCCGAGCGCCACCGGCGCGCCCGCGCCAAGCTCCGGCGGCACGGCTCCCGCTCCCGCTCAGGCGCCGGGTGCCGACGTAGCGAGCGCGACGTGGCAGTGGACCCTGCTCACGGGTTTCTCGACTGATAACTGGAGCGGGACCTTCGCCGAGGGTATCAATGGAGCGGCGGACGCGCTCGCCCGTGTCCAAGGCAGCTCGCTGCCGCTCGCCGACGAGGAGGCGCGGATCGAGGTGAGCGGCATCGATACGCTCGCGGACTACGCGACCGTCGAGCGCATGCTGGCGAGCCTGCCGGGTGTGCAGCGCTCGGGGCTCGAGCAAGCGGATGGCCTCACAGCGACGTTCGACGTGCTGATCCGCGGCGGCGGCCAGGCGGTGGAGCAGGCTCTCGCGCACTCCCGGCGCCTCGTGCGGCAGACCGGCCAGTCGGCCCAGCCAAGGGCCAGCGCATCTGCGAGCCCCGTCCCCGGGGCGCTCGACTACCGGTTCCAGCCATGATGCTGTTGCGCCAGCTGCCCAATCTCATCTGTGTGGCGCGGATCGTGCTCATCTGGCCGATCGTGGCGGCGCTGCGCGGCGCGAGCTATGAGACGGCGATGGTCCTCTTCGCGGCCGCGGGCGTGTCCGACGGGCTGGATGGCTTCCTCGCGAAGCGATTCGGGTGGACGTCGGAGCTCGGCAAGGTTCTCGACCCGGCGGCGGACAAACTGCTTCTCGTCGTGGTGTTCGTGAGCGCGACCTGGCTCGGGCTCGCGCCGCGCTGGCTCACAGCCGCCGTCGTCGCGAGGGATGTGCTGATCGTGCTCGGTGCGCTGGTGTTCCGCGTCGGATTTGGGCCGCTCCGCGGCCGCCCCACGATACTCAGCAAGGTCAATACGGCCGTGCAGCTCGCCTACCTCCTTGCCATGATGGTCGCAGCGGGATTCTCGGTCCCCGGTCCGGCGTTGCTGCGCGCGCTGGCGGTCGTCGCGCTTGCCACGACCGTGATCTCGGGCGCCGATTACATGGTTTCCTTCACGCGCCGCGCGCTCGCCGTGCCGGCCCGGTCGGCTTAAGGCCGCTCGAGCAATGCGCCAGCTACCCCTCGGAGTGCGGTTCCCGGATCGGGCGGTGTTCGCGAGCTTCCTGCCGGGCCGCGACATCGAGGCCGTGCAGCACCTCGAGGCGCTCGCGCGGGGCACGGTCTCAGGGACCGCCTGGATCTGCGGCCCGACCGGCGCCGGCAAGACCCATCTGCTGCAAGCGGCCTGCGTACTCGCAAGCGAGCGGCTACGCGCCGCGTATTTTCCGCTGCGCGAGCTTGCGCTGCTCGGCAGCGGGGCGCTCGAGGGGCTCACGGGGGTCGATTGCATCTGTCTCGACGATCTCGACGCGGTTGCCGGGCGCAGCGAGTGGGAGCGGGCGCTCTTCAGCCTGCATCGCGAGATGGACGAAAGGGGCGGCCGCCTGGTCGCCGCCGCGCAGGTGCCTCCGGCGCTCATCGGCTGGACGCTCGGGGATCTCGGCTCGCGCTGGTCGGCGAGCGCCGTATTCCAGCTGCGTGGGCTCGAGGAATCGGAGCGCGCGCGCGCCCTTCAGCTGCGGGCTCGCGTGCGCGGCCTCGAGCTGCCGGACGAGACCGCGCGCTGGCTCGAGCGGCGCTTCCCGCGCGACATGGGCACGCTCTACCACCTGCTCGATACGCTTGATGAGGCCGCGCTCGTCGAGCGCAGGCGGCTCACGGTCCCTTTCATCAGATCCGTGCTGGCCGGCGCGCGCTGATCGAGCCAGGGCGAAGCCTCTGAGCGTGAGCGAAGCGTCGTGATAGGCAAGATCTGTTGGGTGAGCGGCCGTGTGCAGGGGGTCTACTATCGAGGCTCGGCTGCGGCGCGCGCGCGGCAGCTCGGCATTCGCGGCCATGCCAGGAACCTTCCGGACGGCCGGGTCGAGGTGCTCGCGTGGGGCGAGGATGCGGCCGTGCAGGCCTTCGTCGAGTGGCTTTGGATCGGATCGTCCGCGAGCAAGGTGACCGCCGTGAAGGTCGCCGCCGCGCCGCCGGGGAGTGCTCAGCCGC
>JBOHZT010000446.1:0-2561 GCA_050738535.1 Steroidobacteraceae bacterium
GCGCCGATGCGGTCGTGCATGCCGCAGGCGCTATCAGAGCACGCGATCCGGGCGAGTACTGGCGGGTCAACTGCGAAGGGACCCGCGCCGTCGCGGAGGCCTCGATGCGCTACGCGCCTCGAGCCCGATTCGTCGTCGTCTCGTCGCTCGCGGCGCGCGCGCCTGGACTGTCCCCCTACGCGGGTAGCAAGCGCGCGAGTGAAGAGGCCGCTTGCGCCGTCTATCGGGAGCGGCCGGATCAGCTGGTGATCGTGCGCCCCCCAGTCATCTATGGGCCCTGGGATACCGCGACCCTGGCGATCTTCAAAGCAGCCTCGCGCGCGCTCGTGCCGCTCTTCGGGTCCGGACGCGTGGCGATCGTGCACGTGGAGGATGCAGCCGCCGCAATTGCTCTGCTTGCCGCCGGTTCCCTTCCGGGTGGCCGCTACGCGCTAGCGGACGATCGTCCCGCCGGCTACTCGGTGCGTGAGATCCTCGCGGCGGCCGCGCATGCCCTCGGACGCACCCCGCGCTTCGCACGCATTCCCGGCGGCGCGCTCGTCGCCGCCGGAAGAGCGTCTAGCTGGTGGGGAGGGATCCGAGGGCGCGTCCCTTTGTTCAGCGCGGGCAAGGCGCGTGAGATGCTCCACCCCGATTGGTCCGTCTCCCCGAGCGAGCTGCTTCCTGCCACGATCTACCGGTCCCGCGTCGGGATTTCGGAAGGCTTCCGCACGACGGTTGCGTGGTACCGAGAGGCGCAGTGGCTGCAGTGACCGCGGATGATCGAGCGACTCCGGGCGCTCGCGCGACCCCGGATGATCGCGCTGCCCCGGCGCGTGTCGGGGGAGGCGGCGTGACGATGCGCGAAGTCGTTATTTTTCGCCACAATCTCTTCAAGATCTCCGAGCCGTTCATTGTCGAGCAAGCCCAGCACCTGGCGCGATACCGGCCGGTGTATGTCGGAAGACTCCGTCACGGCGAGCCGCCGGCCGGAGCTGAGTCGCTCGCGCTGGAGGATGTTGCGCGGGGCTCCCCGCTGCCGCTCGTCGGGTGGCAAGTGATGACCCGGGATACGCGGTCGTACCGGCGGCTGCTCGTCTCGCATCGGCCGACCCTGATCCATGCTCATTTCGGCGTCGCGGGGGTGTACGCGCTGCCGCTCGCCCGGCGGCTCGGGGTCCCGCTCGTCACGACCTTCCACGGCTTCGATGCGACGCTTGCGACGCCGGCTCTGCTCGCCTCGCCCGAGTGGGCGCAGTACCGAATGCTTCGAGGCCGGCTGGCGCGGGAGGGGAGCCTTGCCCTGTGTGCCTCCTCGTTCATCCGCGAGCGGCTTCTCGCGATGGGCTTCCCAGAGGATCGCACGCGGGTGCATTACATCGGCGTCGATTGCGAGGCCATCCAGCCGCGCGATTTGCGCGCGGAGACTCCGGTGATCCTCCACGTCGCGCGCCTCGTCGCGGTCAAGGGCACCGAGTATCTGATCCGTGCGTTCGCGCAAATTGCGCGAGCGCGTCCGGAGATGCAGCTGATCATCATCGGGGAGGGGCCGCGCAGGCGTCGGCTGCAGGCGCTCGTTGGGACGCTCGGGCTGCAGCAGCGGGTCCGGCTGCTGGGCGCGCGGCCGCATGCGGAGGTTCTCGATTGGATGCGCAGGGCGGCGATGCTGGTGCTGCCGAGCGTGCGAACCGGCACTGGCCGTGCGGAAGGACTCGGGATGGTCTTGCTGGAAGCGGCGGCAAGCGGTGTTCCGACCATCGGGACACGCCAGGGCGGTGTGCCGGAGGCGGTGCTCGACGGGCGAACCGGCTTTCTCGTTCCCGAGCGCGATACTGGAGCGCTCGCGCGCAGGGTGATGGATCTGCTGGAGGATGTCGGGACTCGGCGCCGGATGGGCGTCGAGGCTCGCATACACGTCGAGCGCAATTTCGATCTGCGGCGCCAGACGGCGCAGCTCGAGGACCTCTACGACAGCGTGTCGACCCATGCACGGTAAGCGCAGTCCCGCGGCCTCGCCGCTCGAGGGATCGGTGGCGGTCGTGGTCGCCCATCCCGATGACGAGGCGCTGTGGCTGAGCTCGATTCTCGGGGCCGCCGAGCGCATCGTGTTCTGCTTTGGCGACCCGTTCGACCGACCCAGGACGGCGGCTGCGCGCCGCCGGGCGCTTGCGTTGCTGCCGCTCGAGGGGGTGGCGCAGCTCGGGATCGCCGAGAGTGGAGCGAGATTCCTGGCCGACTGGGCGCATCCTCGGCTGACGCCGGCCGGCATCGAGATCCTCGACCCGGCGGCAGGCGCGCGCTACGAGGCCAATTTCGGCAGGCTCGTCGAATCGCTACGCGCCGCTCTTGCGGGATTTCGCAACGTCTGTACTCACAGTCCCTGGGGCGAATATGGCCACGCCGAGCACATCCAGGTTCACCGCGCGGTCGCAGCCCTCCAGAGCGAGCTCGGCTATACCCTCTGGTTTCCGAACTACGTGGGTCGCAGGAGCTGGCCGCTCGCCCGGCAGCTCGGGGATGGGATTCGCTGGAGCGAGCGCAGAGTCCTCCGGCCGGATCTCGCGATCGCTCGGCGTTTGAAG
>JBOHZT010000447.1:0-2558 GCA_050738535.1 Steroidobacteraceae bacterium
GGGCCGGCACGGCGCGCCCGCGCCAGCCGCGGCTCGGCGCCCCCGCACTCGCCCGCGGGTGCTCGTCCGCCTGGTGAATGCCTCGGTCTATCTGGAGGAGCGCCGGGTGTTGCGGGGTCTGTCGCTCGAGATCGCGCCAGGCCAGTGCTGGGTGGTGCACGGCCCGAACGGCTCGGGAAAGTCGACGCTCCTGCGGACGCTCTACGGCGACCATGCGGTGGCTGTGGGAGGCCGCATCGAGCGCGCTGGGATCGAGCCCGGCGTTCCGCTCGACGTCTTCAAGCGTGGCGTCGGACTCATCGCGCCCCACGTGCAGTCGTGTCTCTCGGCGGCGAGGAGTATCCTCCGCGCCGCCGCTTCGGCGGCAGCGTCCGCGCCCGCGGCAGCGCCGCTCGCGGCGGGGCCGCAGGATCTCGAGCCGCGGGACCTGACGGTCAGCGAGGCGGTTCAATCGGGGCGGCTCGCGAGCATCGGCCTCGATGCGCCGCCGAGTCTCTCCGATCGCAGGGCCGCAACGCGGGCGCTCGCGGCGTTCGGTCTTGTGAGATTCGAGGATCGCACGCTGCGTGAGCTCTCGTACGGACAGCTGCGGCGCGTGCTGTTCGCCAGGGCCTGGGTGAGCCGGCCGCGGCTCCTGCTCCTCGACGAGCCGTTCGCAGGCGTCGACGCTCGCACTCGCGCGGAGTTGCTCGCAGAGCTCGCCACGGTGCAGGACGGCGGCACGGCGCTCGTGATGGCCACCCATCACCGGCAGGAATGGCCGCCCGGTGCAACTCACGAACTCGAGCTCCAGGGCGGCGAGAGCCGCTATTGCGGCCCGGTCCGCGCGCGCGCCGGCCCTCGCGCGAGTACGGAGGAAAGCGCCCTGGCACGAGGATTCGAGTGAAGTCGTCCCTCAAGATCCTGTTCTTCGTCGCGATCGTCGATGTCCTCGGCTTCGGCGTGCTCATCCCGCTCATCCCGTACATGGGAGAGCGGTTCGACGCGAGCCCCGAGGTCATCACCGCGATCCTCGGCAGCTACTCGCTGTGCCAGTTCGTCGCGGCGCCCTTCTGGGGGCGCATGAGCGACAGGCACGGCCGCCGCGCGGTGCTGATGTCGAGCCTGTGCGGCGCGTGCGTCTCGTACGCGATCCTCGCCTTCGCCCACGGCCTCGGGCTGCTCCTCGTGTCGCGCATGCTCGCCGGCTTCATGGCAGGCAACCTCGCGGCCGCGTTCGCGTACGCGTCCGACGTGAGCGCTCCCGCGGAGCGCGCGCACTCGATGGGACTCATCGGGGCCGCGATCGGCGTCGGCTTCATGGTCGGCATTCCGGTGGGCGGGGCCATCTCCGGCAACGACGCCGCCACCGCGAATTTCGTCCGTCCCGCGCTCGTCTCGGTCGTGCTCAGCCTGCTTGCCGTGCTGCTGGTGAAGTACAAGCTGCCGGAGAGCCGCAGGCCCGAGGAGCGCTCGCGCCGCCACGAACGCGGTCCGAGTCCGCTGCGGCTGCTGCGCGAGCGCGCATCGCTGCGTTCCATCGCGGGTGCGGCGCTGCTCGTCACCTGCTCGTACGGCATCCTCGAATCGATCTTCGTCATCTGGGCCTTCGGGCGCTTCGGCGTCGGGCCGCGGACCGTGGGGCTCGCGCTCTTCGGCGTGTCGCTGCTCACGGTGCTCATGCAGGGCGGGTTCGTCCGCCAGCTCGCGCCGCTCCTCGGGGAGGCGGTGCTCGGAAGCCTCGGCATCGCGTCGTATGCCCTCGGTCTATTCATCGTCGCGTTCGCCGGCAGGAGCGTGACGCTCGTCGGGATAGGGCTCGCGCTCGCGGGGCTCGGGATGGGCGGATTCACGCCGTGCGCTTCGGCGCTCGCGTCCCGCCAGTCACGCGGCGCGGACCGCGGCGCCGTGATGGGCACGTACCAGTCGAGCACGAGTCTTGCCCGGGTGATCGGGCCGTTCGTGGCCGGCTATCTCTATGAGCTCGCAGGTCCCAACTCGCCCTTCTGGATCGGCGCGCTCATCACGCTGCCCGCGATCTGGCTGCTGCTGCGGCTGCGCCGCTCGGCGCTCGACCTCGAGCCGGCCGAGGCCGCCGAGCCCGTCGCGGCCGCTACAGAGTCATCTCCGTCCGGAAGATCGACACTGCCTGGCCAATGATCCACACGGCCTCGAGCGATCCGTCGCGGAACTCGAGCTCCACGTCGACGCGACCGGGGCGGCCCACGTAATGGCCTTGTGCGCCGCAGAACGACGCCCGGTCGCCTGCGCGCGCGAGCAGGCCGTGACGGACGAGATAGGCCCCGAGCAAGCCGTGCGCGTTGCCGCTGACCGGATCCTCCGGAATGCCGAGTGCGGGGCAGAACATGCGCGACTCGGTGAGGAACCCCGCCTCGCGGGGTACGAGCGTGAAGACGAAATAGCCCGCGGCGCCGATCTGCGCCGAGAGGGTCGTGAGGCGCGCCGAGTCGGGCTTCAGCTGCTTCAGCTGCTCGTGCCGGCGCACCGCGACCATGAGCCGCGTGCTGCCTACGCCTGCGATCTGCAGCGGGCAGCGTGGATCGAGATCGCCCGTGGCG
>JBOHZT010000448.1:0-2553 GCA_050738535.1 Steroidobacteraceae bacterium
CACCGAGGTATGCCTCAATGCTGGACCTGGTCGAGATTCTCCGCCCGGGGCTCGCAGGGCGCCAATTGCAAAATGGCGCCGGGTATAAGAAATTGCATACGATTGGGACCGTGAACTCGTCGCCTGATGGTGACCCCGCATGAGCGCTTCCCTACCGAATCTTCGCCACCTGGCAGTGCTCTCCTCCGTGGCGCGGCTCGGAAGCGTGAGCGCGGCGGCACACGCAGCGCACCTCAGCCAGCCGGCGGCCACGCAGGCGGTCGCCTCGCTCGAGCGCGTTTTCGAGCGTCCGCTCTTCACACGTACCGCTCAGGGGATGGAGCCGACCAAGGCCGGACGGCTCTGCGCCGAGCGTGCCACACGCGTTTTGCAGCGCATCGAACGCGCAGTCGGGGCAGCGGCGCCGCAACCGTCCAACATGCGCGGATCGCTCCGGGGGATAAGCTCCCGGCAACTGCAGGCGCTGGTCGCCGTCGTGGAGTCAGGCGGCTTCGGGGCGGCGGCTCGCGACCATGGCACGACTCGCGCGCCCTTGCACCGGGCCGCGAGGGAGCTCGAGCGCAGGATCGGCACGCCGCTTTTCGAGACGACGAGCCATGGCCTCAGCCCCACGCGGGAGGCGCTGCGCCTCTGCCGCGAGCTGCAGCTCGCGATGGCGGAGCTCGGCCAGGCGCGCGCCGAAGTCGCGGCACTCGATGGTGAGGAGCGGGGCAAGACAGTGATTGGAGCGATGCCCCTCGGACGCAGCTTCATCGTGCCGGAGACTGTCCTGCGGTTTGCCGCGCGGCAGCCGGGTCACCAGATCTCGATCCTCGATGGCCCCTACGAAACCCTGCTCGATGCTCTGCGTCGCGGACGCGCGGACTTCCTGGTGGGAGCCATGCGGGAATCGGTACCGCCGGACGTCGTCGAGGAGCTGCTCTTCGAGGACCCTCTGGCGATCATCGTCCGCAAGGGCCATCCGTTGGCGCGCATGAGGCGAGGCGCGCCGCCGGCTGAGGCGCTCGCGCGCTTCCCGTGGATCGCCCCCCGTCCGGGCTCGCCTTTGCGGCGGCATTTCGAGCGGCTATTGCGCGGCACCGCGGGTCTGCCGCCTGCCGCGGCCATCGAATGCAACTCTCTCATCGCGGCGCGCGCTTTGCTGCTGAGGAGCGACCGCGCGATGCTGCTCTCCGCGCAACAGGCTCACCATGAGCTCGCGGCCGGCGAGCTCATCGCCCTGCCCCACCCGGACGGCCGCGTGGTACGCGCGATCGGTCTCACGCTGCGGCGGGACTGGCGGCCGACGGCGGCGCAGGCGGAGCTTCTCGAGATGCTGCGCGTCATCGCGCGATCCAGCCCGAGTGGCTCTCGGTCCCTACTTCACAAAGGACCTCGGCCCCGGCGCACCGCCTCGACGATCCGCTCTTGAAATCCGCGAGCGTGCCCTGGTAGGTCGCGGTCGGATGCCAGCGGGTAAGAGCGCCGGCGGCTACGGGTCGACTGACTCGTAGCGCGAGAGGCGGCGCGTGAGATCAGCGATGCGCTGATGGAGCCGCAGATACTGGTCGGTGGTGATTGCCGGGCGCGCGCGGAGGACTGCGGCGTATCGGCGCTCGAGCTCGTCGGCCTTTTCCGCGTACCGCTTGGCCCAGAAATCCTGGTGGTGGCGCTCGAGCTCCTCTGATCTCGCGGCGCGGGCTTCGGCTGCCTGAAGGCGCTCGAGGAGAGTGGCGGTGTCGGAAGCGGCCGGGTCGCGGGTCGGCTCGAGGGGCTGGCTCGCATCGAGGCGGTGCAGAGTCTGGCGGACTCGCTCGGTGCGGCCCGAGGCGCCGTGGCGGCGACGAAGCTCGGCCATCACGGCGCGCACGGTCACGCGGCGGCGACTCATCAGCAGATCGCGACAGGCGGATTCGAGCTGCTCTGGGGTCAGCCTGCGGTTCATTGATACAATGGTAACATACGTTTCCATTGGTACGGTCACGCACTGCCCGAGCGGAAACAGGAGAAGCTGCAGCCCGCCGTCGGCGTGTAACTTGCTGAATTACGTTCTAATTTCCACTTGATTGTTCCACGATATGTTCCACGGTTTCTGAGCCGAGCAGATCCGGACTACTTTTGCCGAGCGCCGCAGTCGGCGGGCCCCGAGAGCATGCGAGCAGGGATCTCCTGGCTCCGCTTGCTTGCGTTTAACGCTAATCGGTTTCTGACAGCCGATAACGGCGGATGATCAGGCCATCTTCTTCGTAGGTGATCTCGAGCACTTGGTTGACCAGGTCAGGATCGGCCTGCAGTACGTCCAGCGCCTGCTCGAACAGTTCGACCTGCATGTCCAGGTCCATGCCGCAAGGCCCGTTGAGGCAGATCAGCCCCGCGTGGATTTAAACGCCGGCGTACTGGCCCTTGGTGCCCGGGCTGTCGGCCGGGCCTCGGAAGTCCACGGAATTCTTCGTAACGAAGGTCCAATCCCCACCGAGGATGACGGGCTTCAGCTCCCAGTCCTTCAGCCCGGCGCGTCCCAGCCATACAACGTGGGAGGACTCACCGTGCCCCTTGGCGTGAGCGAGTTTGACG
>JBOHZT010000449.1:0-2543 GCA_050738535.1 Steroidobacteraceae bacterium
CAAGACGGCGCAGCGCATGGCCTTTCATCTGCTGCAGGAAGGGCGGCCGGGAGCCCGGTCGCTGGTGGGCGCGCTCGAGGAGGCGCTCGCCTGCATCCGGCGTTGCCAGCGCTGCCGGATGCTCACGGAAAGCGAGCTGTGCTCGATCTGCGCCTCGCCGCAACGGGATGCGGCGACGCTCTGCGCCGTCGAGTCGCCCGCGGACGTCCTCGCGATCGAGCAGTCGGCCAGCTATCGCGGCCTGTACTTCGTGCTGATGGGCCATCTCTCCCCGCTCGACGGCGTCGGTCCGGAGCAGCTCGGCGCTCGCGAGCTCGAGGCGCTGCTCGCGGCGGGAGGCGTCCACGAGCTCATCCTCGCCACGAACTCCACCGTGGAGGGCGAGGCGACCGCACACTTCCTCGGCGAGCTCGCGCTGCGCCACGGGATCCGCGCGAGCCGCATCGCACACGGAGTGCCCGTCGGCGGGGAGCTCGAATACGTCGACGGCGGGACACTCGCCCACGCGCTCGCCGGCCGGCAGTTGCTCAGCTGAGGAGCGAACCGCGCGCTTCATCGCCGCCGAACTTAGCGCTCCATTGCTGTTAAGATCCCCCCCATCATGCCGAGCTCCGAGCTACTCATCTGGATCGATCTCGAGATGACCGGACTCTCGCCGACGACGGATCACATCATCGAGATCGCGACGCTGGTGACGGACCGGGATCTCGAGATCTTCGCCGAGGGGCCGGTCATGGCGATCCACCAGCCCGAGGCCGTGCTCGCGCGGATGGACGAGTGGAATCAGAAGCACCACGGTTCCTCGGGGCTCGTCGAGCGCGTGCGGGAGAGCCGGTACTCCGCGGCCGACGCGGAGCGCCGCACGCTCACCTTTCTCTCCACGCTCGCGACGCCGGGCACCTCGCCCATGTGCGGCAACAGCGTGTGCCAGGACCGGCGCTTCCTCGCGCGCGAGATGCCGCAGCTCGAGCACTTCTTCCACTACCGCAACCTCGACGTGAGCACCTTGAAGGAGCTCGCGCGCCGCTGGGCGCCGCAGATCGCGGAGACCTTCAGCAAGGCGAGCGCGCATCTCGCGCTCGCCGACATCCAGGAGTCGGTGCGGGAGCTGCGCCATTATCGGGCGCATTTCATCCATCCCGCCTACTCCGGCTCACGTTGACCTGCGAGGCCGAGCCAGGTCTCGACGACGGAGTCGGGATTGAGCGAGAGGCTGTCGATGCCCTGCTCGAGCAGCCAGCGGGCGAAGTCCGGGTGATCGGACGGACCCTGTCCGCAGATGCCGATGTATTTCCCGCGGCGGTGGCAGGCGGCGATCGCCATCCCGAGTAGCGCCTTGACGGCATCGTCGCGCTCGTCGAACCCGGCGGCGACGATGGCCGAATCGCGATCGAGCCCAAGGGCGAGCTGCGTGAGATCGTTCGAGCCGATCGACATGCCGTCGAAGTGATCGAGGTAGCGGTCGGCGAGCAGCGCGTTCGTCGGGATCTCGCACATCATGTGTACCTTGAGACCGCCGGCGCCGCGCTCGAGCCCGTTCTGCGCGAGCAGCGCGACGACCTCGCGTGCCTCGCGGGGTGAACGGACGAAGGGCACCATCACCTCGACGTTCGCGAGCCCCATGGTGTCCCGGACGCGCCGTACCGCGCGGCACTCGAGCTCGAAGCAGGGACGGAAGGAGGGATCGAGATAGCGCGCCGCGCCGCGGAATCCGAGCATCGGATTCTCCTCCCGCGGCTCGAACAGGCTTCCGCCGACCAGGTTCGCGTATTCGTTCGATTTGAAGTCGGAGAAGCGCACGATGACGGGCTGCGGGTAGAACGCGGCGGCGATCTGTGCGATGCCCTCCGCGAGCTTCTCGACGTAGAACGTCTGCGGATCGGCGTAGCCGGCCATCCGCTGCGCGCACAGCTCGAGCGAGGCCGAGTCGAGCCGCTGGAGCTCGGCGAGGGCTCGGGGATGGATCCCGATCATGCGATTGATGATGAACTCGAGCCGCGCGAGCCCGACGCCGTGGTTGGGAAGCGCCGCGAGCGCGAATGCGCGCTCGGGGTTGCCGACGTTCATCATGATCCGCACGGGGATCTCTGGCATCCGGTCGAGCTCGATCCGCCGGCACTCGAAGGCAAGCCGGCCGGCGTACACGCGCCCCGTTTCCCCCTCGGCGCAGCAGACCGTGACCTCCGTGCCCTCGCGCAGGCGCTGCGTCGCATCACCGCAGCCGACGACGGCGGGAACGCCGAGCTCGCGCGCGACGATCGCTGCGTGGCACGTGCGCCCGCCGCGGTCGGTGACGATCGCGGCGGCGCGCTTCATGATCGGCTCCCAGTCCGGATCGGTCATGTCCGCCACGAGCACGTCCCCGTCGCGGACGCGGCCCATCTGGGCAGGCTCCCGCACGATCCGGACGACGCCCGCGCCGATGCGCTGGCCGATGCTGCGCCCAGTGACGAGCACCTGCGAGCGCCGCGTGAGCGCGAAGCGCTCGAGCGCACGGCCGCCGCGGCTCTCGACCGTTTCCGGCCGCGCCTGGAGGATGAAGA
>JBOHZT010000450.1:0-2525 GCA_050738535.1 Steroidobacteraceae bacterium
ATCGAGAAGTGGGCGGGCTTCTATGACGAGATCCTCGTGAAGCCGCTGCGGTGGGAGGGCGGATTCATCGTTCCGCCCGCGGAGCCGGGGCTCGGCATCGAGCTGCGTGAGGACGTGCTGCGTGCGCACGCCTATCGGGGGAAGGATCCCGCGATCGACATCTCGTATCGGAGCATCTACGAGGACTATCCGAACGATTGAGGCAAGAACCGGAACCTCAGCTGGCCGTCGCGGTCGCGCTCGACGCGTCCGGCGGTCGCCCCGGTGAAATGCGCCGGAAAGAAGATCGCCCCGCTATCGGCGTACTTCTCTAGCAGGTGTTGTCGGGTCGTGCTCGCCTTCGCGGGGTCGGTATCGGCGAAGAACTCCGCGTCGGGCCGCACGATCTGGACGGGATGATGGAAGCAGTCTCCGGAGAAGACGGCCCGGCCGGCGCCGCAGTCGGCCATCACGCACAGATTGCCGGGGGAGTGGCCGCTCACGTCCTCCAGCCAGATGCCGTCGCCGATCTCCCGATGCACTCGCGCGTCGGCATCCACGATGTCCGCGAGGCCGGCATCGAGGATCGGCGCAACGCTGTCCTCGAAGGCCTCGCGATGCGTCGCCTCGTGACGCTGTTTGGAGAAGAACTCGAGGTCGCGCCGCCCGAAGAGATACCGGGCATTGGGAAACGTCGGGACCCAGGTCCCATCCTTCAGGCGAGTGTTCCACCCGACGTGGTCGAAGTGCAGGTGCGTGCACATGACGAGGTCGATGTCCTCGGGCCTGAGACCGGCGCTGGCAAGATTCTCGAGGTAGGGCGACTTCAAGTGGCTCACCGCCTCGAGGCTGCGTTGCTTGTCGTTCCCGCAGCAGGTGTCGACCAGAAGATTGCGGCCGTCGACGCGCAGGACGTAGCTGTGCACGCTGATGCGCACGTTGGCCTTGCTTGCCGCATCCGTGAGGTCGGCATCCCAGTACCATGCCTTCAAGCGGGCGAGATCCTGGTCGGTCACGGCCGGAAGGGCGGTTGCGAGGGGAAACACCCCATCCCCCTCGTAGACGCGGGAGATCTTGAGCCGACCCAAAGTCACGTCCTTCACGGTGCCCTCCGATGTGTCGAGTGCGAGCAGGCCGCCAAGCGCATGCGGTGCCGAGATTACCCCACATGAGCCCCAGCGCGCTCGCCTCCTCTGCTAGCATGCGCTCTCGTCGACTCTCGAGGGTCCGCGCCCACTGCGCCTTCGCTACGCCGCCTTCCGGCCATCGTCCCCCCATGCTGCTCTCGCGATATCCGATCAATACACTCAAAGAGACGCCCGCCGAGGCAGAGGTCGTGAGCCATCAGCTCATGCTGCGCGCCGGCCTCATCCGCCGTATCGCGGCCGGAATCTACGCATGGCTGCCGCTTGGACTCAGGACGCTGCGCAAGGTCGAGACGATCGTGCGCGAGGAGATGGACCGCGCCGGGGCGCTCGAGCTGCTGATGCCGGCGGTCCAGCCGGCCGAGCTGTGGCAGGAATCCGGGCGCTGGAGCGAGTACGGCCCGGAGCTGTTGCGCCTCAAGGACCGGCACGAGCGCGGCTTCGTGGTCGGCCCCACGCACGAGGAAGTCATCACTGACATCGCGCGCCGCGAGCTCAAGAGCTACCGGCAGCTTCCGGCATGCTTCTATCAAATCCAGGTCAAGTTTCGTGACGAAGTACGGCCGCGCTTCGGCGTGATGCGCGCGCGCGAGTTCCTCATGAAAGATGCCTATTCCTTCCACCTGGACGAGGCGTCGCTCGCGACTGGGTATGCGGCAATGCGCGCGGCGTATGTGCGCATGTTCGAGCGCATGCAATTGGACTTTCGCATCGTGCAGGCCGATACCGGCGCGATCGGCGGCTCGGCCTCCGAGGAGTTCCAGGTGCTCGCCGAGTCCGGCGAGGATGCGATCGCGATCTGCGATGCCGAAGGCTTCGCGGCGAACGTCGAGCTCGCTCCGGCGCTCCCGCCGGCTGCGGCCCGACCGGCGCCGAGCCAACCCCTCGTGCGCGTCGCGACTCCAGGCGCGCGGACCATTGCTGAGGTCAGCGCGCTGCTCGGCGTACCGCCGTCTCAGTGCCTGAAGACGCTGATCGTGGCAGGCGCCGCTGCGGCGGGTGAGGGTGGGGGAGCGGGTGCAGATGCGGCCGCGAGCGCCGCCGCGCCGGGCGCGCACCCGGCCGCTCACGCGCCGAGTGGGCGGCCCGTCGCGCTCGTGCTGCGCGGAGACCACGAGCTCAATGCCCTCAAAGCGCAGAAGCTACCGGGCGTGGCCCGTCCGCTCGCCATGGCCGGCGCCGCGGAGATCGAGGCAGCAACCGGTGCACCGCCCGGCTCCATCGGCCCGCGAGGCCTCGCGGGGCTCACGGTGTACGCGGACCATGCGGCGCTGGCAATCGCGGATTTCGTCTGCGGGGCGAACGAGCGCGATGCGCACCTCACGGGCGTCAATTGGGGCCGGGACCTGCCGATCGCGCAGGCCGCCGACCTGCGCAATGTGGCGCCGGGGGACCCGAGTC
>JBOHZT010000451.1:0-2483 GCA_050738535.1 Steroidobacteraceae bacterium
GCGGATAGTCCCCTACGAGGTTCGGGATGAGAAGCCGCCGGTCGTTCCCGACGGGCAGCTCGACGTGCGTCGTCTTGCCATGCCGGAAGATCGTGAGCGGGACCTCGCCGTGACGCGCGAGCTTCTGGACGAGATATCGGAAGCTCAGGCGCACGTCCCCGCCGAGATCGATCATCCCCTGGTCGTCGATCGCCGCGGCACCGATATGGGTAATGACGTCCCACTTCTCGAGAGGATACTGGGGCGCCGAGCCGTACGGGCGCAGGACGACGACTCCGGTCGTTCCGTTCGGAACGCCGAGATACCGGCGCAGCGCCGTGCTCTGGAGCGTCTGGAGCTCGTCGTACATCGCGGGTTTGCCTGGGTACCGGTGGCCGCCCGCAACGTCGTGGAGGAACAGCTCGATCTCCTCCTCCGGAATGATGTAGCCGATGTTCTCGGCGCCGCCAGCGAGCCGGCTGAACGCGAGCCCGATCATCTGATTGCCCGCGATGGCGGGGCCGCCGCTGTTCCCAGGGTTGATCGCGGCGTCGATCTGGACGCGCAGCCCCGAGGTCCCATAGTTGTAGGGCACGAACTCGATGCGCGAGACGATCCCCTTGGTGATCGACAAGGTGCTGCCCCCTTCCGGGAATCCGTAGACCAGCACCGGATCCTTGATGGCGGGCAGCACGCTCGCCCGCGCGATGGGCGGGTGAGTACGGAAGAACGATGAATCCGACAGCTTCAGCACCGCGAGATCGATCCCCGGCGCGATGGCCTCGATGGTCGCCGGGATCTTGTCGCCCGCCGTCGTCGCCTGCACCTCGATGTCGCTCGCGTAGAGGACGACGTGCGCATTCGTGAGGATCCGATCGCCCGAGATGACGACGCCGGAGCCGCTGATATCGCGGGGCGTTTGCTTCGTCCACGGCTTGTAGGGGTTCGGGTATCGAACGGTCGCGAACACCTTGACGACCGAGCTCGCGATGTTTGCAGCCGCCGCGGTCGTCCCGGCCGAGGCGGAGCCGCCGAGCGTCCCGGCAACAGAAGCCCCGGCAGCGAATGCCGCGGCCGGCAGGAGCAGCAACGTGAGGAACGAGGCGCGCCAGCCCCAGCAGGCCGCGCAGCGGACGAGGTACGTCATGAGTCGCTCGATGGCGCTTCTTTGCAGCTTATGCGCCCCCTTGACGGCGAGTCTAGCAGGACGGAGCGCGCGCTGCCGCGTCTATACTCGAGGCTCCCTCCAAGTGCCACTGCAGGGCTTCTCGTGAAAATCCGACTGCGCGCCTTCCTCGTGCTCCTTGCCGTCACCGCGACCGCGATGACCTCGGTCTGCTTCGCGGGCGGGTCGCTGCACCCCGTCCACGCGCGGCACGCCATGGTCGTGAGCGTCAATGCCATCGCCTCGCGAGCCGGCGTCGCCATGATGCGGGCGGGCGGCAACGCGATCGACGCGGCGGTCGCCACCGGGTTCGCGCTCGCGGTCGTCGAGCCGCAAGCCGGCAATCTCGGCGGCGGCGGATTCATGCTCATCCGCATGCACGACGGCGCGGCTCACTTCATCGATTTCCGCGAGACGGCGCCGGGCAAGGCGACGCAGAACATGTACCTGGATGCGCACGGCAAGGTCATCCCGCACCTGAGCCGGGTCGGATACCTGGCCATCGGCGTTCCGGGCAGCGTCAAAGGTCTCGTCTATGCCGAGCAGCATTTCGGCAAGCTCGGCCTGAAGCGCGTGATGCAGCCGGCCATCCGCCTGGCGCGCGACGGCTACCCGCTCAGCTGGGGCAACGCTCGCCTCATGACGCACGACCGGATCCTCTCGCGCTTCGCGAACTCGCGGCGGATCTTCCAGAACGGGGGCAAGGGATGGCATCAGGGAGACCTTTTCAAGCAGCCGGAGCTCGCCCGGACGCTCGAACGCATCGTCGCCAAGCCCGACGGTTTCTACAGCGGCGCGATGGCCAAGCAGATCGCGGCCTACATTCAGCGCGGCGGAGGCATCATCACGGCCCGGGACCTCGCGAGCTACCAGGTGAAGGACCGCGCCCCGGTGCGCGGTACTTACCATGACCTCGAGATCCTCTCCGCCCCGCCGCCGTCCTCCGGCGGCATCGCGCTCATCGAATCCCTCAACATTCTCGAGAGCTACGACCTGAAGCAGGCGGGACTCGACTCGGCGCGGTCGATCCACCTCATCTCCGAGGCCTACCGGCGCGCGTTCTTCGACCGCGCGGAGTTCCTCGGCGACCCCGACTTCAGCAATGCTCCAGTGCTGGACCTCATCGACAAGCGCTACGCGGCCGCATGGCGTCGATCGATCCAGCCGGATCGGGCGAGCAGCAACGCATCCCTCGTGCGCCCGTCGACCTTTCCGAAGCTCACCGCGTGGGCGGCTCAGCACCCGATCCTGCCGCGCGCGAAGGAGGCGGACGACACGACGCATTACTCGGTGGTCGATGCGCAGGGCAACGCCGTCGCCGTCACCACCACGCTCAACG
>JBOHZT010000452.1:0-2478 GCA_050738535.1 Steroidobacteraceae bacterium
AGTGCGCGACGACACGCCGCCTCCAGGCGCTCCTCGCCGTAGGTCTTCGACAGGTTCAGCAGTCCCAGGCAGGCCCGGTATCCCTGTTCGGGATGAGGTCGATGATCCAGTTGCCACTGCACCACCGAGCGGGTGCCCACGCCGATGTTCTGACCCCAGTTCAGCAGCCGTGCCGGAGTCCATTTCATGTGCTTGCGGTGCGCAGCGGGCATATGCTCGGGTAGGGTTGTGTGTTTGCCCTTCAGGTAGCTGCGCACGTGCGCGGCCACGCGCCCGCCCTTGAAGAAGCATTCGATGGTCGAGTCGGTCATCCGCACCATGACGTACTGTCCGACCAGCGGATGCGGCACACTGTAGTAATGCCGGTCAGCCTCGGCGTGGTAGTCGATGTTGACTTTCGCCTTGATCCATTCGGCATACTCGTAGCGCCTCGCCGGCAGCGCTTTCATGGCTGGCCGGTCGATCGATTCGAACGCCGTGGTGCGGCAGCCCGGCAGTTTCTTGAACGAGCGCTTATTCAGATCCTCAAGCAGCTCGGCGATCGCGGCGTTGAGCTCGCGCAGCGAGAAGAACTGGCGGTTGCGCAGGCGCGCGAGGATCCACCTCTGCACCACCAGCACGCTCATTTCCACGGCGGCCTTATCACAAGTCACGAACTGCACCTCGTCCTGACAGCGGAGAGCTGGTTTTCGAGGTCACCCATCCCTTTCACCCTCTTCGCGGAACTCGTCGGGTTCTGCGCACGCGACAGATGAACTGGGGGGAGGATCGCGTCATCTATTTCGATGCAAAGGGCCGTCTACGCTCGATGCCCACGTCATGGACAGACGTGGGCCGAGACGACGCCTTCATGCAGGCGTCAGCAGGACGCTCATGGTTCCGCCCCGATGATTTATTGCGTTTGGACGCGCTATTAACCGAGCTGAGCGGAGGATCGAACCATGATCGCGTCAAGTAAATTACGCCGCCGATGTAAGATAATAAATGCCGCTGAGTTATGGGTATTCCGCCATCCGCCAGAGCATAACGAGGTTTTCTGCGCCAAGATGTGCGCCATTACTCGATATAAAGCACTTTACACCAGGACCAAGACGGCATATATTAGTTTACATCTAGGTAGTTCGAGATACGCCTTTGCCGCCTCCCAACCGCAAAGCTCAGCACCTCAAGCAGACCGGCGGCCTGAACCGCCACCCCGAGCGTGTTCGCGCACCCTGGTTCCAAGCCGATGGATTCTTCGACTCCCGCGATTTGGTGCAGGTCAAGTACGAGATGTTGCGGCAGGTCCGCATCGAGGGAGCCGAGAAGAGCGAAGCCGCCACGCTTTTCGGTGTATCACGCCCGACGTTCTATCAAGCGGAAGCAGACTTTGCGCGAGCAGGCTTAAGCGGATTGGTGCCGAAGTCGCGCGGTCCGAAGGGTGCGCACAAGCTCACGCCCGAAGTCATGAAGTTTATAGAAGCGCGACTGATCGAAGAGGAGCCACCCGGGGCTCGCGCCCTGGCTCGACTGATCGAGACCGAACTGGGTGTCTCGGTCCACCCCCGCAGCATCGAACGCGCCCTGGCGCGCAAAAAAAAACAATAGTCGCCGCCGCCGCACTCCCACCCGCGGCGATTTCGATTTACGAGACTTTACGGAGCGATGTACTCCGAGGCGCCGCGCGTCCCGGCGGGCTCGGTGCCGTTGTCTACCACGGTATGCTTCAAGGCCTCGCGTTGCTGATGTCGGGCCCAACGGATCCGGTGACTCGTCACCCGCAGACGACCCTTGTACCGAACGTGCGTGGCGATCACAGGCTCGTCCGTTTACTTGCCAATATGGTTTTGCAAACGCACTTGGAGAGGAAGCATGTCTTTTGACACACATCAAAAAGTCAGCGCCGATCATCTGCGGCGTGACGCATTCTTGTACGTTCGCCAGTCTTCTCTGCGTCAGATGTTCGAGAACACAGAGAGCGGCAAGCGTCAATACGCACTACGTGATCGAGCGGCCTCGCTGGGCTGGCCGATCGACCGTATTCACACCATCGATACGGATCAGGGCATCTCCGGCGCCAACGCCGAGAACCGCGACGGCTTCCAATACTTGGTCACCGAGGTCGCGCTCGGTCATGCCGGGATCGTACTGGGCTTGGAGGTATCTCGCTTGGCGCGCAATAATGCCGACTGGCATCGGCTCTTGGAACTCGCCGCGCTCACCAGCACCCTGATCCTGGATGAAGACGGCATTTACGATCCGGCACACTTCAACGATCGTCTGCTATTGGGTCTGAAGGGCACGATGAGCGAAGCCGAGCTGCATGTGCTGAAGGCTCGCCTGCTCGGCGGCCAACGCAATAAAGCCAAGCGAGGTGAACTCGAGATCGGCCTGCCGATCGGCCTCGTGTACGACGCAGCCGGCGCCGTAGTGCTGGACCCCGATCAGCAGATCCAGCAGTCGATCCGGTTACTCTTCGATACGTTCCGAGAGATACGG
>JBOHZT010000453.1:0-2474 GCA_050738535.1 Steroidobacteraceae bacterium
GGGAGACGGTCGCCAGGGTCTTGTGCGACTCGCCGTCCGGCAGGATCGCCTCGACGAGCCGCCGGCCCGCCAGGGCGCTCTTCAGACGCTCGGCATGCAGCGGCGCCACGACCGTGTTGCTGACCAGCAGCAAGTCCCGGCCCGCAACGTGCCGCTCCATGAGCTCCCGGTCGCCGAGCAGCCCCGTCCCGATGAGGATGGGGTAGCTACGCTCGCCGAGCTCGACCTCGAGGCTAACCATCCGCGCGCCCGCTGCACTGCCGGCTAGCCACCGCCGAGCCCACGGACGATCTCCTCTGCGACGCTCTGGACCTTGCGCCCGTCCGTCGGGACGGTGAGATCCGCGACGCCGAGGTAAAGCGGAGCGCGCTCCTGCATGAGCTGCGAGAGCTTTGCCAGGGGATCGACGTTGAGGAGGAGCGGTCGGCCACGGCCACGGCGCACCCGGTGCGCTTGCTGCGCGACGGACGCCTCGAGGTACACGACGCAGCCCCGCTCGGCGAGGCAGCGCCGATTCTCCGGGAGCAGCACCGCGCCGCCGCCGGTCGCCAGCACGATGGGCTCCATCTCCGTGAGTACCTCGAGCGCCTCCCGCTCGCGCTGCCGGAACCCGGCCTCGCCTTCCTTCTCGAAGATATAGGGGATATCGACGCCGGTGCGCCGCTCGATCTCCGTGTCGCTATCGAAGAAAGGCGCATCGAGCAGCCGCGCGACCAGCCGGCCGACGGCCGACTTGCCGGAGCCCATCGGACCGACCAGGAAGACGTTGCGCTTGCCCACCATGAAGGGGAAGCATACCGCAACGCTCCGCGGCGGGTCCGCGAGTGAGCCGGCCCGCTCCCGGGCCCGGCAAGCCGGGTTTGCTCGCAGACGCGCCCGCGCCGCGCCGCCCGGTCAGTCGGCCGCCGCGCCTTGATGCAGGATCTTCGGCGTCACGAACACCAGGAGCTCGTCCTTGTTGTTCGTCTTCGTGGTCTGCTTGAAGAGGTGTCCGAGCACCGGGATGTCGCCGAGCCAGGGAATCTTCGTCACGTCCTCGCGGTGGGTCGTGACGAGGATGCCGCCGAGCACGACCGTCTGTCCGTCGTTCACGACCACCTGGTCCGTGACCTCCTGCGTGTTGATGGAAGGCACGTTGACGCCGCCCGACTGCACGACGACGGTGCCGACGCTGTCGTCCTTCACGTCGAGATCGAGGATCACGCGATTGTCGGGCGTGATCTGCGGGGTCACGGTGAGCGATAGCACCGCCTGCTCGAACTGCACGGTCGTCGCGCCGCTGGAGGCCGATTGCTGATACGGAATCTCCGTACCCTGGAGGATGACCGCCTTCTTCTGATTCGCAGTGACGACGCGCGGCGCCGAGATCACGTCGGCGCGCGTCTCCGCCTGCGCGGCCGAGAGCTCGAGATCGACCAGGTAGTCCGATCCGAGCACCCCGAACGCGATGCTTCCGGCGCTCGTCGGCGAGGGTAGGTTGAAGTTGTACCGGCTGCGGGCATCGCTCCCGGTCGGTAGGTTGTTCGGGAACTGCGATCCGGAGAGCGTCGAGGAGAGGATCTCATCCGTGCCGCTGGCGCTTCCGGTCGTCGTGATGAGGCCGTTCGGCCCATTGCGCGTGACGCCGGTCAAGCCAAGCACCGTGCCGAGCGAGCGCTTGAAATCGTTGCTGACGATCACCACGCGCGCTTCGATGAGCACCTGCCGGACCGGGATGTCGAGCGCCGCCACCATGCGGCGGATATCCGCGAGGCGCTCCGGTGTGTCCTGCAAGAGCAGGGTGTTGGTGCGCGTGTCGACCGACACGCTCCCGCGCGGCGAGAGCATGGAGCCGTTCTTGGTCTTGATGAGCGCGGCGAGATCGGAGGCCTTCGCGTAGTTGACCTGCAGGTACTCGGTCTGCAGCGGCTCGAGCGACTGGACGTCCTTCTGCGCTGCGAGCTCCTCCTTCTCCTGCGTGGCGAGCTCCGCGGCCGGCGCGACGATGATGACGTTGCCTTCCTTGCGCATGCCGAGACCCTTGGTCTGCAGGATGATCGCGAGCGCCTGGTCCCAGGGCACGTTCTGCAGCCGCAGCGTGACGCTGCCCTTCACGGAGTCGCTCACGACGATGTTCTCGCCGCTCGCGTCCGCGAGGAGCTGCAGCACCGCCCGAGTGTCGATGCTCTGAAAATTGAGCGTCAGCCGCTGGCCGGTGTACTCGCGCTTCGGAACTCCCGCTGCAGCGGCGGTCTTGCGCTGCGGCTGCACCTCGACGACGTACCGGTTGTCCGTCTGATAGGCGAGCTGATCGTAGGCGCCCGTCGCATTGATGACGATCTCGGTATTGCCGCCCGAGCGGGTCACGTCGAAGCCGGTGATCGGCGTCCCGAAATCGGTTGCGTCATAGTGCCGCTCGAGCGATTGCGGCACCGCGGTGTCCGCGAAATCCACCACGATCTTGCTGCCGACCTGGCGCAGGTTGATGCTGGTGT
>JBOHZT010000454.1:0-2471 GCA_050738535.1 Steroidobacteraceae bacterium
GGTCTCCCGAGGGCCGCGTGGCCGACGCAGACCTTCTTCGAAAGGGGATCGATGACCGCCGGTGCGGAGCACATCGAGTACGGCCATTTGCCCGAGGCTCACACCGATGGGGACTGCTATGTCTATTTCCGGGACTCGAACGTCCTCGCGGCAGGCCATGCGGTGTCACCCGCGCAGGATCCGCAGCTCGACTGGTATGCCGGCGGCTGGCTCGGCGGGCGGCTCGTGGCGCTGCGGCGGCTCCACGATCTCGCCAACGATGAGACGAAGATCGTCCCCGCCTTCGGTCCCGTCGTCGCGCGCAGCGCCGTGAAGGCCGAGCACGATATGCTCGCAATCGCGTACCAGCGCATGGTCGCTCTGGTGCTCAAGGGCTACAGCGCGGAGGACATTTTCCGGGCTGGCGTTTTGAAGGGCCTTGGCCGTACCTTCAGCGATCCGAGGACCTTCGTGTATTCGGCGTTCAAGGGCATGTGGGGGCACGAGGATGCGTTGTCTGCGACCATTCTTTGAGCTGCGGCTGGCCCGCCGGAGACTCGTCGTGACACGATGGCTGATCGTGGGGGCAAGCTCGCTGGCGTTTGCCTCAATGGCGCATGCCGGTGCGCAACAACCTGGGCTCGCCGACCTGGTGCAGGCGGGCGAGGACGCCGCGGCCCCGAAGCTCGTCGAGTCGGGCGGCGACGTCAACGTGCGGCAGGGCGATGGGAGCACGGCGCTCGACTGGGCGACGTACCGGCTCGACGTGCCGCTCGTCGAGGCGCTCTTGAAGCACGGCGCCGATCCCGATCTCATGAACCGCTTCGGTTCCGATCCACTCGATGAAGCCGTCAAGGCGGCCAACATCGATCTGGTCAAGATGCTGCTTCGGGCCCATGCTGAGGTGAACGAGGCGAACACGTACGGCCAGACGGCGCTGATGCTCGCTTCGCGCACCGGGGTGCTGCCCATCGTGAGGCTGCTCGTTCGCCGGGGCGCGAACGTCAACGCACGCGAGCACGTGCACGGCCAAACGGCACTCATGTGGGCGGCGGCCCAAGGATACCCCGATGTCGTGCGGTACCTGGTGAGGCACGGCGCGAGCGTCAACACCCGCGAGACGTTCAACGACTGGCTCGACAAGGCGACGCAGTTCACCTCGGAGCCCCGCGCTCAGTACCGCCCGGAAGGAGGGCTCACGCCGCTTCTCTATGCCATCCGGTCCGGATGTCTCGAGTGCGTGAAGTCGATTGTTCGATCCGGTGCGAACGTGGACCAGCCCACTCCGGACGGCGTGACACCGCTCATCGCTTCCCTCGACAACAGGCATTTCGAGATCGCCAAGTATCTCCTCGAGCACGGTGCGAACCCCAACACCTGGGATTGGTATGGCCGCACTCCGCTCTATGTCGCCGTGGACATGCACACCTACCACGAATTCGGGCGCGGAGGGCCATCCGGCGCGCCGCCGAGTGCGCAGAAGCCGCCGGGCACGGCGGGCAGCAGGGCCGGCAAGTCCGCGGGAACGACGGCCGTCGACATCGCTCGCATGCTCCTCCAAGCAGGCGTCGATCCGAATGCGCAGCTCACCTTGCACCCGCACGGCCACGGCGCGAACAGCGGGAGGTTCGAGGGCGCGCTGTTGAGGGATGGGGCGACGCCCCTCCTGCGGGCAGCCCTGTCGCACGACGATGCCATGATCGAGCTGCTGCTCGAGCATGGGGCCGCGGTGGATCTTCCCAACGTGCAGGGAGTGACCCCACTCATGGCCGCCGCGGGCATGGGGATCCTGGGACCCGCGGGCAGCTCCGTGCCGGACCATCGGGGCGACTATGCCCGAGGAGCCGCAGCCCGCGCGCTGAGCACGATCGCCATCCTGCTGAAGGCAGGGGCCGACGTGAACGCCCGCGTGAAGGACACGACGAGCTATTTGGGCCGCGTGAATCGGAACGCCAGCGTGGCGCACCGCCAAGGAGAAACCGCGCTGTACGGTGCCATCTACTGGGGATGGACCCCGGTCGTCCAGTACCTGCTGCAGCACGGCGCGCGGGTCGACATCAAGGACGACCTGGGCCGCACCCCCCTCATGGCGGCCAGGCACGGCATCGGGATCAGGGGCTTCAAGCCTGTCAAGGGCATCATTGCTCTGATCACCAAAGCTGCCGCCGGCTCGCAGCAGGTCGCCCGGAGCATTTCCGGGTAGCCGCGCCGGCCTCTCACCGGCTACGATGCGGTCCGCCAATCGGGCCGGTGTGACGTAATCCGCGGCGCACGCAGCGGCGTCGCAGGTATCTTCGACGCATCGAGCGCCGCGCAATCGCGCCGTACCCCGATGGGGGAGCGCCGCCGTGCGGCCGAATTCAACGCATACCGCGAGCCGGAGAAGATTGTTGGTGCTGTCCGCTCAAGAAGGAACGAATGGCCGCCGCCCCTTGGGCATTCGGTCCTCGCGCGAGTTTCGAGCCGTGTGGCTCTCGATCCCCCTGCTCATC
>JBOHZT010000455.1:0-2470 GCA_050738535.1 Steroidobacteraceae bacterium
GGGCGCAGGCGCAGCGCCCGCGGCGCCCGCAGTATCAGTGCCCGCGCTGCCCGCAGCGCCAGCGGTGGCGCCCGGCGTGCCCTCGCGAGGCTCGCCCGTCCAGATCCGGGAGGTGTTGAGCTTCGAGGCGAGCACCAACTTGCCGCCGAGATTCATGCCGTCCATACCGTACACATCGTAGAGCGCCTCGAAAGAATGCGCGCCGTGCGCGTCCGCCGTCAGCTGTTTCAACATCGGTTGCTGCGTCACGCACTCCGCCGTGTGCATGACCGCCACGTCCCGCGTGCCGGAGATCACGACGATCTGATTGCCGACCGGTCCGGAGAACGTCGCGAAGTAGCCATAGTCGTGGTACTTCTGATCGCCGTGCGGGACCTCCGCCTGGCTCACGTAGTGCTGTCCGGTCACGTGATCGATGAGCTCCTCGTCGGATTTCCCGGTGGCGAAGCGCGAACCGGCGAAGACGAGGTCGTGGAGCATGCCCATTCCGCTCAGGTATCCGATGTACACCACGTTCGCCGAGGTGAGCACGGCGGGGTTGAGATCCGAGGCGAGCGCCACGCGGATCCGATCGTGGGCGGCCGCAAGCAGCGGCATCACGTCGCGCAGCGCATAGCCTGCCGAGGTGGGCAGGTAGTTGAGCTGCAGGTCGAGGTAGTGGCTCGCGAGATCCGGATGCAGCATCAAGTACTGATCGAGGTCGGCCGGCGAGTTGATCGAGAACTGCCGGATGAGGCGCTTCACCTCCGCCGTCTTGTCCGTCTCGCCGAAGATGTAGTAGTCGCCGAGCACGATGAAAATGGTGCGATGGTTGTCGAGGATCCGCGACCAGACCGGCGACTCCCGGAGCGCTGCGAGGTCGTCCGGCGTCGAGTGCCAGCGCCCGTAGCCGAAGATGAGCAGGGCCGCGATGTTGGCGAGCACCGAGGCACCGAGCGCGAGCGGCATCCATCGCAGCCGCCGCCGTGCCGGCGGTACGTCGGCCTGCGCGGTCTCCACCGGCTCGATCACGAACCGGTACGCGCCTTTCGGAATGACCATCCGTTCCGTCTCGCCGCGCCCGGGTCCGGCATAGAACTCTTCGAGCTTGCGCCGCAGTTTGTGGATGTAGACGCGGACCATCGCGTCCTGCGAGACGTCGAACCTCGCGTCCTTGCCGAAGACGTCTATCGCGACCTCGATTTCCTTCGGCGCCCGATCGGTGAGCGAGCAATCGATCAGGAAATCGAACAGGCGCTGGATCAGCTGCGAGCGCCCGAGCACCCCGCTGGCGCGTATCCGCTCTGCCTGCGAGTGCAGTTGATGAACGTCGAGCATCTGAAAAGAACTGCCCCGGGGATAGGCTATTCTAGCACGAACCATTAACGTTAAATAACGTCATCCGGAACAGTAATTTACGCGACAAAACGCCGATTTGGGCCGATGATCGCGACCCCATTCGCGCGGACTTGCCCCATACTCGGCCGCGGCGCCGGCGAATAAAGGGGGGCGCGACCTACGGAACGCGCGCCCGTGGCGAGCTAGAGCGTTGATTTAGCAATGACGTTGATAAGACAATCCGGCAAACTTGCCCGCACCTTCCGGAGACTCTAGATGCTGATGGCCTTTTGCAATTGGCTGTCGAATACCTCGGTCAGCATGGCGATCCAGGATGCCTACTGGGCGATTCCGACCATCCAGAGCGTCCACATCCTCGCGATCTCGGCCGTCATGGCTTCGGTCGTGATGCTCGATTTCCGGCTGCTGGGAGTGACTTCCCGGGGCCAGACCCTCACGGCGACCGCGCACCGGTTCCTGCCCTGGATCTGGGGTTCCGTGTGCGTGCTGTTCTGCTCCGGATCGCTGCTTATCATCGGCGAGCCGGCGCGCGAATTCTCGAGCGAGGTGTTCTGGACCAAGATGTCGCTGCTTGCCTGTGTCCTGATCCTCACCGGGGCGTTCCAGTACGTCCTTAGAAATGGCGGCGGGTTCTGGGAGCGCCGCCGGCTCATCGCGCGGATCACCGCCATCGTCTCGCTCCTGCTGTGGGTCTCCATCCTGGCCGCTGGCCGATGGATCGCCTACATGGCGCACGACTGAGAGCGAGGTCAGATGTTCACCGATCCATTCTTTTCCCGTCTCGAGCACACGGCCTTCGCAACGGCCGTGAGCCAGTCCACCTGGATGTTTCCCACCATCGAGACGTTGCACGTCCTGTGCATCACCTTGGTGGTCGGCACGATCATGATCGTGGACCTGAGGCTTCTCAACATCACCTCCCGGCAGCGCCCGGTGAGCGAGCTCATGCGCGAGACCCTGCCGTGGACGTGGATCGCCTTCGTCTGCGCGGTGATCACGGGGAGCATGCTCTTCAGCTCATCGGCCGTGAAGTACACGCACAACGGGCCGTTCGAGGCGAAGATGGTGTTGCTCCTCGTCGCGGGCCTCAACATGGCGGTCTTCCATCTCGGCGCCGGCCGCAAGATACACG
>JBOHZT010000456.1:0-2460 GCA_050738535.1 Steroidobacteraceae bacterium
CCCATGAACAGCGAATCGCTGAATCCGTCGTTGAAAGGCATGGCCTCCTTCATGCGTCCGTCGGGCTCGAACCCGTAGGCGGCGGCCGCGATCACGCGTTCCCGATACCGAGCCTCGCCCGTGCGCTTCGCGAGCGCGCCGAAGATGAGATGACCCGCGAACACGAGGGAGTTGGGGTGCTCGAGGCTGTTGCGCGAGCCGTCGACGTAGGGCTCGACCAGGCGCTCGACTTCGCGCAGATGCCCGAGGCGCAGCTGCGCCATGAGCGCGATCGCATCGATGTAGATGGGATAGTTGAACTCATGCCCGTAATGCACGGCGAGCTCGCGGGCGAGCTCGAGCGGCGAGCGCGCCTCGCGGCGCTCGATCTCGCGATGCGCTGGCGAGATCTCGAGGCGCTCGCTTCGCAGGCGCTCGAGATCGCCCGGTCGCCATCCATCTCGCGCCGGGACACGGCCGACCTCGGCGACGGCGTGGGTCGAGAGGGCCGCGGCGAGCCCGGCCGGGTCGCTCCCCGCGACGAGCACGAGATCGGGCGCGTGCACGCCGATCCAGCGCCACAGCGCGAACGATGCGGGGTGGTCGTGATAGGCCGTGCCGGTCGGTGGGAATTGCAGCGGCGCCGCATCGGGGTTGGCGAGCGCGATGACGACGAGCCGGAAGGCGCGCTCGCGCTGCGGCACGCGCCGGAAGGCCTCGAGAGCGGCGTGAGCCGCCGCGACGCTCGGGCCCTTGCCGCTCAAACCGCCGAGCAGCAGAACCGTCCTGTCGGCGCCGGGGCGACCGGCAACCGAGTCGGCTTCGATGACGGCGCCGCTGCGGGCGAGGCCGATGTCGAGGAGGCGGGCCGCGGGAGCGTGCGCGGCAGGAGCGTGTGCCCGGGCCATGCTGGATACCGATAGGGCCGCCGCGAGCGCGAGGGGCAGGGCCCTCACCGCAGCCGTGCGGCCCTTGTCAGGCACTAAGGAGCTGCCCGCCGCCGCAGGCGAGGGTCGCGACATGGACGACCGAACCCGAGCATCAAAAAGGCCCGAGGTAGCGCGCGCGGCTCGAGAAGCCTTGCTCCCGGGTGCTCCAGCCGGAGGTCATGCCGTAGGGCACGTGGTTCATGATCGCCATGATCTGGTGGATCTTGCCGTGCCGGATCTGGAACGTCTCCGCGATCTCCCACGTCCAGGGCTGTTTCGGCCCGGCGGTGATGGTGCGTCCATCCGGAATTTTGAACGTACGGGTGTTCCCGGCGGAGTGATCGAAGAAGCCGAAGGCGAACACCACTCCGTGCTCCGGGTCGACCGCCACGAAGCGCCGGTCGCGGATCCGGGTGACGAAATGGATGAGGCCGGACTTGAACTGCTCCATGCAGCTCCACTGCGCGGAGTACATGCTGGCGGTCTTCGGGTTCGGCCGCTTCTGTCCGGGCGGGGTCGGCTGGTTCGTCGTGAAGCCGCCGTTCTCGATGCGATTGCAGTCCTGCGCGAAGGGATAGACGCCCTTGCCGTCGTTCTGCTGCATCCCCGAGAAGTACATGTTCGCGATGCGCACCAAGTCGTGGCGCGACATCCGCTCACGCGGCGGAATGACCGCCGTCCAGTGGTAGCCGATCTTCTCGAAGCCGAGGGCGGATTTGGGCGTGCGCTGCACCAGGGTTTCGATCTGCGCGATGCGGTGGTCGCGGATGGCGAGATGCAGCGCGAGCATCGCGGGCATGCCGGCTTCGCGAATGGAGCCGAAGAAGACCACGCGCTCGGCCGCGGTGTCGGGCACGATCATGCGGTACGTCCCGAGCCCCGTCATCGTGCGCCATAGGCCGTCCCCGAGATCGAGCTGCTGGCCGTTCTCGGTGAATCGTACCCCGCGGGTGACGGGCAGGCGCCCCGGGTCGTGCGCCACGAGCGCCGCGAGATACTGATTGATGAATCCCACGAGGCAAGCGCGATCACAGGAAGGGGCGGGCGCCGCGCCTGCGCGCGTCGGGACCGCGCCGAGCAGCGCGAGTGCGAAGGCGAGGCAGGCAGCCGCCGCAAGGCCGGCGGGAAAGGGACGAATGCGCATCACGGTGTCCTCATGCACGCTCGTCCCTGGGCCTTTGAAGAATCCTCGGCGTTCGAGATCGGTCGCCGCGCGGCACAGGCCGCTCGGCTCGGCCCTTCAGACCAGGCCGGTAGCAGGGTTGCTGGCGTACCCGCGCGGCTAGTGCACCTGCGGCACGTTGATCGGCCCGCCGCCCTTGCGGGTGGGGTCCTTGATGATCCTGCCGCTCGGCAGCGTCACCGACACGAACAGGCCGCCCTTGGCCCCGTCCCGCAGGGGATTGATGACGACGGTGACCTTGTCCCCGGAGCGCAGCGTGTGGATGTGCCAGCCCTGGCGCTCCAGGTTGTTCGGGCTATTGAGCTCGATCTTCCACAAGTCCAAGGTCCCGCCGGCGCCCGGCACGTCGAGATCGATGTAGGCGTGGGG
>JBOHZT010000457.1:0-2449 GCA_050738535.1 Steroidobacteraceae bacterium
CTGGCACTGCGCCGCGCGGAACGCACTGAAGTCGTGCTCCCCGAGGAGCCAGGCCGCCGCAGCCTGCATGCGCGCGGCATCGAGCGGCCAATGGATGAAAGTGGCGCGCCCGGCGGCCAGCGCCGCGCGCGTCCCGAAGTTCGCGATGAGATAGCAGTAGGTGCGGCTCTCGGCCCGGTGCCGCGCGTGGAAGTCGGCGGGAACCTCCTGCGCCCAGGCAACGCTGATGTCCGGCGGCAAGAGGGTGTTGGCCCCGAGCGTCCAGCCGCGAGGCGTGCGCCGCGCGTCGGCATCGAAATGGGCGACTTGCCCGACGGCGTGCACCCCGGCGTCGGTGCGCCCGGCGCAGGTCACCTCGACCGGCTGTGCGGCGACGCGCCCGAGCGCCTCCTCGACACAGCCCTGAATGGTCCTGAGGCCGGGCTGCGCCTGCCAACCCGCATAGGCCCCGCCGTGGTATTCGAGGCCGATCGCGACCCGCGGCATCGCGAGCGCGCGCTAGGGAAGGGATGCGATCAGGCGCTCGGCCTCTTGCTTCTGCGTGCTCGACCCTTCCGTCAGCACCTCGTCGAGAATGTTGCGGGCGCCTTCCGGATCGCCCATGTCCATGTAGGCGCGGGCGAGGTCGAGCTTGGTGCCGACTTCGCTCATGGTGGCCGGATCGAGATCCGGCATCGGCAACTCATCGGCGTCGAGGCGCTGAGTGGCCGCGAACGCCGCATCGGGGACCGTCGCCGCGCCGACATCGAGATCGACCCCGCCATGCCCGCCGGCGGGATTTGCGACGGGCGCATCTCCGATCTCGAAGTCCACGTCGGACCCGGACTGCAGCGCCACGAGCCGGGAGGTGTCCGCCAGATCGCCGCCCGCCCCGGAAGGCTTGCCATGCGGCGCCGCATGCCCCGCAAGGCCATCCTGCGCGAGCACGGTGTCGTCGAAATGCCAGGTGCCGGTTTCCGTGACCTTGAGCTCGCCCTCCTCGCTGCTCTGGCGCTCCGCGGCGCGCGCCATGAGCGCGCGCGAGTGCTCGTCGAGACCCGCGACGAGCGTCGGAGTCTCGGAGCCCATGCCGGGCTCGGCGCCATTCGCTCGGGCTTGCTGGCGCGGCGCTTCGCGCTTCTCGGATCCGCCCTGCGTACCGCCCACGGGCGCGCCTTGCGGCATATCCGCGTGGCCGTTGGCGGCGTGGCCGGTCTCGGTGCCGGACGGATCCTGCGCGGAGGGACCGTCCTCGAGCGCGGTCAAATCGAGGCCGAGATCATCGAGCGCGAGCTCCGTGGTGTGCTCTTGCTCGTGGCCGGCCGCGCCTGCCTTGAGGGCCATCTCGACTTTCTGCCGCAGCGAGGGATGGACCTCGGACTGCAGCGTCGGCTGCTCGACGGTCGCGCCCTCGGGATTGAGCTCCCCGTCCCAGGAGCCCTGGTCGAGGGTCGTCGTCATCTCCCGAGTGGTGCCGGTCATCTCGCGCGTCGCGCCAATCCCGGAATCGGCCGCGAGCATGCGCTGGGTCGCCGTCGCGGACTCCCGCTCGACGGTCGCGTCCTCCGGCAGCACGAGGCTGTCGTCGAGCGCGAGGTTCTTGTCGGTCGCCTGCTGCGCGGCGGCTTCGGCGACGGGATCGCGCTCGCCGATGGCCGTGCCGATGTCGAGATCGATGCTCTGCGGCTCGGACGCGCCGTCCGCCACGTCGAAATCCACCCGGTGCTGTCCGCCTTCGAGGTCGAGATCCACGCCACCCGCCGCCGCACCGCTCACCGCGGCCCCGCCCGCGAAGAGCGGATCCTCCGGCGCGAGCTGCTTGCCCATGATGAGGATCTTCTCCCACTCCCCGGGAGCGGCTTGCGTGCGCCCGGCCGCGAGCTCGCGCGCCGTCGTGAGGAACTCGTCCTTGTTCCCCCACACGAAGTAGACCTCGAGGAGCTTCAGCCGCAGGTCGCGGCGCTCCGGCTCGCGCTCGATCGCGATGCGCACCAGATCGGCGGCCTGGTCGTAAAGCCCGTAGGCCATGTGGAAATCCGCCTCCGCGAGCGGATCGCCCTGGTCGAGATTGATGGCCGCCTCGCCGCTCACGCCCTCATCGGACGCGACGTGCCGCGCGACCGCGGGGCCGCCCGCACTCTCGATGCGCGGATGCTCGTGAGTGCCGGTCTCCTCGACGAGGATGTCGCCCTCGTCGCCGCGCGCGGCGGGGCGCGGTTCCGCGAGCGTGGGCTCGCGGATCGTCGTACGGGCCGCGCCCGCCTCCGCGAGCCGCCCGAGCGACTCGTCGAACCCAGCCTTGCGGCGCGAGCGAGCGCTGCGCAGGCCGAGGTAGGCGAGCAGCGCCACGACCGCGAGCGCGATCACCCACCAGAATTGCTGCAGGAGTCCGAGCCACGAGCCGGCCGCTGCGGACCGCGCAGGGCTCGCACCCGCCGCCGGACGGCGGGCTGCACGATGTGCCGGAGGG
>JBOHZT010000458.1:0-2439 GCA_050738535.1 Steroidobacteraceae bacterium
ACTGCCCGCGAGCCCCTCCTTGATGAGGCGGTCGAGCTGCGGGTCGCCAAAGGAGGTCCACCAGTCGCGAGTGGGCCAAGTCCCGCTCACCCGGGCCCCGCTCAGCGTGCGCGAGGCGCCGAGGGTGTCGATCGCCCGCACGCGGGCTCGCGGGCCGAGACCGCCCGTCGTTGCGCAGCCGGCGAGGACCGCGATGGCCGCAACCGCGATTGCGGCCATCGTGGCCGGGGTCACTGCGATCGTCTTACGGCGCACGGCGGATTCGCCCGGTTGTGGCGGGTGAGCCAGGCCCGCGCCGGCCTGCAGGCCGCTCACGACAGCGCTCTCCGCGTCGGGCGATGCTGCAGCAGCCACGCCGCCATCAGCAGCACGGAGCTCGCAACTCCGCCGCTCACGAACGCCGCAGTGGCCAGCAGCGCGAGCACGCGCAACTCATCGAGGCTGTGTGCCGCGAAGTGCGCGATCAGGTGTCTCATCGTCGTTCTCCCATGACTGGCGTCCTGGCCTCTACGAGCTTGTTGATCCGTCAACCATTGCCGTGACTAAAGATGTATCAGCTGTCAATGTCTAGGCTAAATATGCCTAGGCAAGTTAATAGGCAAAAAAACTCACGAGTTCTCCAGCATCCGGCGCAGATAGCTCTCGAGCTGCTGCGCCTCCTGCCGGGTGAATCCTGAGAGCATCGCGTTGAGGCTCCTCCGAGTCGCCTCCTTCATCTTCGGCCACAGCCTCACGCCGTCCTGCGTGAGCTCGAGATACACGAGCCGCCGGTCGCTGGTACAGCGCTCGCGGTGCAGGAGGCCCTTCGACTCGAGCCGATCGATCATCCGCGTCATGGCGCCGGCGTCGTACGAGATGCTCTTGCAGAGGTCCGATGCCGACTTCGCCTCCTGCGCGGTGGCGAGCGAGGCGACGATCTTGAGCTGCGGAAAGCTGAGCTCGTACGGCGCCAATTCCGGGTTGGCCGCGAAACCTCGCTCGACGGCGAGCGTTATCGCATCCCGCGCATGCCCGATGAGGCTTCCGATGCTGTTCCGGGGACGAAAGCTCTCCGCGTCGTAAACCTCCTCCGGGAGGGAGGGAGAGCCCAATGGCTTGCTTTCCACGCTGGTGACCATGACGCGTATCCTATTTGCCTAGGCTGTCATTGTCAAGGCCTTTATTGTTGTCTGCCGTCACGGCTCCGGTAGGGCATAGGGCAGCGGGAGCGCTTCGGCGCCAAGCGGCGCTTCAGCCGGCTTAGGGGCCTCAGGCTGTCTTGCGGGCGCGGCCGGCTCAGCCGAGTCGGGAGCCTGCCCAGCGACCTCGGTCTGCCCGGCTTGCGCAAGCGGCACGACGGCCAGGAACTCGCACCGTCCATCCGCGAGGCGCGCGGCTTCGACCACCCGCAGGCTGCGGCCGTCCGCGAGCTGCCGAACGTCGCCGGGCGCCAGCGCGGCGCTCGAGAGCGTGCGGAAGCGCTGCATGCGCCGCTTCACCCGGCCGCGGTAGTGCGCGCGCGCGATCACCTCCTGGCCGGTGTAGCAGCCCTTCGAGAACGCGATGCCGTCCAGCAGATCGAGATTGAGCATCTGCGCGACGAATGCCTCGGTGGTCTGCGCATACACTTGTGGGATACCCGCGGCGATGTCGAGCAGCCTCCACGCCTCGCGCTCGGCGCAAGCGCGCTCCGGTGCGCTCGTGGAGCTCGGCGCGCCGCGCTCGGTGAGCGCGAGCCAGCGGGGAGGCGCATCGCTCACCTGGATGGCGATTGCCTCGGGTGCGTGGGCTTGCGAGAGCCCCTGCACGCGCCAGCGTGCGGTCTCGTCGGCGAGCCGCACCTTCGCGCGCAGAATGAATCGCGTGAGACGCGCCGCCACCGGCGCGACCAGCTCCGCGGGAAGCACCGCGAGGATGTCATCGACGGGGCTGCGCTCGCTCGCGCTGCCCGCGCGCACGAGCCGCAGGACCGCAACCGTTCGGCCCTGCGGATTGTGGTAGCCGGCGAGCAGCGCGCTCTGCGATTCGAGCCGCGTCAGATCGTTCGAGAGCTGGCCCTGAAGAAACGTCACGGCGTCCGCGCCGCGGATGCGGAGCACGCCGAGATCCTCGAGATCGATCGCGGAAGAAATGTGCAGCATGATGCCGAGCGTTGCGCGTTCCAGGCGCCTTTTCACGGCTCAGCTCATCGGTTGGCTCGGCCGTTTCATGGCTCTGAAAGGCGAATTCTGGCAGACTTTCACCTCGTTCGGGAGCATTCAATGAGCGTACGAGAGATGACGAGCGCGCGTGGTCGGCCGGTATCGCCGCACCTCACGGTGTACAAGATGAGCCGCTACACGCTCGCGAGCTCGATCGCCAACCGCTTCACCGGCCTCATCCTGAGCCTCGGCTTGGTGCTGCTCCTCTACTGGCTGGTGTCGGTGGCGGAGGGGGCGCGCGCGTATGCGGGGGCGCGCA
>JBOHZT010000459.1:0-2435 GCA_050738535.1 Steroidobacteraceae bacterium
CATCCACGATCGCAGGCACCGCGGCGGCGCCCTGCACCGCGGTCGGATAGACGAGCACGGCCGCGGGAGGAAACCGCCGCCTGAGAATGTGGAGGATGTCGCGCACGGCGGCTCCGGTCGGGGAGGTGACGACGCCGATGCGCACGGGAAAGCGCGGCAGCGCGCGCTTGCGCGCGAGGTCGAACAAGCCCTCCGCGGCGAGCTGCACCTTGAGCCGCTCGAACTCCCGGCGCAGCGCGCCGATGCCCGCCTCCTCGAGGTGCTCGACGATGAGCTGGAAATCGCCCCGCGGCTCGTAGAGACTCACGCGCGCGCGCGCCAGCACCTGCTGACCCGCCCGCGGCGTGAAGCCGACGCTCTGGTTGCGCTGCCGGAACATGGCGCAGCGCACTTGGGCCTCGCGGTCCTTCAGCGAGAAATACCAGTGGCCCGAGGAGGGCTGCGCGAGATTCGAGAGCTCGCCCTCGATCCACACGACCGCGAGATGCCGCTCGAGGAGCGTGCGGGCCTCGCGGTTGAGCTGGGTGACCGTGTAGACGGTGCGCTCGGCGGGGGTGGCCGTTCGGGTGACCTGGAGCATGGGAGTCGGCTTGGCGGCAGTTTACCAACGGACGCGCGGCCGGTAAAATGCCGCGATTTAGTCGCCGGGGGCTGAACCCGGCGGAAGCTCGGACGAGCCATGCGCATCCTTCAAGAGGCCCTGACTTTCGACGATGTCCTCTTGGTTCCGGCCTACTCGGAAGTCCTGCCGCGCGAGGTCGATCTCACCACCCAGCTCACCCGGCGCATTCGGCTCAATCTGCCGGTCGTCGCCGCCGCCATGGACACGGTGACGGAAGCGCGCCTCGCGATCACGATCGCGCAGGAGGGTGGCATCGGCATCATCCACAAGAGCATGCCGATCGAGGCGCAGGCGCGCGAGGTCGGGCGGGTCAAGAAGTTCGAGAGCGGCGTCATCAAGGATCCGATCACCGTCACCCCCCAGACGACGATTCGCGAGGTGCTCGAGCTCACGCGCTCCCGCGGCATCTCGGGCGTGCCGGTCGTCGCGGGCAAGCAGGTCGTCGGCATCGTGACCCACCGCGACATGCGCTTCGAGGAGAAGCTCGATGCGCCTGTGTCGAGCGTGATGACGCCGAAGGAGCGGCTGATCACCGTGCGCGAGAACGCTCCGAAGGAGCAAGTGCTCACGCTGCTGCATCGCCACCGCATCGAGAAGGTGCTCGTGGTGCGCGACGACTTCGAGCTTGCGGGCATGATCACGGTCAAGGATTTCCAGAAGGCCACCGAATTCCCGCGCGCCTGCAAGGATGACCATGGACGGCTGCGCGTCGGCGCGGCGGTCGGCACGACGCCCGATACGCTCGACCGGGTCGCGGCCCTGCGCGAGAGCGGCGCGGATGTGGTGGTGGTCGATACCTCGCACGGCCACTCGCGCGGCGTCATCGAGATGGTCGGGCGCATCAAGGCGCGCTGGCCGGACGAGCAGGTGATCGCGGGCAACGTCGTCACGCCGGAGGGGGCGCGTGCCCTCGTCGAGGCGGGAGCCGATGGCGTGAAGGTCGGCATCGGCCCGGGGTCGATTTGCACCACGCGCATCATCGCCGGGGTCGGCGTGCCGCAGATCACGGCGATCGCCAACGTGACGGCGGCGCTCCTCAGCGCCGGCGTGCCGGCGATCGCCGACGGCGGGATTCGGTTCTCCGGTGACCTGGCCAAGGCCATCGTCGCCGGGGCACATGCTGTCATGATCGGCGGCCTGTTCGCCGGGACCGAGGAGTCGCCGGGTGAGGTGGAGCTCTATCAGGGCGCGTCGTACAAGTCGTATCGCGGCATGGGCTCGCTCGGCGCGATGTCCGAGCGCTACGGCTCGGCCGACCGCTACTTCCAGGACATGACGACCGAGCTCGAGAAGCTCGTGCCGGAGGGCGTCGAGGGCCGGGTGCCCTACAAGGGCAGCGTCGTCAGCATCCTGCGGCAGCTCGCCGGAGGGCTGCGCGCCGCCATGGGCTACACCGGAAGCCCCAATATCGAGGCGATGCGCACGCGGCCGACCTTCGTGCGCATCACCAGCTCCGGCGTGCGGGAAAGTCACGTCCATGACGTGACGATCACCAAAGAGGCTCCGAATTATCGCATCTCGTGAGGTCACGGCAGGCCCGCCCGCCACGCTCGACATCCACGCCGAGCGCATCCTGATCCTCGACTTCGGCGCTCAGTACACGCAGCTCATCGCGCGCCGCGTGCGCGAGTGCGGGGTGTATTGCGAGATTCGGCCGTGGGACTCGACGGACGCCGAGCTGCGGGACTTCGCACCGCGCGGGATCATTCTCTCCGGAGGTCCGGAATCGGTCACGGCTGACGAGCCTCCCCGGGCCCCGCGCGTCGTGTTCGAGCTCGGGGTGCCCGTGCTCGGCATCTGCTACGGCATGCAG
>JBOHZT010000460.1:0-2412 GCA_050738535.1 Steroidobacteraceae bacterium
TTGATTGGTCGCGAAGCCGCCGACCTCGGCGGTATAGATGAACCGTACCGGGAACAGCACCGCCTTGGTGACCTGCCGACAGTCGAACACCTGCGTACGGACGACATCGAGCGGCAAGGGCGCGCCAGGTCCGCGGGCGAGCCGCTCGAGCATGAATTCGGCGGCCTCCGCGACGAGCCGGCGCCGCTCCGCCGCGCCGCTCGGGAGTGCAACCTCGCCGCGGCGATCCGTGCCGAGCAGCAGCACGCCGCTTTGCACCAAGTCGAGCCGGTCGACGAGCGGGAAGCGTCCGCCTTCACGGTCCGCCCGGAGCGCTTCCCAACTCGACCAAAAGATCGACAGCCGCGCGGCGAGCGGCGTCTTCAATCGAGTCACCACGCGCTCGCGAACGCGCTCGACGATCGGCCCCACCGCATCGAGCCGGTCGATGATGAGCGCCTGGTCCACGTCGCTCACCGCAACAGCGAAGCCGCCGTGAGCGAGGCTCCCGAGCGCATAGGCGGCCACGAGACGCCCGCCGAGCGCCGCCTGGGCCTCCTCGAGACCCGCACGCAGAACGTCCCAACCCGGCGCGTCAGCCGCCTGGAGGTCAACAGTGGACATTGAGAGGGACCCCGGATGGTCGACTGTCACTAACTTCCATGTTATCCGGACGCTCGCTCCGGTGCTTCCCGGACGGAATCGGTGGCGCAGCATGTTGCGCCGACACGGCCGCGCCGACACAATCGGCCGCTCATCCGCGGCCGCGCCCAAAGAACGGAAACATCAATGAAACCCAAGCGTGTACTCGCCTGCGCCCTGCTGCTGCTCGGCGCCTCCATGGCACACGGCGCCACGCTGCACTGGATCGCGAGCTGGGGCGCCTCGCCGGCGCCACCGCGGACCGCAATGGGTCCGCTGCCGCCCACTCCCGGCTTCGACGATGTGACGATTCGCCAGATCGTGCGCATCAGCGCGGGAGGCAAATACGTGCGCGTCCGGTTCACCAATGAGTACGGCAGCAAGCCCCTGGTCATCGGCGCCGCATCCATCGCGCGGGCATCTGCAAGCGGCAAGGTCCAGCCTGGTACGAGACACGTGCTCACCTTCGGCGGCAAGCGCAACGCCGTGATCCCCGCGGGCGCTCCGCTCCTTAGCGATCCGGTCGACCTGCCCGTGAAAGCGCTATCCAGCCTGGCGATCATCCTCTATCTGCCTCGCGACACCGGCCCCTGCACCTGCCATCCCACGGCCATGCAGATCGGATACGTCTCACCGCGCGGCAACTTCACGGGCAAGCTGTTCAAGGCCGCGCGTACCATTACTTCACGTGCCTTCCTATCCGAAGTTGACGTGAAAGTCACCGGTCCAGCAAGAGCCATCGTGGCATTCGGCGACTCGATCACCGACGGCTACGGCTCCACTGCCGACACCAACCGCCGCTGGCCGGATCGGCTCGCCGAGCGCCTCGTGTCGCGCGGCGGCCGGACCACCCTGAGCGTGGTGAACGAAGGAATCAGCGGCAATCGCGTACTCGCCGACGGCGCCGGACAGAGCGCGCTCGCACGCTTCGACCGCGACGTGCTGGCCGTTCCTGGAGCGGCCTACGTGATCGTCTTCGAGGGCATCAACGACATCGGCTTCTCCTACGGGCACTTCACCGGACCGCTGGCCAAGGCCCTCAAGCACTTGACCGCGGGGCCAAAGGTGACGGCACAGGCGTTGATCGCAGGCTATCGCCAGCTGATCGCGCGCGCACACCTGCATGGCTTGAAAATTTACGGCGCGACGATCACCCCCTACGAGGGCTCCGCGACCTACACCGCGCAAGGCAACGCGGTACGCGACGCCGTCAACCGGTGGATACGCACCAGCGGCGCCTTCGATGGAGTGCTCGACTTCGATGCCGTACTTCGCGACCCGGGTGATCCGAACCGCATCGCGCCGGCGCTGCAGGCCGGCGATCACATACACGGCAACGACGCGGGGTACGCAGCGCTCGCGAAATCGATCGATCTCGTCCCGTTCGAGTAGCTCGCGCGCAGCCAGGGGGGTGGTGGATGCGGCGATTCGCCAATCAGCCGCGGGGGCGCGAGTCGTCGCACTGCATCAGCCGCTCGACGTATCGCGCGATGGAGTCCACCTCGAGATTGATGCGCGATCCCACACGCAACGCACCGAGCGTCGTCACCGACTGCGTGTGAGGAATCAGATTGACGCCGAAATCCGCGCCGCCGACCTCGTTCACCGTGAGGCTCACCCCGTCGACGGTGACCGAGCCCTTGCGCGCGATGTAGCGCGCGAGCGCCTCGGGCGCTTCGAGCGTGAGCCTCACAGAGTGCGCGTCCTGCGCGCGCGCGCTGACCCGGCCGACGCCGTCCACGTGGCCGGAAACGAGATGCCCACCGAGCGCGTCGCCGGCGCGCAGCGCGG
>JBOHZT010000461.1:0-2404 GCA_050738535.1 Steroidobacteraceae bacterium
TCCCTGCAGCATCTCGTCGGCGCCCTCGCCGATCACGTGCACTCCCACGACGCGCTCCTCCGGGCCGGCGGTGACGAGCTTCATCTGCGCCCGCGGCTTGCGCGTCGTCAGCTGGTGATAGAGCGGTACGAAGCCCGACCGGTAGACCTTCACCTGCCCATCGCCGTAGGCAGCCCGCGCTGCGGGCTCCGTGAGCCCCACCGTCCCGATGGGAGGGTGGCCGAAGATGACGGTCGGCACATTGCGATAATCGAGGTGGCGGTCGAGCTGGCCCCCGAACAGCCGATCACTCAGACGGCGCCCCGCGGCGATCGCGACCGGCGTGAGCTGCAGGCGGCCGGTCACGTCGCCGATGGCATAGATGCCCGGCACGTTCGACGCCTGATACTCATCGGTCGCCACGAAGCCATACGGATCGCGCTCGACCCCCGCCGCCTCGAGCCCGAGGCCTTCCACGAGGGGCACCCGGCCGATCGCCCAGAGGACCGTGTCGACCGGCCCGACCTTGCGGCCGCCTCGCAGTGACAGCTCGAGCCCGCCGCTGCCCGCGCGGCTCGCGCGCAACGCTTCCGGCAAGACCTCCGTGAGGACCTCGATGCCCTCGGAGCGCATGATCTCGAGGCTCGTCTCCCCGAGCATCGGATCGAAGCTCTTGAGCACCCGCGCGCCGCGAATCGCGAGCGTCACCCGTGTGCCGAGCGCGGCGAAGATCCCGCTGAGCTCCACGGCGACGTAGCCGCTCCCGACGATCGCGATGCTCGCCGGGCGCCGCTCGAGCTCGAAGAATCCGTCCGAGGTGATCCCGAGCTCCGCGCCCTCGATCTGCGGCAGCAGCGGCCGGCCGCCGGTCGCGATCACGATGTGCGAGGCCGTCGCGGCACGCCCCCCGATCGCGACGCGATCGGGGCCCGTCAGGCGCGCGAAGCCGCGGACGAGCTCGACCTTGCGGTTCGCGAGGTTGCGCTCGTAGATCCCGTTGAGCCGCAGGACATAGGCATCCCGCGCTCGCTTGAGCGCTGCCCAATCGGGGCTCACACTCTCGACGCCGAAGCCGTAGCCTGCACTGTCCTCCAAACCCTGCGCCAGCTCGGCCGCGTTCCACATCACCTTCTTCGGCACACACCCGACGTTCACGCAGGTCCCGCCGAGGCGTCCTGACTCGGCGAGGAGCACTCGCGCGCCGTATTCCGCCGCCCGCTGCGCCGCGGCAAGACCGCCGCTCCCGCCGCCGATCACGATCAGGTCATAATCCGCCATGGTCCCCTCAGATTTCCGGCTCGAAGCCTCATCTTATCCGCTCGTATGAAGACACCCATGGAAAACCCGCTGCTCGACCGCGGCCCGCCGCCCGCCTTCGCCGCCATCCGGCCGGAGCACGTCGAGCCCGCGATACGCTCGGTCCTCGACGAGAATCGGGCCCGGATCCGCGCGCTCGGCGAGCTCGCCGAGCCGACCTTCGCGAGCGTGGTCGAGCCGCTCGAGGACATGCAGCACCGGCTGAGGCGCATCTGGTCGCCGGTGGGCCACCTCAACGCGGTGCTGAACTCGCCGGCGCTGCGCGACGCCTACAACGCATGCCTGCCGCTGCTTTCCGCCTACCAGACCGATCTCACGCAGAGCGAACCTCTCTACAGAGCCTACAGCCGCATCCTCGAGCAGGAAGGCGAGCGCCTCACGCCGACGCAGCACCGCGTCGTCGAGCACGCGTTGCGGGAGTTCCGCCTCGCGGGGGTCGGGCTCGACCCGCAGCGCAAAGCGCGCTTCAAGACGGCGATGCTGGAGCTCACCCAGCTGCAGGCGAAGTTCGAGGAGAACGTGCTCGACGCCACGAACGCCTGGAGTCATCCCGTCGGCGAGCGCGGCGAGCTCGCCGGCCTCAACGAGGCGATCGTCGAACAAGCGCGGCTCAGAGCCGAGGAGCACGGCGCCAGGGGCTATCTGCTCGCGCTCGATCAGCCGACGTACGTGAGCGTTCTCACCGACGCGGAATCGCCCGCGCTGCGCCGCGCGTACTACGAAGCCTGGAACACGCGCGCGTCGGACCAAGGCCCGCAGGCGGGCCGCTGGGACAACTCCGCGGTCATGGAAAGCATCCTCGGGCTGCGCCACGAGGTGGCGCGGCTCCTCGACTTCACGAGCTTCGCCGACTATGCCCTCGCGACACGCATGGCCAGCGACGTACCGGAAGTCGTGCAGTTCCTGCGGCGCCTCGGGACGGCGGCGCGGCCGGCCGCGGAGCGCGAGTTCGCCGAGCTCGAGGCCTTCGCCGGCCGCAAGCTCGAGGCGTGGGACGTGAGCTTCTACTCCGAGCGGCTGCAGCGGGCGCGGTTCGCGATCTCCCAGGAGCAGCTGCGCGGTTACTTTCCATTACCGCGCGTGCTCGAGGGATTGTTCGAGGCGGCGC
>JBOHZT010000462.1:0-2396 GCA_050738535.1 Steroidobacteraceae bacterium
TTCTCGAGGGGGCCTTCGCGGAGGCCTCGGCCAAGCGCAGCGGGAGCGCCGCTGGCTCGCCTGTCGCCTCCTCTTCCGCGGCGCGCGCCCCGCTCGCGCCCGACGCCGCAACCGCCGGTGCCGCGCGAAGCGCGGACGTCGAGCCGCTCGACGAGGATCCGCGCTCACGCAAGAAATGGATCGCCGCGGCCGTGATCGCGGCCGCCGTGATCGCGGCGGGCGCCGTCGCGTTCTCGATGCGGTCCCGAGCGCCTGCCGCGCACGTGCCCGCGAGCCCTGCCACCGCCGCCGCGCCGCACACGCCGCCGGCGCCGGCACCGGTCAAGGAAGAGGCCGAGCAAGTCCCCCTCGTCGCAGGCACGCTCGACTCGCTGCTCGAGAAGGCGCGGAGCGCGATGCGCCAGCGTCGCTACACGGAGCCGGCGAACGACTGCGCGCTCCTGTATTACCGCTCCGCGCTCAAAGTCGACCCGACGAGCGGCGAGGCGCGCGACGGCATGACCCGGCTCGCGGGCCTGCTCAACTCCCGCTTCAAGGAGGCGATGTCGGCCGGCCGCTACGACCAGGCGACGGAAGCCATCGCCGATCTGCGGATCGCGGCGCCGGGCGCTGCGGGCCTCGCGGCAATGCAGTCGCGGCTGCTGCAGGCCGAGATCCGCACCGCCATCACCGGCAGCGACGTTGCTCGCGCCACCGCGCTGGTGCACGAGGCGCAGCAATCGCATGCCGCATCGCCGAGCCAGCTCGCCGCATGGCGCGCGGCGCTCGCGCACGACGCGAGCGCCGCGCGCACGGCTCACCTGGCCGACCTCTTCAATCAGCGCATTCGCGCGGGGCGGCTCGCGGCGCCGGCCAATGACAGCGCGCAGTACTACCTGCAAGAGCTCACGACGCTCGCGCCCCACGACCCGGCCACCGAGTCCGGCGCGCGCACGCTCGTCGCGGCGTTCCTGGCGAAGGCCCGTGACGCGGCGCTCGCCGGTCACTCGAGCGACGCTGACAAGTGGATCGCCGATGCCCGCGGGGCCGGCATGACCGGTGGTGAGCTTTCGTCCTATCAGCGCGGCATCGCCGCTGCGCGCGCCAAGGCGGCGTCGGCCGATGCCGGCCGGCTCGCGGCGCTCGCGCGGGCGCGCATCCAAAGCGGCGCGCTCACCGGCCCGGCGGACGACAGCGCGGCTTACTACCTGACGCAGCTCGAGGGCGTCACGGGCGGGAAGTCCGCGGCTCATGCGATCGGCCTCGAGCTCGCCTCGAGCCTCATCGCGCGGGCGACCGCCGCCGCTAAATCAGGCCAGGCGGCGGCGATGCGCTCCGATCTCGCCGTCGCGCGGCAATGGGGCGCGGACCCCGTGCTCGTCGCGGCCGTCGAGCAGATCCTTGCGGGGCCGCCCAAGGCGAGCGCACAGGCGCAGCGCGCTGCCGGATCGCGGATTCCGGCAGGCTATGTGCCCACGCGCACCCGTTACGTCGCGCCTCAGTATCCCGAGGCCGCGCTCGACGCGCGTGTCTCCGGCTCGGTCACCGTCGAATTCACCGTGGACCTCGACGGCAGGCCACGGCACGTGCGAGTGATCAAGTCCAAGCCGCGGGGCGTATTCGATTACGCCGCCACCTCGGCCGTGTCCCGGTGGCGCTTCGCGCCTCCGATCATCAACAACGTCCCGACCGAGATTCCGACGCGCACGGTCATTCGCTTCAAGGCGCCGAAGTGAATGCGCGCCGGAGATCCATTCCGACCTCGGAGCTCACGATGAACGTGTTCGGTGTTGAACGAGCTCGCCAGGCCACCACGGTCGGCCTCGGGCTCGTCTTTGCGATCATCCTCGGGATAGTGCTCATCGTCGGCTCGAGACTCGCGACCCGAGTGACGGTGGACGTCGCGGCCCTGCAGACGGCGAGCGAGCTCGAGGCGTATCCCTCCATGCTCGACGAACAGCTCTCCGCGCTGCGCAACCGGCTCGAGGAGCGCACCTACGCCGCCCAGGCGCTCGCCAATCTCAAGACGACCTCCGCCTCCTTCGATCACGATCTCGCCCGGCTGCGGACGGCGCATCTCGGCGATTCGCTCGAGCTCACCGATGCGGTCCAGCTGTGGCAGCAGTACGGTCCGGTGATCGATCCGGTGATCTCGTTCCACGGCGAGCCCTATGTCGACACCGACTCCGGGAGCTCCCTCTCCCCGCAGGGCCGCACACACTACGACAACGTGAGGCGCGCGCAGCTGTTCGCGCGGCAGAACTCCGAGCAGTTGCACGCGCTCGTCGCGGCGCTCGCCACGGGACTGCAGTCGCAGGCGACGCGCGAGGCGCGGCGGCTGCGGCTCCTGCTCTCGGGGGGAGTGCTCGCCGCGGTGCTGCTCGGCCTCGCGGCCGCGTACCTGCAGGTGACTCGCG
>JBOHZT010000463.1:0-2388 GCA_050738535.1 Steroidobacteraceae bacterium
CGGCACGTACGATCAGCATGTGGTCGCGTTTCTCGAGCTGCTGCGCCAGCCGTACACGGGCTGCAACCCGCGCGGCCTGCTGCTCTCGCGCGACAAGTCACTGTGCAAGCAGCTGCTCACGTTCCATCGCATCCCGACGCCGCAGTTCGCCGTATTCCGCCGCGGCACGCGCTTCCGTGCCCCGCGCCGCCTCAAATTTCCGCTGTTCGTGAAGTCCACCGTCGAGGACGCCTCGCTCGGCATCGCACAAGCGTCGCTCGTCGAGGATGCGCCGCGCCTCGCGGAGCGCATTCAGTTCGTTCACGAGCAGATCGGCACCGATGCGCTGGTCGAGGAGTACATCGAGGGCCGCGAGCTGTACGTGGGCGTTCTCGGCAACGAGCGGCTGACGCGCCTGCCGGTGTGGGAGATGGTGTTCGGCTCGATGCCGCATTCCCTCGCGGCGATCGCGACGCGCAAGGTCAAATGGGACAAGCGCTACCAGGAGCGGTACGGCATCTCGACGAAAGCCGCCGCGGATCTGCCTCCCGCGGTGCTCGCGCATCTCGATCGGCTGTCGAGGCGTATCTACCGGGCGCTCGGGCTCTCGGGCTACGCGCGTATGGACTTCCGCGTGACGAGCGACGGCAGCGTCTACGCGCTCGAGGCGAACGCGAATCCGAACCTCGAGGCGGCCGAGGACTTCGCGGAATCGGCGCGCGCCTCGGGCATCGGCTTTGCGGAGCTGCTCGAGCGCGTGATGCTCTTGGGGCTCACCTACCGGGCGGAATGGCGGTTGACCTATGGCTAGATCGATGCGACTGAGGCTCGCGGCCTCGGCGATGGCGTTGGGGACCTCGGCGGTGGCATCGGCGGCGTCGTGGGTCGCGGTGGCGGCCGCCGCGGCTGCGGCGGCTGCGTTGCTCGCGGGTGGCTGCGCGGGCCAGGCGACGCGCGCAAGCGCCGATCTTGCGATGCTGACGCAGTGGCTGCCGGGCTTCTACGACAACCAGGTGCAGATCGCCGCGGATCGGCAAGCCGGGCGCACGCCTGCGCCGCGGCGCTATCTCGATGTGGTGCCCGTCGCTGCCGAGCAGCTCGGCTCGCACGTGTTCTACTTCGAGGAGACGACCGGCGGGCCGCACCGGCGCGTCGTTCTCGCGCGGCTCGCTGCGTTCACCGCGGACGGGCAGGGGATCCGCGAGGCGCTGTGGTCGCTCACCGATCCGCAGCGCTGGCGGGCCGCGGACACGACGCCCGAGCTCTTCCAGGGGCTGCAGCCGGGCGATGTGCGGCCGTTGCGCGGCTGCGTGCTCACTTGGCACAAGCAGGGCGCGCGCTTCACCGCGGCGAACGATCCGCGCAACTGCCGCACGGTCTCGCCGCGGACCGGCGCGGTCGCTTCGCGCGACATGCGCATCGAGCTCACGGTGGACGAGATCGCGATCAGCGACCGCCCGGTGAGCGCCGCGGCAAGCGCGGCCGGCCGCGGCGTGGAGCCGGAGTACGTGCGCTTTCGTCGCGATACCGGCCCATGACGGACGACCGCAGTAAGCCGCTGCGCTCGACGCGCCGGTTCACGGGCCGGGTGATCGAGGTCACCGTGGACGAGGTGGCCCTGCCGAACGGCAGGCAGGCCGAGCTCGAGGTGGTCCATCACCCGGGCGGAGCCGTGGCGGCGGCGGTGGATCGAGACAGGCGGGTGTGTCTGCTGCGCCAGTACCGCTACGTCGCGGGCGGGTGGATCTGGGAGCTGCCGGCCGGTAAGCTCGAGCCGGGAGAGCCTGCGCTCGAGACCGCCCGGCGCGAGCTCATGGAGGAGGCGGGCGTCACCGCGCGCGATTGGACGAGCCTCGGCACCTATCTTTCCTCGCCGGGGGTGTTCTCCGAGGTGCTGCATCTGTTCCTCGCCCTGGACCTCGAGCTCGCGGCCTCCGCGCCCGAGCCCCATGAGGTATTCGAGGTGCACTGGGTACCGCTCGCTGAGGCCTGCGAGCGGGCGCTCGGGGGCGACATCCGCGACGGCAAGACGGCCTTGGGCCTGTTGCGCGCGGTCCACGCGCTCACTCGGTGATCCGTGATCTGAGCCACAGTCGGCGCTGGGCGACAGCGAGTACGTTGGCCGTACCGCGGGACGGCCGCTCGAGAGCAGACGACATAATTTCCGATGGCAGCGGGGAAGGCGAGATCCACACCGGCGGGGAGTGCGCCCGCGAACGCCAAACGGGAGCGCCGCAGGAGCACGCGGATCGTCCACGACGACCGCGGCAATGCGCGGCTCGAATGGGTGAACGTGCCCCCCGAGCCCGGGCACCGGCGCGTCACGCTCTCGCTCGAGGAGACCCGGCCCGTCTATCGGCCGGAGAAGGGCTACGACCCGTATGCGAAGGCGTCCCGCGGGGTAGTGCC
>JBOHZT010000464.1:0-2386 GCA_050738535.1 Steroidobacteraceae bacterium
AGGCCCATCCGGTGGATCTGCTGCGGGGTCAGGTCTGTCGTCGTGTACTTGCGGACCTCATAGGCGTAGTACGCCTTGCCGTTGGGCAGCGACTCGGCCGCGATCGTGCGGCGGCAGTGGGGCAGATAGTCGCCGTCGAAATAATTCTGCAGCTCGCGGTAGGCGGGCGTCACGACGCCGGCGATCGCCTTGCGGGCCTCGGCCTGCAGCTTCGCCTGCTCGGGCGGCGGGATGATCGCCGGCATGTGCGCGAAAGGCGCATAGAACGGGCTCTTCACCGGGTCGGAGACGACGTACGCGGCAATCTGGTGGGGAATACGCTGCATCACGACGTGCGGCTCTGTCATTCCGGACTTCACGCCCTGTTGAAGCAGAGCGATGGTCTCGTCCATGTAGGGCTTCAGGGTCTGCAGGCGCTGCACGTAGCGGCGGTAATCCTCGACGTTCTGGAACCGCAGGGTGTGGGTGAGCGTGCCCAGGGTCTGGATGCCTTCGAGCTCGTTCATCGGCATGAGGTAGGTCTTCAGGTCGTAACCCTGCACCTGCATGCGGTAGCGGTAGCCGAAGAGGTCGTAACTGATCCGGTCCTCCTCGTCGAGCTGGCTGCGGTCGATGACGGCGAGGCTGGCGAGCGTCTGGAGGTCCTCGGCGTGCTCACGGGCGAGCGTCGAGAGGCTCACGTCCGGCCACTTGCCGTCGTACTGGTGAAAGCCGTCCGCGGAGGCCTCGAGGGGATTCTCGCGCATCTCCCGCAGCCACTCGGCGTGGAACAGGCGATGCAGGGCCACGGCCGCGGGGTTGGAAGCGGCGGGCGCGGCGGGCGCTGCCGCCACGGCGCCGCCCGCCAGCAGGGCACAGAGGGCAACGGCGCTCCAGGCTCGCATCACACCTCGCCCCCGGGGCCTCGCTTCGAAAAGGATTTCCCGGGCCGCCGTGAATACGTCCCTGTAGGCTGCGGGAAAAACTTTCCGCGTTCTCGCTTCCTGCTCCGCGCGGAAAGCCGGGGATTTGCCATCCTGGCAAATCCCGCTCGGCGCATGCGCCGAGCCCTGTTTTTCACGCCCCGGGAAATTCTTTTCGAATCAAGTCCCCGCTGAATGATTGCGCCGTTCATCAACCATCGGCCACGGCTACTGGTGATCGGTCGCGGCGATGAAGGCGGCGATGTTGTCGTGCAGCTGCTTCAGCGCGGGCACGTGCGCGTAGACCATGTGGCCCGACTGGTAATAGTGATAGGAGATGTTGGCCTGGAGCTTGCGCGGCATGGGCAGATGGGCCATCTCGTACATGCCCTGATAGAACGGGGTGGCGAGGTCGAAATAGCCGCCGTTCAGCATCACCTCGAGCTTCGGGTCGAATTTCATCGCATGGGCGAGGTCGGGCATGACGTTGAGCGCCCGCGGCAGGGTGAACTCGGCGCCGGGCGGCTTGTGGCGGAAATTCCAGGAGCGGTAGAGCGGGATCCCCGGCCGGTAGTGCAGCTTCGTGCCGTAGTGCAGATCCCGGCGAACGTAGGTATTGAAGGCCGACACGTACGCCGAGCCGATCGAGGCCGACTGGGGGTCGTACTCCGCCCGCTCGCCCAAGGGATCGAGCGACGGACCGGCGAAGCGGGAATCCAGCCTGCCGGTGGTCGTTCCGGCGGCGCCGAGCAGCTCGTGCTCGAACTCGCCGCCGTCGATGCGCAGGTTGGCCTTGAGGATGTAGGCCACCGGGAGGCCGGTGTACTGGTGCAGCTTCTGCGCGACCGCCTGCCGGTCGGCGGCGCTTAGGAGCGCCCCCTGGCGCAGGGCCTGGGCGTAGTCGGTCATGGCGAAGTGCTCGACCTGGGTGAGCAGCGGCTCGAGCGGCTGGGTGCTGTCGGGGAGCTTATGGTGGTACCACGCCGTCGCGGCGTACGAGGGCAGCGCGAGCTCGTACGGCAGGTCGACGCCCGGATTGAAGCGCACCATGCCGGTGGAGTCGTCGTAGTTGAGGATCTGCGAGAGGAGGATGACGCCGTTGAAATCGGTGTCGTCGTGCGTCTCCAGCACGTTGATCAGGTTGGCGGAGCGCGGCGTGCCGTAGCTTTCCCCGAAGAGGTACTTCGGCGAGTTCCAGCGGCCGTACTTGGAGAGAAACTGCTGGATGAACTCCGAGAAGGCGTGCACGTCGGGGTCGGCCCCGAAGAACGCCTTCTTCGCATCCTTGCCCTGCAGCCGGCCGAAGCCGGTGCCTGGAGCATCGACGAACACCAGGTCGCTGGCATCGAGCAGGCTGTAGTCGTTGTTGACGAGCTGGTAGGGAGCCGGCGGGGTGTGGGTGTGATCGGCGGTCACCACGCGGCGCGGGCCGAAGGCGCCCATGTGCAGCCACACGGTCGAGGAGCCCGGGCCGCCGTTGTAGA
>JBOHZT010000465.1:0-2363 GCA_050738535.1 Steroidobacteraceae bacterium
CGGTACGCCACGTCGATGGTGATACCCTGCTCGCGCTCGGCCTCGAGGCCGTCCACGAGCAGCGCGAAGTCCATGTCGTCGCCCGTGGTCCCGTGCTTGCGGCTGTCGCGGCGCAGGGCGGCGAGCTGGTCCTCCTGGATGAGCTTGCTGTCGTAGAGGAGCCGGCCGATGAGCGTCGACTTGCCGTCGTCCACCGAGCCGCACGTGAGGAACCTCAGCAACCCCTTCGGGGGACCCGCCGTTCCCGCGCTCACGACCACCTCGCTTGGCACCTGTGCGGTCATCAGAAGTAGCCCTCGCGCTTCTTCTTCTCCATCGAGGCCGCCTCGTCGCCGTCGATCACGCGGCCGGAGCGCTCGGACGTGCGCGCCGCGAGCATCTCCTCGATGATGTCGTCCAAGGTGGCCGCGGTGCTCTCGATCGCCGCGCTCAACGGATAGCACCCGAGCGAGCGGAAGCGCACGTTGCGGATCTGCGGCTGCTCGCCGGGCTCGAGCGGCAGACGCTCGTCGTCGCGCATGATGAGGAGTCCGTCGCGCACGACGACCGGCCGCGGCGCCGCGAAATACAGCGGCACCACCGGGATGTCCTGCGCGCGCGTGTACTGCCAGATGTCGAGCTCCGTCCAATTGGAGAGCGGGAACACCCGGATGGTCTCCCCCTTGTTGATGCGCGTGTTGTAGAGCCGCCACAGCTCCGGACGCTGGTTGCGCGGGTCCCACACGTGTCCCTTCGAGCGAAATGAGAAGACACGCTCTTTGGCGCGGCTCTTCTCCTCGTCGCGCCGCGCGCCGCCGAACGCCGCATCGAAGCCCCACTTGTCGAGCGCCTGCTTCAGCGCCTCGGTCTTCATGATCTGCGTGTGCAGCTGCGAGCCGGAAGTGATGGGATTGATGCCGCGCGCGCGTCCCTCGGGGTTGGTGTACACGAGGAGCTCGACGCCGTAGCGTCCCGGGATCGTGTCCCGGTGGCGGATCATGTCGCGGAACTTCCACAGCGTATCGACGTGCAGCAGCGGGAAAGGCGGCTTCGAGGGATGGAATGCCTTCATGGCGAGATGCAGCATCACCCCGGAGTCCTTGCCGATCGAGTAGAGCATCACCGGCTTCGAGAACTCCGCCGCGACCTCGCGCATGATCTCGATGGATTCGGCTTCCAGCCGCTCGAGATGCGGTGACAGCATGCGCAGCGCTCCTAATGAGGTCAGGCCGCGATCGGCAAGGGGGTGAGCGCACCGGCGGCGACGAACCAGCCGTTGCGATAGTCGGGCTTGCCGTACCTCAAGGCCGCGCCGTCTGCCGCGGCCACGCAGCCGCCCGCAGCGAGGAGCACGGCATGCCCCGCCGCGGTATCCCATTCCATGGTGGTCCCGAGGCGGGGATACAGGTCCGCCCGCCCCTCGGCGACGACGCAGAACTTGAGCGAGGAGCCGATCGAGATACGCTCGGTGACTTGCGCTCGCGCGAGATACGCATCCGTCGCAGGCGTCGCATGCGACCGGGAGGCCACGGCGACGACGCCTCCTTCCGGCACCGGTCTCACGCGGATCGTCTCGCGCGCCCCCGGGGACGCCGGCGCAGCATCCGCGGACCCGGAGGAGGCGCAGCGAAAGGCGCGCCGCGCCGCCGTGTCACCGGCGTAGACAAGCCCGAGCGCGGGCGCGTGGACGACCCCAAGCACGGGCAAGCCGCCGCGGACGAGCGCGATGTTGACCGTGTACTCCGTCCGGCCTGCAATGAACTCCTTGGTCCCATCGAGCGGGTCCACCAGAAAGAACTCCTCGGCGCTGCCCGGGGCTCGGCCGGCGGCGGCTTCCTCCTCGGCAACGACCGGGTAGCCGGCGGCGCAGCGGCGCAGCCGGTCGAGGATGATCGCCTCGGCAGCGTGATCCGCGGTCGTGACCGGCGAGGCGTCGGGCTTCTCGCGAAGCTCGAAGCCGCCGCGGCGAATGGCTTCCACGGCGCGGCCGGCTTCCAGGGCGGCGCCGATCAGTGCCTCGAGGAGCGGGTGGTCGGACATGAGGAAAGCGAGTGTACACACGGGAGCGCGGCAGGCGCTGCGGCGGCGCCCGCAAGCCAAGACTTGTTGGCAATGTGCATATGACCGCCGGTCGGCCGCTCGCGGAACGCGCGGCGGCTCGCGAGGTCCAAGCCAGAGGCCGAAGGATCAGTAAGCCTTTGTAATCGTGAGGCCTGCGGTGGACGTAGCTCGCAGATCGCGTCAACGGGACGGTGCGCGGCGCGTTGTCCGGATATCCTCGACGCAAGCGAACCCTTTGAGGAGCGGGAGACGTGGACACCTCGGATCATCTTTCGAGCCGCGTTAGGCGCATGGCCCGGACGGCGTGCGGGGCCTCCTTGAGC
>JBOHZT010000466.1:0-2361 GCA_050738535.1 Steroidobacteraceae bacterium
TTCGCGTGATGCGAGAGCGGATGGAACGCGTCGGGCACCCCGATCCAGTTGTACGTCCGGTTGGTGCCCTCGGAGACCATGAAGTAGCCCACCACCCGCGTAATGTCCGCCTGATAGGCGAGCGCGATCAGATCGAACATGAGATCGACCTGCTTGTTGAACTGGTCGTCCACGCCGACCGGGGCGTTGGGCAGCACGAGGTTCTTGAGCTTGTGCTCCTCCTGCTTCTGGATGCGCCGCTCGATCTCCCGCACCGTATCGAGATAGTTGCTGAGCACCGCGCGATCCCCCGGACCGAGCTTGCGCTGCATCAGCTTCGTGCGCTCGGAGATGAGGTCGAGCAGGCTCGAGGTCTGCTGGGCGATGGCCGTCCGTGCCTGTGCGGTGTCGCCCTCACCGAAGAGCTCGATGAACACCTTGCGCGGGTTGTACTCGTACGGCAGCGGCGTGTGCGCATCGCGGAACGAGAGCGTCGAGCTGTAGTAGCAGCCGCTGCCCGCGCCGCAAGCCGCCGTCTGGATGGTGGTCTCCGCGGCGACCTGCAGACTCGGGAGCGGAGTGTCCTGTCCGATGTGCTTGGCGACCGCCTGATCGAGCGTGATCGCCATGTCCGGAGAGGCCGATGCGGTGTTCGGATGCACCCCGCTCAGCCAGGCGGCCGGCACGAGCACGTGGACGGAGTCGAGGCTCGCGAGGTCCTGCAGGCCCCCGTAAGAGGTCACGAGGTGCTTGTACTTCTCGAGCGAAGCGAGCGTGGGGCTCAACTTGAACGTCGAACCCGTGCCGCTCGGCATCCAGTGATCCATCTGCTTGCCGTACGGGGTGTTGTTCATGATCGCCCCGTGCGGCAGGTAGAAGAACCCGGCGCGCATTTTCGGTGCGGCCGCGGTCTTCGCGAGCGCGGTTCCCGCCGGAATCATGGCATCGAGAAGCGGCAGTCCGAGGGCGACGCCCATGCCCTTCAAGGTGGCGCGGCGGGAGAGATGCTTCTTGGTGATGAACATCGCGGACTCCTTACCCTTCAACGGCTCAGGGAATCTTTCGGACCGGTGGTAGAGGCGACCTTCAAGCCGGCAGGCTTGGCCGACTTCGGCTCGGCCTGCATGCGGAAATCGGGGCTGTCGACGATCCCCAGGACGATCGAGTCGAACCGGTAGTCGTGCTGGCGCGCCTGCCGCACGATCGCGCGCACCTGCGGCATGTCGTAATACTGGTCTTGACGGCCCAGCGCATACATCATCAGCTTCTCCGTCATCGCCGTGACGAACTGCTCGGGCCGGCTCGTCAGCTTCTTGCGCAGGCTCACCACCCCGGTCAGCTCCTTGCCCCCCGGGAGCGTGGAGACCGTGTCGATCGGCTCGTTGGCCGCGTGATCGAACGTGCGCCACATCCCCGTCGCGTTGAAGTTCTCCAGCGACAGCCCATACGGATCGATCACCCCGTGACACTGGCTGCAGCTCGGGTTCGCCCGGTGCTCCTCCAGCCGCGCGCGCACCGTCGTCGCCTGCTGCCCCGGCTTCTGGTCCAGGTTCATGTTCACGTTCGGCGGGGGCTGCGCCGGCGGCGTCCCCATCAGCTTGTCCAAAATCCACGCCCCGCGCCGCACCGGGGAGGTGCGCGTCGCGTAGGAGGTCTCCATCAGCATGATCCCCTTGCCCAGCAGCCCCCAGCGCACCGGGTTCGTAAGCACCACCCGCCGGAACTGGCTCCCGTACACCCCGGCAATGCCGTAGTGCTTCGCCAGCTGCTGGTTCAGGTACGTGTAGTTCGCATCCAGCAGCCCCAGCACGCTCCGGTTCTGCAGCAGAATGCTCCCCAAAAACAGCTTCGCCTCGGTCACGAACTCCTGCCCGATCGCCGGGGTGTAATCCGGGAACAGGGCGCGATCGGGCACCACCGAGCCGAGCTTGTCGAAGTCCAGCCAGTGAAAGGCAAAGTCATCCACCAGCGAGTGCGCGCGCGGGTCCTGCAGCATGCGCCTCACCTGCCCATCGAGCACCTTCTGATCGGTGAGCTTGCCGGCCGTCGCCAGGCTCAGCAGCTCCTCGTCCGGCCCCTGGTCCCACAGGAAGAACGACAGCCGCGAGGCCAGCTCGAGGTCGCTCAGCCGGTGCAGCTGCCCGCCCTCGGCATTGCGCGTCGGCAGGATCGTGCGATACAGAAAGTCCGGCGTCGCCAGGATCGCCGCCACCACATGCTCGATCCCCTCGTTGAACCCGCCCTCCTTGGCGCCTTGCTCGTAGAACGGCAGCAGCGTATCCAGGTCCTGCTGCGTCACCGGCCGCCGGAACGCCAGCTGCGCCAGATGCCGCGTGATCGCCACCGCGCACGGCTCCTCCTGCTGCGCAGTCTTGGGCATGC
>JBOHZT010000467.1:0-2347 GCA_050738535.1 Steroidobacteraceae bacterium
CCTACGGCGATGGGCAGGTGAAGGTCTACCGGTCGGGCTTCGTGCCGCTCTATCACCAGCTGACGACGCGCAAGCCGCGGGCGCAGATGAAGCTCGTCACCGCCGGCCCGGAGGAGCGCGTCGTGGGAGTGCACGTGATCGGCGAGGGCGCCGACGAGATGCTGCAGGGATTCGCGGTGGCCGTGAGGATGGGCGCCACGAAGCGCGATTTCGACGATACGGTCGCGATCCACCCGACCTCGGCCGAAGAGCTCGTCACGATGCGCTAGCGGCGCGCTGCCGGCCAGCGGCCGGGGTGCTGGCGCGCCCGCCGCTAAGCGCGTGTGGCCCGAGCCGCGCCCGCACCGCCCGCACCGCCCCCACCGCCCCCACCGCCCGAGCCGCGCCTGCCGGCGGTGAGCTGCGCGAGCACCGGCGCGGTGTCGGGCCGGATGCCGCGCCAGAGCTGGAACGACTCGGCCGCCTGCTCGACGAGCATGCCCCAGCCCTGGACGGCGCGCTCGCAGCCGCGCTCGCGGGCCCAGCGGACGAACGCCGTGTCCGTGCGCGCATAGGCCATGTCGTAGCACAGCGTCGCCGGGCCGATCACGGCTTGCGAAAGCGCGGGCACCTGTCCGTTCAGGCTCGCCGACGTGGCGTTGAGCACCAGGTCGAAGCGCTCGCGCGGCAGCTCCTCGAAGCCGCAGCCGGCGAGCTTGTGTCCGGGCACGGCGAATTCGTCGACGAGACTGCGGGCGCGCGCGGCGACGCGCGCGGCGACGAGGATTTGGGCCGGACCGAGGGCCAGGAGAGGGGAGAGCACGCCGCGCGCGGCCCCGCCGGCGCCGGCGATGAGGATGCGGCGATCGGCGAGCTCGAGGCCGAGGTTGCTCACGAGGTCTCTCACGAGGCCGGCCCCGTCGGTGTTGTCGCCGAGGATGCGGTCCGCCTCGAGCACCAAGGTATTGACGGCGCCGGCGCGCTGCGCGCGGCCCGTGAGCTCGCTCGAAAGCCGAGCTGCCGCGAGCTTGTGGGGAACCGTGACGTTGAGCCCGCGGCCGCCATGCTCGGCGAAGTCCGCCACATGCACCCGGAAGCGCTCCGGCGGCACGTCGTGCAGCCGGTAGGCGAGCGCCTGGCCGGTCTGGCGGGCGAACTGGCCATGGATGAACGGCGACCAGCTGTGCTCGACCGGATGGCCGATCACGCCGTACTGATCGAGCGTCTCGCTCGGCGCCTTGCTCGACGACTCGCTCAAAGGGCTCTCCGGATCGCGCTCGCGCGAGTGTAGATCCTCAACCTGTGCCGCGCGACACGCTCCCCAGGCACAGGGATGGGGCCGCCGCCGAAGGCCTCAAACGAGCATCTCCACGCGCGTGCCTCCCGAGCGCTGCGCGTCGAGCGCCGCGAGCAGCGCGGGAAGCCAGGCTCGCATGCGCTCGCCGATCCGGTAGGGAGGATTGACGATGAGCAGGCCGGAGCCGTTGAGCGCCACGCGCGAGTCGCAGGGGTGGATCCACAGCTCGCTCAGCAGGATCTCGTGAGCGAGGCGCTGCCGCATGCGCGCGTGCCATTGCGCCGTATCGCTCGCCTGCTTGATGGGGTACCACACCGCCACGACGCCGGTCGCGAAGCGGCGGAGCGCTTCGGCGACGGCGCTCTCGACTCGTTGGAGTTCTCCCTCGGCCTCGTAGGGCGGATCGATGAGCGTGAGGCCGCGGCGCTCGGGCGGCGGCAAGTAGGCCCGCAGCCGCTCGAGTCCGTCGGCCTCGACCACCGAAACCCCGGAGCGCGGTGTCAGCGCGGCTTGGAGCGCCTGGGCTTCCTCGGGCTCGCGCTCGATCAGAACGGCGCGGTCCTGGAAACGGAGTACGCTCGCTGCGATGACCGGCGAGCCGGCGTACCCGCGGGCGTTGGCGGAGAGCTTGCGCCACTCCGCGATCGCGCGTGCGTAGCGCGCGAGCTCGGAGGGGGTCTCGCCGCCGGCGAGGATGCGGTCCAGCGCGGGGGCGGTCGTGCGCCCCTCGGGCGATCTTGCCAGGTCGTACGCGCCGCGGCCCGCGTGAGTGTCGAGATAGAGGAAGCCCTTTTCCTTGCGCTGCAGGGCCTCGAGTAGCGCGACGAGCGCCGTGTGCTTGTGAAGGTCGGCGAAATTGCCGGCATGAAAGGCGTGACGGTAGTTGGTCACCCTGACCGTGTCCGCCGGGGCGCGGCTGACTTCGACTTCGGCTTGGATTGGGCCGGCTTCGTCTTGGCGGCGCGGCGCACGCGTGCGCCTGCGCCTGCGGTCCGGATGGCTTCCGTCGCGCGTTTAGCCGCGGCCTGCTGCGCGCGCTCTTGCCGGTCCGCGGACGTTGGGGGCCGGCGC
>JBOHZT010000468.1:0-2346 GCA_050738535.1 Steroidobacteraceae bacterium
GAGTCCGTCCTCGCGGCCGCCCCGCGCGGCCGCGCCGACGCCGCAGCGCTTCGCGCGCCACAGCGCCGCCACTCTACCAGGGACGCAGCGCGAGATGCTGCTCCCATGCGAGCGATGAGCGCACGATCGTGTCGAGGTCGTCGAGGCGCGGCTGCCATCCCAGGCACTGGCGGATCTGCTCGGCGCGCGCGACGAGCACCGTCGGATCGCCTGCGCGCCGCGGCTCCTCGCGGACTTCGAGCCGCCGGCCGCTGACGCGCTCGACGCTCGCCAGCACTTCGCGGACGCTGTAACCGTGGCCATAGCCGCAGTTGAGCACGCGCGACTCGCCCGCGCGGCGCAGGTAGTCGAGCGCATCGAGATGGGCCCGCGCGAGGTCCTCGACGTGGATGTAGTCGCGGATGCCCGTGCCGTCCGGCGTCGGGTAATCCGTGCCGAAGATGCTGATGTGGGGCCGCTTTCCGGTGGCGACCTCGCAGGCGACCTTGATCAGGAGCGTGGCGTTCTTGGTCGACTGGCCGATGCGCCCAGCCGTGTCCGAGCCCGCCACGTTGAAGTAGCGCAGTGCCACGTACTCGAGCGCGCTCGCCGCGGCCGCGTCCCGGAGCATCCACTCGGACATGAGCTTCGAGGTGCCGTAGGGGTTGATCGGCGCGGTCGGGGTGGACTCCTCGGCCTCCCCGCCCGCCGGGGTGCCGTACACTGCCGCCGTGGAGGAGAACACGACGTGGCGCACGCCGGACTCGAGACAGCACTGCAGCAGACTGCGTGTCGCGCAGGTGTTGTTGCCGTAATACGTGAGCGGCTCGCGAACCGATTCCGGGACGATCGTGTGTGCGGCGAAGTGCAGGACGGTCTCGACCCGGTGCTCGCGCAGCACGCGCAGCATGGCCTCGCGGTCGCCCACGTCGGCGACGACGAGCGGCACGTCGCGCACGGCTTGACGAAAGCCGCGGGAGAGATTGTCGACCACGACGACCTGCTCCCCGCGCGCGGTGAGCTGCAGCACCACGTGGCTGCCGATGTAGCCGGCTCCGCCGGTGACGAGCAGGGTGCCGTGGCTCATGGGATCGTCGGGCTCCTCGAAGAGGGGATGGGATTCTCGGAGGCACGATCATAATCAAACGGACGGGTAATGTAAGGATTCGCACCACGAAGCCGGCCGGCGACAGTGCGGCCGCTGCGCGTCCGTTCGCCGGGCTGTCTCCCGAGGCCGTGCTCGACGCGGTCGCCTCGGCGGGCTTCGAGGCGGACGGGCGGCTGCTCGCGCTCAACAGCTACGAGAATCGGGTCTACCAGGTGGGCGAGCGCACCCGGGGCATGCTGGTGCTCAAGTTCTACCGGGCCGGGCGCTGGACCGACGCTCAGATCGAGGAGGAGCACGAGCTCGCGGTCGAGCTCGCCGCGGCGGAGCTGCCCGTCGCGGCGCCGCTTGCCATCGACGGGCGCACGCTCCTGCGGCACCGCGAGTTCCGGTTCGCGGTCTTCCCGTTCCTGCGCGGCAGGCCCCCGGAGCTCGACCGTCCGGAGGCCCGGGCCATGCTCGGCCGGGCCCTGGCACGCCTGCATCGCTTGGGTGCGGTGCGGCCGTTTCGTCATCGACCGCCGCTCAGCGTCGAGCGCCTCGGACGGCAGGCGCGGGCCGCCGTGCTCTCGGGCAGCCTCCTGCCCGAGGGGCTCATCGAGCGCTATGCCGAGACCTCGGCGCGGCTCCTCGCGCACATCGAGACGGGGATGCAGGAGGCGGGCCGGATCACCGCTTCCAGGATCCACGGGGACTGCCATCTCGGCAACCTGCTGTGGACCGACCAGGGGCCGCTGTTCGTGGATCTCGACGACTGCATGATGGGCCCGCGGGTGCAGGACCTGTGGATGCTCCTCTCCGGCCCCCCGGGGGAGCAGCGGCGGCAATGGGGCGAGATCATGGAGGGCTACGAGCAGTTCGCCGAGTTCGATTTCCGCGAGGTGCGGCTGATCGAGCCGCTGCGAGCCCTGCGAATGCTGCACCACGCCGGCTGGGTGGCCGAGCGGTGGCGCGACCCGGCCTTCCCGCGGGCGTTCCCCTGGTTCGGCGAGGCTCGCCATTGGGAGAGCTACATCACAGACCTCGACGAGCAGTCGACTACGATTGAGACTCCGCCGCTTCTCGGCTGAAGCCCGTGCCACTCAAGCGCCGCCCGATCCCTCTCGCGACCCTCGTGCGCGCCCTCGCGCTGTGCGGGGTGATCCTCGGCGCGACGTGCGCCTGCAGCGGTCCGGGCGGCCGCAGCTTCTCGCTCGGCGCCTGGTGGCCCCACCCCGAGGCGCCGCACGCGGCCGCCGGCCCTCACGCGGCCGGTGTACCCG
>JBOHZT010000469.1:0-2334 GCA_050738535.1 Steroidobacteraceae bacterium
CGGGAGGTGCCGTCGCGAGAGGTCGGCGAGCTCGTCATGGAGGAGCTGCGCCAGCTCGACGAAGTGGCCTATGTGCGCTTCGCATCCGTCTACCGGCACTTCGAGGATGTCGAAGCCTTCCACGAGGAGATCCGCAGGCTGCGCGGCCAGCGCGAAGGAAAGCCGCGCGAGCGGGAGCCGAAGCGCCCCGCGAAACGGCAGCCGGCGCAGGATCGCGATCAGCTTTCCCTGCTGTCGCCGGAGCCGGAAAAGCCCGGGGAGGGGCGCAATTGAGCCGGCGCTGGCGCCCGCTCGCATCGAGGTCATCGACCCGTGTTCACTGACTTCGACCGGCGGGCGATGACTCGCGCGCTCGTGCTCGCCGAGCGTGGCCTCGAGACGACGCAGCCGAATCCCCGAGTCGGGTGCGTCATCGCGCAAGCCGAAGATATCGTTGGCGAAGGCTGGCACGAGCGCGCAGGCGAGCCGCACGCGGAAGTCAATGCCTTGCGTAGCGCCGGTCCCAAGGCGGCCGGCGCGACTGCTTACGTTACATTGGAGCCGTGCAGCCATCATGGACGCACCCCTCCGTGTGTTGACGCACTGATTGCTGCGCGGGTGGCGCGAGTCATTTTTGCGTTGGAGGACCCCAATCCGCGAGTGAAGGGCTCGGGGGCGGAGGCATTGCGACGGGTCGGAGTGGCCGTCGAGTCCGGCCTCATGACAGCCGAAGCCGCGGAGATCAATCCCGGATTCCTGAAACGCATGCGCTGCGGCCGGCCCTGGGTGAGGGTGAAGCTGGCGATGAGCCTGGACGGCCGCACCGCACTCGCCAGCGGCGCGAGCCAGTGGATTACCGGCCCGGCTGCTCGCGAGGACGTACAGCACTGGCGCGCGCGCAGCTCGGCGATCCTCACGGGAATCGGTACGGTGCTAGTGGACGACCCGCGGCTGGACGTGCGGTTGCCGGATCCACCTTCCGGAGGTCCGCGTCTCCAACCCCTGCGCGCAGTCATCGACGCTCGCTTGCAGACTCCGCCAGGCGCCCGGATGCTGGCGACCGGAGGTCCCGTCCTGATCATGACCGTCGCAAACCAGGGCGAGGATGAAGGCGAGCTCGCCGCCCGGCGCGGCCGGCTCGCGCAGCGCGGTGCGGCCTTCGAGGAAGTCCCCGCCTCGGACCACCGCACTGTGCCGGGCACGGTCGTGGGGACGTGCGCGCGCACGGGCACAGGGATAGGCGTGGGCGCGCAGGCGAGCCGACTGAGCCTGCCCGACGTGCTCGACCGGCTCGGTCGGCGCGAGGTCAATGAGCTGTGGGTCGAGGCGGGAGCCCGGCTCGCCGGCGCACTCCTGCAACAGGCGCTCGTCGACGAGCTGATCATCTATGTCGCACCGAAACTGCTCGGCCCGCAGGCACGGCCATTGGTCGAGATGAGCGAGCTGCGGAACCTGCAGGACGCGCCCCATTTCACCGTCGTCGAGAACCGCCAGATCGGGGAGGACGTGAGGCTGCGCTTCCGGCCTCGGCATCCGCCGCAGCAGCTTTAGCAAGTCAGTCTCACGACAACGGGAGGAGTCCAGAGAATGTTCACGGGCATCGTTCAAGACGTCGGCCGGCTGGTGAGTCGGGAAGCACGCGGCGGTGATGTCCGCCTGCTGATCGCCTTTGATCGATTCGACCCGTCTGGAATCAGCGTTGGCGACAGCATTTGCGTACAGGGTTGTTGTCTGACGGCAGTGGAGCTAAAAGATCGGGTGTTCGCTGCCGACGTCTCGCGGGAGACCCTCTCGTTGACGACGCTTGGCGATTTGAAACTTGGCTCCCCGGTCAACCTGGAGCCCTCGCTCAGAGCGGGCGATCCGCTCGGCGGCCATCTGGTCTCCGGACACGTTGATGGCATCGGCGAGATCACCGCGGTCAGCGGCGACGCGCGCTCGACGCGAATCGAGATTTCTGCGCCCGCCGGCCTTTCCCGCTACATCGCCCGCAAAGGCTCGGTCGCGATCGACGGCGTGAGTCTGACGGTCAACGAGGTGGTAGGCGCGACGTTCGGCATCAATCTCATCCCCCACACCCGGGCCGTGACGACCCTCGGCGCACTACGCATCGGCACCCGGGTCAATCTCGAGATCGATCAGATTGCCCGTTATCTCGAGCGGCTTCTTGACGATGGCGGGCAATTGGGGTGATTCTCGCTGCGCCACCTAGCTGCAGGATCCAAGGTCCCGGCCGTGATGCCGGTCCGGTCGAACATCCCGGGGTACCCACTTGCGGGACTCGCGCGTAGAATTGATACATCTCCAATTGCCGCCACCACCGTAGCGCCCGTGTACTGCGCCGCCTTGTGGCAG
>JBOHZT010000470.1:0-2299 GCA_050738535.1 Steroidobacteraceae bacterium
GGTCGGCATCGGCACCGCGAGCGGCGCGCCGGAGCGCGCTGCGAGCGGCGAGTTCGTCCGCGGCCCGCACGGCAAGATTCTCGTGAGCCGCTTGCGCACTCGTGAGCTCGAGCGGCTCGCGGCGGCCGGCGGGGGACGCTTCGTCACGGTGGATGACATTCCCGGGCTCATCACCGCGCTGCATGCCGAGCGCTCGCGCTCGCTCGGCCGCGGCTTCACGCTGAGCGGCGCGCACGTGGAGAGCTGGCGCAACGACGGGGTGTGGCTGCTGCCGCCGCTCCTGCTGCTGGTCGCGCTCTTCGCGCGCAAAGGATGGGTGTAGTCATGAGGAGCAGCATCGCGGTCACGATCGCAGGCGCGCTGGTGCTCGGCCTTGCGGGCGCCGGTGCTCGTGCGGACACCGGCGCGAGCTTCTGGTCGCGCCTGTGGGCGACGCAGCCGCAGCGCGCCGAGCGGCTGCTCGATGCCGGACATCCGGAGCAGGCCGCGCCGCTTTTCAAAGATCCGCGGCGGCGGGCCTATGCGGAGCTGAAGGCGGGACGCTATGCGCAGGCCGCCAAGCTCCTCGAGTCGCTGCGCGACGCCGGCTCCGAGTACAACCGCGGCAACGCGCTCGCCCGCGCCGGAAAGCTGCGCGCGGCGCTCGCGGCATACGACGCGGCGCTCGCTCGCGCGCCCGGCGACAAGGACGCCCGCCACAATCGCGATCTCGTCGCGCGTGCGCTGCAGCGGCAGTCGGGCGCCGGCGGTGCGAACGGCAAGGGCCGCTCCGGCTCGAGGCAGGGCAATGCCGGCCAGCGCGGCGCGAGCCCGCAGGGCGGCGGCTCGAAGAGCGCAGGCTCGCAGGGGGGGCAGGCGCAAAGCGGCGGGCAATCGCGATCGGGCAGCGCGGGCGCGCAGGCCGCGGGGAACACCGGCTCTTCCGGCAACTCTTCCGGACGAAGCAATGCTCAGCAGGCGCAGCAAGACGCCGAGCTCGCCGCGCAGCTCGCCCGCGAGGCGCATCACGGCGCGCAGTCCGGAGCGCAGGGCTCGCAGCAGGGCGAGGGCGCGCAATCCCCGTCCGGCTCCGGGAAGCAGCGCGGCTCGCAGTCCCGAGCGGCCGGCACGGGCAACGAGCGCGGGCAGTCCTCCGCGCTGCTCGTGCGCGGGGCGAAGCCGCAGGAGCATCCGAAGCCGCCGCCCGTCTCCGAGCAGACGCTCGCGCTCGAGCAGTGGCTGCGCCGCATTCCCGACGACCCGGGTGGGCTCCTGCGGCGCAAATTCCTGATCGAGCACATCGAGCGCGAGCAGAACGAGCAGCAGCCCTCGCAGGGCGGGAGTCCGTGAGGCGCTCATGAGCCAGCTGCGCAGGTCGACCTTCGCGCTCGTCGGCCTCGTGCTCTTGCCGCTGTGTGGCGTGTCCGCGCATGCCGCGCGCGCGCTGCCCAAGGTGTTCATCGAGGCGCAGGCGAGCCCGCAGAACCCTTACGTGCAGGCGGCCACCCGGGTCACGGTGCGGCTCTTCAGCGCCCGCGCGCTCTATCACGCCGACCTCGATCTGCCGTCGAGCACGGACGTGCAGATCCAGCAGGTCGGCCCGGACGACCGCGAGACGGTCTTTCGGGACGGCCGCTCTTACGACGTGCTGACGCGGGAGTACCTCGCCTTTCCGCAGCGCAGCGGCAAGGTGAGCATCTCCGGGGCGGTGCTCTCCGCGCAGGTGTTGATGTCGGCCGGCCGCCCGAACGCGCTCTATCATCCGGGCGGGGCGCTGGGCGGCTCGCCTTACGGATACGGGGCGATGATCTCGGTCCAGCCGCTCGTGGTGCACGGCGCGTCGATCGTACTGCACGTACGGCCACGGCCCGCCAAGGCCCTCGCGAGCTACTGGGTGCCGGCGCGCAGCGTGACGCTCACCAGCAAATGGGATCCGCCGTCGCTCCAGGCTCACGTCGGCGATGCGCTGAGCCTCGATATGGTGATCGAAGCGAACGACCTCTCGGCCGAGCAGCTGCCGGATCTCACCGCGCTCCTGGCCGTGCCTCAGGGACTGAAGGCCTATCCGGATGGACCGAAGCTCGCCGACTCCGATCGCGGCAACACGCTGATCGGGCGCCGCGAGCAAAGCATCGCGCTGATCGCGAGCGCGCCGGGGCGCTTCACGCTGCCCGCGCTCGAGCTCAGATGGTGGGACACGTCGAGCAACCGGGCCGAGGAAGTGAGCCTGCCGGCGCGCACCATCACCGTGCTGCCGAATCGGCCGGGGGCCGCGGCGGGGGCCGGGGCCGGCGCAGCGACAGCGGCTGGCGGCGGGGCT
>JBOHZT010000471.1:0-2272 GCA_050738535.1 Steroidobacteraceae bacterium
ATTGGTGTTGAGCGCGGTGGCTTCGATATCGCTGCCGCGCGTCGCGCGCGCGGAGTTGATGTCGATCGAGACGAGCGCCTCGGTGTAGTCGATCACGATGCTGCCGCCTGACGGGAGCTGGACCTTGTGGGCATACGCCGATTCGATCTGGCTCTCGATCTGGAAGCGCGTGAATAGGGCGACGTCGTCGGTGTAGCGCTTGAGGCGCCGCTGGGCCTCCGAAGGCATGAAGCGCTGCATGTACTCCTCGGCCTTCTGGAACGCAGCCGAGTCGTCCACGAGGACCTCGCCCACGTCGTCCGAGAGGTAATCGCGCATCGCCCGGGTCACCGCGTCGCTCTCACGGTAGACCAAGAACGGCGCGGGACGGTCGTTGGCGGCGGCCGCAATCTCGACCCACTGGGCGCGCAGGTTGTCGAGGTCCCATTGCAGCTCCTCGACGGAGCGCCCGACGCCCGCGGTGCGGACGATGGCACCCATGCCCTCGGGGATCGAGAGCTGGTTCATGATCTCGCGCATCTGGTCGCGGTCCTCGCCCTCAATGCGGCGCGAGACCCCGCCCGCGCGCGGATTGTTCGGCATGAGGACGAGGAAGCGCCCGGCGAGGCTGATGAAGGTCGTGAGCGCCGCGCCCTTGTTGCCGCGCTCCTCCTTCTCCACTTGGACCAGCAGCTCCTGGCCCTCGGTGAGGAGCTCGCGGATGTTGAGCCGTCCTCCGCCTCCCTGCGGCGCCTTCAAGAAGAGCTCCTTGGAAACCTCCTTCAGGGGGAGGAACCCGTGGCGCTGGGCGCCGTAATCGACGAAACAAGCTTCGAGCGACGGTTCGACGCGGGAGATCCGTCCCTTGTAGACGTTCGCCTTCTTTTGCTCCCGCGAGGGGAGCTCTATGCTCAGATCGTAAAGTTTCTGGCCATCAACCAGAGCAACCCGCAGTTCTTCCTGCTGGATGGCATTGACGAGCATTCTTTTCATGCGGCCCTACTGACAGTAGTGGGGTCGACGGGGTGACGTCGGGAGGCCGCATGCGCGGCCACATACAAAGGTACCCAGGCGCTCGAAGATCGACGTTCATGAACGTTCCCCGTGACCCGCCCACCGTGGGCGGTGCGCCGAAAGCCTCTTGTTACTCAACCGACGGCGCGCCTCGAGGTCCTCGCGGAGTGCGAGGCTGACGGCGCTGCTGCCTCATCGGCCCAAACGCGATGGCCTCGAATACCGAGGACCAACTGATGTGCATCCGTGATAATGGGCGCACGCACTCATGCGTGTAGCCCCATGCACGCGGAGCCCTTTTCGTGCGGCTGCGGCGTGAGCCGCCGGCCATGGATCATCCTCAAGCGGATGACGCGCGCGAGTATAGCTTTTGTACCACTTTAGAAACAATACCTTACGTCGAAGAGAATGGTTCGCCCCGGGAAGATCGCCGTGACGCTACAGCCCGAGCGGGAGGGGCGCGCGGCGGTCCGGCTCGTGGAGGTCGACGCGGAGCGCGCCGGCCAGCGGCTCGATAACTTCTTGATACAGCTGCTCGGCGGTGTCCCGCGTAGCCATGTCTACCGCCTGGTCCGCAAGGGCGAGGTGCGGGTGAACGGCCACCGGACGGGGCCCAGCCAGCGGCTGGCGAGCGGTGATCGCGTGCGGGTGCCGCCGCTGCGGGTGGAAGCTGCGCCGGACCCGAGCCGTCCGCCGGAACGGCTGTCGCAAGCGCTGGAGCGGGCGATCGTGTACGAGGATGAGCGGCTCATCGTGCTCGACAAGCCCGCCGGGCTTGCCGTGCACGGCGGCAGCGGCCTTTCGTTCGGCCTGATTGAGGCGCTGCGCGCCTCGCGGCCCGGTGAGGCGCTCGAGCTCGTCCATCGCCTGGACCGGGCGACGAGCGGCTGCCTGATCGTGGCCCGCAAGCCGAGCGTGTTGCGCACGCTTCACGCGCTGCTACGCGAGGGCCGCTTCGAGAAGCGTTACCTCGCCTTGCTCGAGGGACACTGGCGCTTCGGCCGCAAGCGCATCGAGGCCCCGCTGCGCACGGACCTGCGGGTGCACGGTGAGCGCACCGTGAAGGTGCATGCGGAGGGCAAGCCTTCGGCGAGCGAGTTCCGGCCCGTGCAGTTCTTCGGCGGCAACGGCTCGAGCGGCGCTGGCGCCCGCGCGCAGCGCGCAACGCTCGTCGAGGTGCAGCTGCACACCGGCCGGACTCACCAGATCCGCGTCCACGCCGCGCATGCCGGTCACCCGGTCGCGGGAGACGAGAAGTACGGCGACGAGCCTTTCAACG
>JBOHZT010000472.1:0-2271 GCA_050738535.1 Steroidobacteraceae bacterium
GTGGGGGTCGCATTTTCGCGATTACCACCTCTTGCTCGACGAGCACGGCGACCAGCTCTATGCGATCACGGATCCGATCGCCGAGCGCGTGCGCAAGATCGGCGGGACCACGATCCATTCCATCGGGCAGATCGACCGGTTGCGCAGGATCCGCGACAACGACGCCGACCACGTGACGCCCCGCGACATGTTCGCCGAGCTAGTGGAGGACAACCGGCAGCTCACCGTGAGCCTGCGTGAGGCCCACGCGACCTGTGAGGAGCACGACGACGTGGCAACGACGAGTCTGCTCGAGGTCTGGATCGACGAGGCGGAACGACGGACCTGGTTCCTCTACGAGAGCTGCCGTACCGCCGAACCGCGGTGATCCCCGGCTGCGATCCGAGATCGCGCTCGCGCGGCGGCCGGTGGCGAGCGTGACCGTGGTCGCGCGGATCAAGCCGACGAGCGGCGAAGGATAGACGCCGAGCCAGATGAGAAGCGCGGCGAGAACTGCGAGCACGGCGCTGCCGAGCCGCGGCGCTCGTGGGCAGCGAGCCCGAGGAGCGAGAGGCTCCGGCGGACCGGCCTGCGCGGGCGCCGTCTGCACCATCGTGACGATGATCCGCAGATAGTAGAAGAGCCCGATGATGCTGCCGATGACGAGCGCGGCGACCGCCGCGGGGAGCTTGCCCGCGACGCCCGATCCCACGGCATAGAACTTCGCGATGAATCCCATCGTGAGCGGGATGCCGGCGAGCGAGAGCAGCATGGCGGTGAAGGCGAGCGCGAACCACGGATGCGAACGAAACAGGCCGCGATACTCGGCGAGGTCATCGAGGTCCCGCTCGAGCGCCGGTGCGGCTGCATCGGGACGCGAGCCGTCCGGCCGCGAAAGGAGCGTGATCACCCCGAAGGCGCCGAGCGTCATCACGGCATAGGCGACGAGATACACGCTCACCGCTTCCACCGCGAACGCGGTGCCCGAGAGAAACGCCACGAGCGCATACCCGAGATGGGCGATCGAGGAATAGGCGAGGATGCGCTTGACGTTGCGCTGCAGGAGCGCGAGCAGATTGCCCACGAGCATGGACAGCACCGCGACGAGGGTGAGGATGATCATGAGAGGACCGGCCGCGAAGGCGCCCGACTCGAGGAAGTAGCGCAGCAGGAGCGCGAACACGGCGCACTTGGAAACCACCGCGACGAAAGCCGTCACGGGCGCCGGCGCGCCCTCGTACACGTCGGGCGCCCACAGATGGAACGGCACGAGCGAGAGCTTGAATCCCATGCCGACCAGGAACATCGCCACGCCCGCGAGCCAGTAGACCTGCGGGAGCGCGTGCGAGTGTGCAGCGAGACGCGCGGCGGCGAAGGAGAGCGTGCCGAGCCGAGCGTAGATGAGGGCGATCCCGAATAGCAAAAAGGCCGACGAGACTCCCGAGAGGATCAGGTACTTGATGCTCGCCTCGATCGGCCGCTCGATCGCCGCGGGGTACGCGACGAGCCCGACGAGCGACAGGCTCAGCAGCTCGAGCGCCAGGAAGAACGAGGCGAAATGGCTGCTCGCGACGAGGGTCGCGGCACCGAGCGTCGCAAGCAGCAGCAGCAGATAGTATTCCTCGCGCGCTAGCGTCGTGCGGTCCTCGAGATAGCCGTAGGAGAGCAGGGCGACCGCGAGCGCGGCGAGGATGACGAGCCCCTGGAAGAACACCGCATAGCCGTCCTCGACGAGCAGCGGCGTGACGGCGCCCGTGTATTCGGCCGCGACCGGCACCGCCGCGAACGCGAGCGCCAGAGCGAGCACGGAGAGTGCGGCCGTCGCGGCGTGATGCCGGCGGATCGCGATGAGGAGCATCACCGCGACGACGGCGGCCGCCAGCACGCAAAGCGGCAGGATGGCGAGCAGGCCGACGGCGGTCATCGCAGGCGTTCCGCCGCCGTGAGGTGGACCGTTGCGGAGCGCTGCAGGTTCGTGATTGCGGCCGTGGCGGTGTCGATGAGCGGCTGTGGGTAGAAGCCGAGCCAGACGATCGCGGCGGCGAGCGCGCCAAGCGCCGCCGTCTCCCGAACCACGAGATCTCGCAACGCGCGGCGCTCGTGCGGCTCGCCATGCAGGGGTCGTGCGATCAGCGCGAGCGCGTAGATCACGGAGGTCACGAGACCCGCCGCGGCGACGATCGCCACCGGCTCGCGCACCGCGAAGGTGCCGAGCAGCACCAGGAACTCGCCGATGAAGTTTCCGAGCCCGGGCAGGCCGAGCGAGGCGATGGCGAACAGCACCGTGAGGCC
>JBOHZT010000473.1:0-2266 GCA_050738535.1 Steroidobacteraceae bacterium
GGCAATGCGCGGCTCGAATGGGTGAACGTGCCCCCCGAGCCCGGGCACCGGCGCGTCACGCTCTCGCTCGAGGAGACCCGGCCCGTCTATCGGCCGGAGAAGGGCTACGACCCGTATGCGAAGGCGGCCCGCGAGCCACGCAAGCCGCCCGCGTCCGCGGGAGAGCCGGAGCGGCGCACGAAGCGCAACCTGCGCGGGCTCTCGGAGTGGATCAAACAGATGCGCCGGCTCGATAAGCTGCCGGCCAAGGCCGGCAAGGCGCCCAAGCGCAAGGCCTAAAGGCACCTGCGCGGCGTGCGGCGCTTGCGCCGCCTGTGCGCCCCGCCTGCGCCCGGCGGCTCCTCACTCGTGGGCTTCGATGTGCGCGCGCTTGCGCGCGTCGGTGAGCCGATAGAAGCGCCGCAGCTCGGCGAGCGCCTCGCGCTCGGTGCCCTCTTTGCGATCGCGGAGCACCCGCTCGATCCGCCGGCAAAACCTTTCCGCGTAGCCCGACGCGCGCCGGTAGATCTCGGCGCGCCCCGCGGCGAGCGTGGCGTCGATGCGAGTGCGCTCGAAGAGCAGGTTCATGAGCTCCGCGGGGAAGTGCTCCGGGAACTGGCGCTTGAGCAGCCAGTAGCTCGCGACGTATTTGTCGATCTCCGCTTGCAGCTCGAGCTCGAGGAGCGAGACGGACTTGTCGTGGCCGCAGTTCCAGGCGAGATACACGAAGTGGCTCACGCCTTCGAGCGCCGTCCAGTAATCGGCGACGTTGCCCTGGTGCAGGCGCAGGAGCGGATCGGCGCGGCGCAGCCGCTCGAGCAGCGCGGGGTCGAGATAGAGCGAGATACCCACCTCGCCACGCTCGCTCTCTTCGACGATGAGCTGCTCGTCCGTCGGATGCGAGCGCACCGCGCGCGGCAGCCGGCGCCTGTCGGTGACCAGGAAGTCGTATACGTCGTGAGCGATGCTCACGTCGTAGATGCCTCCGAGTAGATCCTGCAACTGCCGGAGGATCACTGCCGCGTACGGGCGGCCGGCGTGGGGTGCACGCCGAGGCGCTTCAGAAGGCGATAACAGCGCTCGCTGCCGGTCGCGAGCCATATCTCGTACAGCCGCAGGATGTCCCGGTCGCTGTGGCGGTGCGAGCTCTCGCTCACCTCGTTGAGCGCATCGACGAGGGGTTGGAACTTCTGCGCGAGCTCCGCGAAGATCTGCGCGAGCGCGGGTTTGCCGCGCCGCCCGAGCGTCTCGGCGAGGCTCCCGTAGGCGCCTCCGCCCATCGCGATGTGGTAGTCGATGTCGATGAGCTTGCGCGCGAAGCTGCCAGCGAAGCATCCGGCCACGAAGAGCGACACGTCACCGAGCCGCCGCAAGCCGCGCTGCCGGTCACCGGCCGTGCGCGCCTCGAGCGCCTCGGTCAGCATCTGCACCAGGGGCGGAAGGCGCCGCCCTTGCGGCGTCGTCTCGTAGAGCGCATCGGAACGCGCATAGAGCGCGAGCAGATTGACGACGTAGTGCTCCGTGTGATCCTCGACGGCGACGTGCTGACGCACCAGGGCGCCGTGCAGATGGTCGCGGAAGAACTCGACGAGGTTCGCGACCGGCACTACCCCGCGGGACGCCGTGCCCTCGACGCCGGCGGACGCTGCGCCCCGCGGCGGCGGAATCTGCGACAGATCCTGCATGTCCGAATGCTCCTTGCAGCAATACGAACGCCCGTCCACGCCGAAAGTTCACCGCGGCGGGGCCGCCGGTTCCGTGATGCGCGTGGCTTTTCCAGCTGAAGCCTCCCCGCTCGCGCCCGCGGCTGGCAGCCGGCCGCCGCCAGTGCTGACGGCGGCCCGTCCCGCGCCCCAACCGAATCGATATCACACGCCTCTCATAGCTCGTATAGTTCCGCGCCATGTCTACCGCGTCACATCTCGAGCGGCTCAACATCGCCCAGCGCAAGGCGGTGACGCACGGGGAGCCGCTCCCCGAGAAGGGCTTCAAGTCAGGGCCGCTGCTGATCGTCGCCGGGGCGGGCACCGGCAAGACGGACACGCTCGCGCACCGCGTGGCGCACCTCGTGATGCATGGTGTGGATCCGGCGAGGATCCTGCTCCTCACGTTCACGCGGCGCGCGGCGCTCGAGATGCGCCGACGCGCGCGGGAGATCGCGCGCGAGGCGCTCGGCGAGACGCTCGGGGGCGCGAGCCAGGCGCTCGCGCAGCGCCTGTCGTGGGCGGGCACGTTCCACTCCATCGGCAACCGGCTGCTGCGGCACTACGCGCGGCAGTTGCAGCTC
>JBOHZT010000474.1:0-2262 GCA_050738535.1 Steroidobacteraceae bacterium
ACTGCGCACGCAGGACGCGCGGCACGTCCCGGGGAATGTGGTCGATGCCCATGAGCCGCGCGCCCGTCGGCGCGATGAGATAGTCGCCGTTGCGGCCGAGGATCCCGAGGAAAGGCTCGCGCCCCGCGGCGACCGCCGCGGCATTCGCGCCTTTGCGCAGCCGGATGAGATCCCCGGTTCGGTAGCGCACCAGCGGCATCGCGAGATTCCACAGGCTCGTCCCGATGAGCTCATATACGTCGGCGTCCCCGTCATCCTCGGCATCGATGCTGCGCAGCTCGTTGATCGAGTAGGTGGGCAGGAACCGGTAGCCGCGCGTCCCGTCTTGATAGGCGAAAGCCGCCCGTTCGGCTTGTCCGTAGTAGTCGAGCACCCGCGTGCCGAGCGCCGCCTCGGCGATCGCGCGCGTCGCCTCGGTCAGAACCTCCGAGCTGCACACGGTCAGCGGTACTTTCAGCCGCGCGTCCTGCTCGAGGATCAGCGCCGCGAGCGAGCCGAGCACCGTCGGATAGACGAGGAGCACCTCGGGCCGGAAACCCTCGAGCGCCGCGATGAATTCGCCCGCGGTGTGCCGATCGAGATGATTGGAGGAGAAGATGAGCCGTCGTCCGCCGTTCGCGAGCCGCCAGTAGGGCGGCGAGCGATCCTCGGGCGCCTTGATGTCATCGCCGCGCAGCACGGCGGCGCGGCAGCGCCGCGGGTCGACCCCGATGCGCTCGAGCAGCCAGTCGAGTACCGCCTGCTCGTGGGCGACGGAAGCGAAGGAGCGCCTGAGCAGCAGCGGCGTGCCGGTCGTGCCGCTCGTCGAGGCCGAGGCGGTGAGGATTCGGCGCCGCGCCAGGAACGCCCGCGGATCCTCGCGCACGGCATCCTTCTCGAGGATCGGCCAGTCGCCGAGGTGCCGCGGCGCCCCGCAGCTTCTGCCGTAGGGCGTACTCGCGGCCGCCGCGAGCACGCGCTTCAGGCGCGCGTCGATCCAGCGGCGCTCGGCCCCCGCATCGAGCGGCGCACGGACGAGCGTGTGGTGCGCGGGGCGATAGAGCGCCGGATTGCGCCGGATGAGCCGGTCCGAGACGCCGAGGCGCTTCACCATCGTGGTCCATCTAGACACGGGGAGCTCCGATCAGCCGCCCTCGAGCCAGCGGCGCAGCGTCGAGCGGTGCTGCGGCACGCGCCGGCCCGAAGGCTCACGCGACGCCGCGGGGTACGGCGCATCCCGCTCGAGCGGCCGGAACGCCGCGGCGTAGGCGGCGAGGAGCTTCGGCGCCTCGTAGCTCCACGCGAGCCGGGTGGTGACCCGCTCGCGCCCGATGCGCCCCATCGCGGCGCGCTGCTCGGGATGATCGAGGAGCGTCACGATCTTCTCGGCCATGTCGATCGCGTGATTCGGCTTCGCGTAGAGCGAGGCCGCGCCCGCGGAGAAGCGGCCCTCCGTGAGATCGAACTGCACGATCGGCTTGCCGAGCGCCATGTACTCCATGATCTTGTTCATGGTGGATTTGTCGTTCATCGAATTGGCTTCGTCCGGATTGACGCAAACTTGCGCGGTCGAGAGCACCTCGAGCAGCTGCCGGTCCGGGACGCGGCCCAGGAAGTCCATGTATTCGGCGACGCCGCGCTCGACGGCGAGGCGCCGCATGTCCTCGAGCGCCGGGCCGCCGCCGACGAGCGCGAACTGCGTGTCCTGGCGGCCCATCGTGTGCACGATGTGGCGCACCGTCTCGATCAGGTAAGGGATGCCCTCCTGCTGGCCCATCACCCCGACATACCCGACCAGGAAGGCGCGCCCGCGCTTCAGCGTCTCGACCGGCGGCACGAGCCGCAGCCGCTCGAGGCTCGGTCCGGAGCGCACGACGAAGACCCGATCCGGGCGCATGCGGCCACGGGTGATGGCGATGCGGCGGTAGCTTTCGTTGGTGGCGATCGAGATGTCCGCGGCGAGGAAGGTGAGCCGCTCGGCGAGGAGCAGCAGCCGAAAAAGCGGCCCCCGGCGGCCGAACTTGGCCTCGTAGAGCTCGGGGCTCAAATCATGGTGATCGAACACGAAGCGCTTGCCGAGGAGCTTGAAGAACGCGCCGACGAGGAAGATGTCGTCGGGCGGGTTGCACGCGTGCAGCAGGTCGAAGCCGTGGCGGCGGTGCACCCGCAGGGCGAGCACGAACTCCCAGAACAGCGAGGTCGCGTACTCGACGAGGTAGCCGCGCGCGCCCTTCGCCTCGAGCGGCAGCGGGTGGCGGTAGATGTGAATGCCGTCGAGGCATT
>JBOHZT010000475.1:0-2260 GCA_050738535.1 Steroidobacteraceae bacterium
AGCGGCTGGGCCGCGCGCCTCACTCCCCGGCGATCATCATCTCGGCGACGAGCGCCGAGCCGATCCGGATCGAGCCGCGCGCATCCACATCCGAGCCGAGCGCGACGATGTTCCGGTACATGTCGCGAAGATTGCCGGCGATCGTGATCTCGTGCACCGGATAGGCGATGACGCCTTTCTCCAGCCAGTAGCCGCTCGCGCCGCGCGAGTAATCACCGGTCACGGGATTGACGCCCTGGCCCATGAGCTCCGTCACGTACAGGCCGTCCCCGGCCCGCGCGAGCAGCGCGTCGAGCGGCAGGACGCTGCCGGGCGCGCTCGCGGTCACGTCGAGATTGTGCACGCCGCCGGCATTGCCGGTCGTCTTGAGACCGAGCTTGCGGGCCGAGTAGCTGTCGAGCACGTAGCCCTGCAGGATGCCGCCGCGCACGAGGCTGCGATCGCGAGTGGCGACGCCCTCATCATCGAACGGGCTGCTCCCGAGCCCCTTCACGATGTGCGGGTGCTCGTCGATCTCGAGGAAGCTCGGAAAGAGCGCCTGCCCAGCCGAGTCGAGCAGGAAGGAGGATTTGCGGTACTGGCTACCGCCGCGGATCGCGCCGAGGAAGCTGCGCACCAGGCTGCGCGCCATGTCGGGCGAGTACACGACGGGCGCGCGCCGAGTCGAGAGCCTGCGCGCGCCGAGGCGGGCGGCAGCCCGTTCGCCCGCGCGGCGGCCGATCTCGGCGGCCGGCTCGAGATCCGCGGGAGCGCGCGCCGAGGAGTACCAGTAATCGCGCTGCATGCCCCCGTCGTCCTCGGCGAGGAGCACGCAGGTCACCGTGTGTGCGGTGCTCGCGTAACCGGCGAGAAAGTCGTGCGAGTTGCCATAGACGCGCACGCCTCGCTGGCTCGAGACGGACGCGCCCTCGGAGTTCTTGACGCGCCCGTCGGCCGCGAGTCCGGCCGATTCGCACTCGCGCGCGAGCGCCACGGCCTGGTCGGGCTCGAGATCCCACGCATGATAGAGATCGAGATCCGGGATCTCCCGAGCGAGATCGGCCGGGTCGGCGAGCCCCGCGGCCTCGTCCTGCGCGGTGTATCGGGCGATCGCGCACGCCTTCTCGACGGTCGCGCGAACCGCCTGCGCCGTCAGATCGGCCGTGCTCGCCGAGCCCTTTCGCTTCCCGAAGTAGACGGACACGCCGAGGCCGCGGTCGCGCTGGTACTCGACAGTGTCGACCTCGCCGAGCCGTACCGTGCAGGTGAGCCCGCGCTGCAAGCTCGCCTCCGCCTCACACTGAGTCGCGCCGCATCGGCGCGCCTCCTCGAGGGAGAGGCTCACGACGGCCGAGAGCTCCGGGATCCGCGATGCATCGATGTCCTGCGGCATAATCGGGGATTGTAGCAGTCGGGATTCCCGTCCCGGCACACACCGCCCATACGACCCTCGCTGGAGCTTCCCATGCCGGAACAGGCCGTTCCCGAAAACGCCCCGGAGCCGGAGCATGCCGCCGCGCGCGAGGACAGCGCCGCGCCCGAGGACGCCCTCGCATTCGAGCCCGCCGTCCCCAGCAAGAGCGCGCGCAAGCGCGCGGCCGAAGCCGCCCAGCGGCTCGGGGAGACGCTGATCACGCTCAAGGATGCCGACCTCGTTGCGCTCGACCTGCCGGAGCGGCTCAGCGACGCGATCCGCGCGGCGCGCGGCATCAAGAGCCGCGGCGCCGGCGCGCGCCAGCGGCAGTACATCGGCCGGCTGATGCGAGAGGTCGATGCCGACGCGATCCGTACGGCCCTCGCTCGGGTCCGTGCTCGAGATGGCCGCGGAACCCGCAGCTGAAGCGGGCGGAGCGCACGGCACCTCGCGACGCTACAATAGGAAAATGCAGCCTCTCGTCGGCATCATCATGGGGTCCGCGTCGGACTGGGAGACGCTGCGCCACGCCGCCGAGACGCTCGCGGGGCTCTCCGTCCCGCACGAGGTACGGGTCGTCTCGGCGCACCGGACTCCGGACTTGCTGTTCGACTATGCGGGCTCGGCCGAACAAAGGGGCCTCGAGGTGCTCATCGCGGGCGCCGGCGGCGCGGCCCATCTGCCGGGCATGGCGGCGGCCAAAACCCCCTTGCCGGTGCTCGGCGTGCCGGTCCTCTCCCGGGCGCTCAACGGCATCGACTCGCTGCTCTCGATCGCGCAGATGCCGGCCGGCGTGCCCGTCGCGACCTTCGCGATCGGCAGTGCGGGCGCCGTGAATGCCGCGCTGTTCGCTGCGGCGGTCCTCGC
>JBOHZT010000476.1:0-2254 GCA_050738535.1 Steroidobacteraceae bacterium
CTCCTTGAGATTGCAGGAGTTTCAGCGCATAAGCGGCCTCCTTGACCCCTTGCTCCTCGGCAATGGCGAGGATCTTGTGTTTCAGGCCGATCTCGCCCATGTAAAAGAGGCTCTGTCCCGTCATCGCCGAGTAGTGCACCCGCTCCTCCTGAGGCATCAGCGCGAGCACCGCCTCCATCAAGGTGGATTTGCCGGCGGCGCTCGTCGACTGCACCACGACCGCGAGCGGCTTTTCCTGCTTGCGCGAGAGGCAGGCGAGATAGGCGATGAGCTTGTTGGTCTCCTCTCCGACCACGCCGCATAGACTCAAGTCCGCGACGATCCGCTGCGGGAGATTCGGATCCGTGAGCAGCGCCAGGGCGGCGGCTTTCTCCTCCGCCGTTATCGTCAGGACCGGCGCGGCGGGTTTGCTCTCGTGTTTTTCCGCTTGCAGCGCTTCGAGCCGCAAGAGCACCGCCCCGAGATCGCGCTTCAAGGTCTCCTCCGGGAGACCCAGCTCCGCGGCGGCCTCTCTGAGATAGGCCGTGCGAGCGCGCGCGATGTACAGGTCCAGCGTGTCAACATGGAAGGCTTCGCCATGCGAGACCAGGAGATTCACCTTCAACTGCCCGAGGGTCATCTCGGGCGAGAGGCCCCGGATGCGCCAGCGCCGATCCCCGAGCGCGATCAACACCTCATGAGCACGCACCTCCAGCGGCACCCCCTGCGGGGGGCACTCCCCCTGCGGGGCGCAGACCTCGAGCGACTCAGGGGCGCTCGGCTGCCTCGAGGGGGGCGGCATCGCGGGCGCTTCCACGGGGACGGCCGCGGCAGCAGTCGCCATTGATGTTGGATCGATGGCGGTGGACTCGATGTCGGCCGTGGTCTCTGCACCCGGCGGCGGCGACGACTCGAGCGGGATCGATTCCGGGCTCGAGAGCGGTTCGCTTTTCGGTCTCGCTCCCTTGCCCATCCAATGCGCCGAGCGCAGCGCCACACCTAAGCTCTTCGCGGCCGGCTGCACCTTCAACGCATACTCATTGACATCCATCCTGTGGGGGAAGAGAACCCGATAGCATTCGAGGCCTTCGGTCATCAGCTGCTCGGCGAGCCGCTCAGCGGCACGGTCGCCCGCCTCATCGCGATCGTAGGCGATGAAGACGCGCTCGATGCGGCAGTGCTTCAAGAGCGCCAGATGCTCGGCGGTAAAGCCCTCTACGCCATAACTGGCGGTCACATTTCGGAAGCCGGCTGCCCAAAAAGTGAGCGCATCGATGAGCGCCTCGCACAGGATGACTTCCTTCGGACTGCCGTCCGCAGGACTGCCGTGCGCAGCACCGGCGTTCCAGACGCCGCGGTGCGGGCCAGGGAGGTACAGGTGATAGGGCGTGCCGGGGCGCAGGTCATCGCGGATCTTGCGGCCGTAGACCTCCGTGACGACGCCGGCGTCGTTGATCACGGGGATCACGAGCGAGCCGTTGAAGTGCTCGTGGCCGGACTCGCGCAGGATACCGATGCGCTGCAGGGCGGTGCGCAGCTCGGCACCCGCCTTATATTGTTTTGGCGCCAGCCGGTAGGCGAGCGTGCGATTGGCAAAGCCGAGCCTGAAGTGCTCGATGAGTTCCCGGTCCCCGAGGCCTCGGGCCTCGAGATATTTCAGCGCCTCGGGACTGGCGAGCAGCGTCTCGTGATAAAACTCGATCACCTCACCGAGCAACCGCTGATCGCTCGCGGCCTGATCGGCGTTGGACTCGAGCGAGAACGATTGCGCCTGGCGGAGCCTGCCCGGCGAGAGCTTCGGTGCGGCACCGATTGCGCCGTTGCCGGCGGCCGGAGCGGCTAAGGTGGGATGTTGTTTCAAAAGCAACTCGCAGGCATGGCGGAAACTGACCCGGTGCGAGCGCATCACCCAGTCGATCACCGTCCCGCCGCGGCATCGCACCCGAAGCAGTGCCAGAGATTGCTCTTCGGGGTGACGATGCAGCTCGGGGTCTCATCCCCCTCGTGCCAGGGGCAACGGCAGGCCAGATCCTTGCCCTGGGACACCAGCCGATGCCCCTGGCCCTCGATGAGGCGCACGAGGGAGACCTCGTGTTTCAAGCGCTCGAGCTCGGCGTCCGGGATGCGCGCCATGCGTGACCTGGCTCAGCCCCCGGCCATTCGGCGATTGCGACGCCTCGCGGGGCGATCGCGCTCGATCGCCTCGATCACGAGCCGCCCAGGGCGCACCTCCACCCGCACCGCCGTGCCGATCGCAAAGCCCGCTCGATCGAGC
>JBOHZT010000477.1:0-2253 GCA_050738535.1 Steroidobacteraceae bacterium
CATTGCCCGGCGCCGCGAGCAGCGCATCGACACGACGGGATTGCGCGAGCTTCCAGACGAGCGCGTGCTCGCGGCCGCCCGCACCGACGACCAGCACCCTCATGCCGGTACCCTCATGCCGGTACCCTCATGCCGGTACCGGGAGGCGTTCCGATTGCGCCCGTCACGTGTTCGTTCCCGAGCGCCATCTGCGGCTCAGTGCCGGAAATGCCGGATGCCGGTGAGCACCATGGCGACGCCGTGCTCGTCCGCCGCCGCCACCACTTCCGCGTCGCGCCGGGAGCCGCCCGGCTGAATGACGGCGCGGATACCCCGCTCGGCGGCGAGATCGAGGCCGTCGCGGAAAGGAAAGAATCCGTCCGATGCCATCACGGCTGCGGCGAGCGGGTGCCGCTCCTCGTCGGCTTTCATCAGCGCGATGCGGCAGGCTTCGACGCGGCTCGTCTGGCCCGCTCCGATCCCGAGGGTCGCGCGCTGGCGCGCGAGCACGATGGCATTCGACTTGGCGAGCCGGCAGACGCGCCACGCGAAGAGCAGATCGTCGAGCTCCGCGGGCGTCGGCTCGCGGCGGGTCGCGACCGTGAGATCGCGCGCGGTCAGGTGGTCCGCGTCGCGCGTCTGGGCGAGGAGTCCCCCCAGCACGCTGCGGTACTCGAGTGCCTCGGCGGGCGCGCTTGCGGCCTGCGGCCTGGGCACACCAGCGTCGCTTCGCAGATCACCGAGCGCGAGCACCCGGATGCCGGGCTTTGCGGCGAGTACCGCCGCGGCCTCGGGCGAGATGCTCGGAGCCGCGATCACTTCTGCGAACTGGCGCGCGAGGATGGCGCTCGCGACCGGCTCCTCGAGCGCTCGATTGAGCGCGATGATGCCCCCGAATGCCGATGTGGGGTCGGCGCGATACGCCGCCTCGTAGGCCTCGAGCGCGGAGCCGGCGACGGCGGCGCCGCAGGGGCCTGCGTGTTTGACGAGCACGCAGGCAGGCTCGTCGAACTGACGCACGCACTCGACGGCGGTATCGGTGTCGTTGATGTTGTTGAAGGAGAGTGCCTTGCCCTGGATCGGCTCGGCGCTCGCCACGCTCGAACCATGGTAGGAGCGATCGGCGTAAAGGGCGGCGCGCTGGTGCGGATTCTCGCCGTAGCGCAGGTCGCGCGATTTGATCCATAGGGGCGGCAGCGCGGTCGGGAAGCCCGCCGCGCCGGAGTGCGTCCGGGCCGAGAGGTAGCTCGCGATGAGCGCGTCGTACCGAGCCGTGTGCGCGAAGGCCGCCGCGGCGAGGCGGGAACGGGTGGCGAGACTCGTCGCCCCGCCGTTCGCGCGGAGCTCCTCGGCGAGGGCGGTGTAATCCTCCGGCTCGACCGCGACCGCGACGAACTCGTGATTCTTGGCCGCGGCACGGATCATCGCCGGGCCGCCGATGTCGATCTGTTCGACGGCGTCGCGGTAACGGCAGTCCGGGCGCGCGAGGGTCTGCTCGAAGGGATAGAGATTGACGACCAGCAGATCGATCGGCTCGATCCCGTTGAGCGCCATCACGGCGTCGTCGATGCCGCGACGGCCGAGCAAGCCGCCATGGATCCGCGGATGCAGGGTCTTCACGCGGCCGTCCATGATCTCGGGGAAGTCGGTGTAGGCCGATGCCTCGCGCACCGCGAGGCCGCTCGAGGCGAGCAGCCTCGCGGTGGCTCCCGTCGAGATGATCTCGACGCCGAAGCTCGCAAGAACGCGCGCGAGCTCGACGAGCCCGCTCTTGTCGGAGGCGGAGAGGAGCGCGCGGCGGATACGGATCGGCGCGGGGTCGTGCATTCAGCCGGCGAGGCCGAGCAGGCGCAGCTTCTTGCGCAAGGTGCCCCGGTTGATGCCGAGGATGTGCGCTGCGCGGACCTGATTGCCCTCCGTGTAGTCGAGTACCGCCTTCAAAAGCGGCTCTTCCACCTCGCGCAGCACCAAGTCGTAGAGCCGCGCGGGACGGTGGCCGTTCAAGCTCGCGAAGTATTCGTTGAGCGCGTGCTCGGTGTGCGTGCGCAGCGGGAGCTCCAGGCTTCCCGATCCGGCGGCGAGGTGGTTGCGAGATTTACCGAGTCTTCTCGCCGTCATGCTGGCTCGCCCTGTGGGACCCTTCGGAGAACGGGTCATTATACGAGCGCCGCGAATGCGCGCTAGCTGGAATTCCGGCGAACGATTTGATATGGGCTCCGCGCGTGCGAAGCGGCGCTTCCGCTGGCAGCTTGCGCCGCGCTCGCGCTTCGCGCT
>JBOHZT010000478.1:0-2245 GCA_050738535.1 Steroidobacteraceae bacterium
CGCGGCCTGTGCTGGCGCCGACCACGCTCGCCGTCGTGCACCTCACGACGCTCGGGTGGATGACGCTGCTCATCTTCGGCGCGTTGTTCCAGTTCGTGCCCGTGATCAGCAACCGTCCGCTCCCGAGCCAGCGTCTGGTGCTCGCGGCGCTCGTCGCGTTCGAATGCGGCCTCGGCGTGCTGCTCGCCGGCTTCATCGAGTTCGCGACGGCCCCGGGTCCGCTGCTTCCGGTGGGCGGCATCCTCGTCTTCCTCGCGGCGGTGCTCGGCATGGCGGACCTTTTGCCGCCGCTCGCGAGCGCCGCGCGGCGCAATCTCTCCGCACGGTGCGTGCTCGCGGGATTCGCCGCGCTCGCCGCGACGCTCGCGCTCGGCGTGTGCTTCGCGCTCGCGCTACGCGTGCGCGCCGCGGCGGACGTGCTCGGGCCCCTGGTGGGCGGAGCGCTGTCCGCTCATATCATCGGCGGGCTCGCCGGAGGATTCACGCTGACCGCGGTCGGCGTCAGCTACAAGCTGCTGCCGATGTTCCTGCTCGCACCGGAGGAGAGGGGAGCGCTCGGGGAAGCCGTGTTCCTGACACTCGCGGCCGGCGTCGGCCTGGGTATCGCGGGCCCCGTGCTCCTCTCGTATGGGCACGCGGGGTTCGCCGGGGGCCTGCAAAGCGCCGGCATCGTGCTCATCGCGCTCGGCGCGAGCCTGTACCTCATCGACGTCGTGCGCATCTATCGCGCGCGACGCCGCAAAGCGATCGAGCTGCACAATCGGGCTGCCGTGGGGGCGTTCGCCGGCCTTGCGCTGCTCGTCCCCGCGGCGCTCCTGTGGCAGGGCGGTGGCGTGCGTGCGCCGCTCGTCGTCGCGTTGGCGCTCGTCGCCTGGCTGACCGGACTCGGATTGACCCAACTCTACAAGATCGTACCGTTCTTGAGCTGGCTCGTGCACTTCGGCGGCAAGCTCGGCGCAGGTCGCGTGCCGCGGGTGCAGGATCTCGTGCGCGAGTCGCGCGCGATGCTCGCGTTCGCCGTGTTCTTTCTCGGAGCGGCCGTGCAGGTCGCGGGAGCGCTGCTCGCGGCCGCGTGGCCGTTCCAGATCGGCGCAGGCCTCACGCTGCTCGCAACGCTGGCGCTCGGACTCGAGTACTGGCGCGCCTGGCGGCTGCGCTACGTTCCGCCGCTCGCCGCGCCCGCGCCGGTCACCGCGACGCACAGTCGCTGAGCGCCTCCGCGTCGAGGATCTCGACGATGTGCCGGCGCATGGCGATGATGTGCCGGTCGGTGAGTGCCCGCAGTCCCCGCGAGAGCGTCTCCGGGGCGAGTCCGAGTTGACCGGCGATGAGCGCCTTGCGGTTGGGCAGCCTCACGGTGCGGGTGCCCGCCGATCCGGCCGGCAATCCGGCCGGAGCGAGGTCGAGCAAGTAGCGGGCGACTCGCGCCTGGCTGCTGTGCAAGCTCAGGGACTCGATCTCATCCCAGTGCCGGTGGATCCGCGAGACCATCTGCGCCATGACCGCTCGGCAGGTATCGAAGGACTCGCGCAGCAGCGCGAGGTAAGTCTCGCGCGGCACCGCGACGAGCAGGCTCGCGGAGATCGCCTGGGCGTGCACCGGATAGCGGGGCGGGTCGGAGAACAAGATGCTCTCGGCGAAGCTTTGCCCGCTCTTGATGAGCCGCATGATCTTCTCGACCCCGGCGGCCGACTCGCGGAACAGCTTGAAGCTTCCGGAGCACACGACGTAGAACGCATCGGCGGGATCGTCCTGTCCGAAGAGCCGCTCCTGGGCCGCGAGTTGCAAGCCGCGCACGTGCGGGCGCAGATGCTTCCACTGCGCGTCGCTCAACGCCGAGAACAGATAGTGCTGCCGGAGACTGCGCTCCATCACCGCGTCGAGCGGGACATGGCTCATCTTGGGCATCGGCTTTTAGGTCAACCCCCCGACTTGACGGGTATCAAGGCAGTCTCCCGGGGCCTCCCGGATACTGCCCGAGCATCCGGGGGATCCGGAGGCTCGAACGCCGATATGCTCACTGAAAACCGCAATGCGCGCAATGATGCCGAGGTGAAGCGCGAGCTCGCGCCGCCGGAATCTGCGGCGCCTGCGCCTCAGGCGCCGGACGCGCAGGCGCGGCCGGCGGCGCTGTGGACGTTCGCCTTCAGGCCCTTCTTCCTCGCCGCGAGTCTGTGGTCCGTCATCGCGATCGTCGTGTGGATCGTGATGCTCGCGACCGGCGCCGAGCTGCCGAGCCGGTTCG
>JBOHZT010000479.1:0-2239 GCA_050738535.1 Steroidobacteraceae bacterium
GCCGCTCACCGGATGTCGCACGCAAGGTCCACTGGGTCGACAGCGAGCGCATCCGGCTGATCGAGCGCATCTTCCACAATCTCGGCTTCAGCGGATTGGAGGCGCACATCCGGGCGCGCGTCACCTATTATCATCAGGTCGGGTACTACGCGCTGGCGGTACACGAGAGCCGGCCGCGACGGCGGCGACTGAGACGTGTGTACGCTTTGGCATTGCTGGGCAGAAAGCTTTGAGGCCTCATTCCGTCCGGCCTGTTCACCGCGAAACATTCGGCGACGGCGAGCTCATGAGTCCTTGAGCAGCCGCAGCGCATCGTAGATGGCTGCGTGGGTGTTGCGAGAGGTCACGGCATCGCCGATGCGGAAGAGTTGGAATTTGCCGCGCGGGTTGGAGCAGCGCTCCTGCGGCAGCCCCGCGATCAACCGATCGTGGTCGACCTCCCCCAGATTGGTGGACAGGGGCTTGAGCGCAAAATAGATCTCGTCGTTCGGCAGCGTTCCATGGTTGATGACCACCTGGTCCACGCGACGCTCCTGATGCACTCCGCCGTAATCGCTGCCCACGATGGCGAGCAGCCTGCCGCCGTCGCGGCCGACACGCTCGAGGCGGAAGGTCACGGTGAACACAACATCGAGCTTCTGCAGGGAGCGCATGTAGGGCACCAGGTTCATGCCCATGACCTCGGGTGCAAAAGAGCGGTCCGGGGTCATGATCTCGAGCCGTGCTCCGGCGCTGGCGATGATCTCGGCAGCCTGCAGCCCGGCGTGATCGCCCGCATCATCGAACAGCAGCACGTCCGATTCCGGAGTGACGCTCCCCGCAAGAATGTCCCAGCTCGAGACCGTAAGGTCATTGCCTGCCGCCAGCACCTCGGTATAGGGCAGGCCTCCCGTGGCCACCACCACCACATCGGGGGCTTCCGCGAGGACCTCATCCGCCTCGGCCCATGTCTCGAAGCGGAAATTGACGCCGCGCGCGGTGCACTGCTCCATGCGCCAGTCGATGATGCCGATCATCTCCTTGCGGCGCGGACTGCGCGCGGTGAGCCTCACCTGGCCTCCGGCCTCCGAAGCCGCCTCGAGCACCACCACCTCGTGCCCGCGCTCGGCGGCCACGCGGGCCGCCTCGAGCCCCGCAGGCCCGGCACCGACGACCACCACCTTGCGCCTGACTGCCGCGCGCGCGATCTGATGCGGCATGTAAAGCTCGCGGCCCGTGGCAGCGTTGTGAATGCAGTACGCCGATCCGCCCTGATAGATCCTATCGAGGCAGTAATTCGCCCCGACGCACGGGCGAATGTCCTGCTCCCTGCCCTCCTGGATCTTGCGCACGATGTGCGGATCGGCGATGTGCGCGCGCGTCATGCCCACCATGTCGAGCTTTCCCGCAGCAACGGCGTGCCGCGCCGTCGACACGTCCTGGATTCGTCCCGCATGGAAGGTGGGCAATCCGATGCGCTCACGAATCTCGCCGGCGAAGTCCAGGTGCGGCGCGCTCGGCATCCCCTGAATCGGGATCACATCCGTGAGGCCGGCATCGGTATCGATGTGCCCGCGGATGACATTGAGGAAGTCCACCATGCCGCTCGCCTTGAGCCGCCGGGAGATCTCGAGCCCCTCCTCACGCCCCACGCCGCCCTCGAGCAGCTCATCCGCCGTGTAGCGGATGCCGACGATGAAGTCGGGCCCCACCCGTTTGCGTACCGCCGCCAGCACCTCGAACGTGAAGCGCATCCGGTTCTCGAGCGAGCCGCCGTAAGGCGCCTCGAGCTCGTTGGTGAGGGGTGACCAGAACTGATCCATCAGATGCCCATACGCCTCGAGCTCCACGCCGTCGAGCCCGGCGGCCCGCATGCGCTCGGCCGCATCGGCGTAATCCGCGATGATCCGCCGGATATCCCAATCCTCGATCTTCTTCGGGAACGCTCGGTGGGACGCCTCCTTGCGGTGTGAGGGCGATACCACCGGCAGCCAGAAGCCCCGGTCCCAGCGCGTGCGCCGGCCGAGGTGCGTGATCTGGATCATCACGGCCGCCCCCTGCTCGTGACAGGCGTCCGCCAGATCCCTCATCCACGGCACGACCTCGTCCTGGTAGAGGAGAATATTGTTGAATGCCGGAGGGCTGTCGCGGGAGACCGTCGCGGAGCCGGCCGTCATAGCGAGCGCGATCCCGCCTTTCGCCCGCTCCACGTGGTAGGCGCGATAGCGCGCCTTCGGCATACCTTCCTCGGGGTAAGCCG
>JBOHZT010000480.1:0-2237 GCA_050738535.1 Steroidobacteraceae bacterium
CGCCGAACTGCGAGAAGTCGCGCGTCATCGGCAGCGTGAGCCCGACCACGCCGGCCTTGCTGGCCGAGTAGGCGCACTGACCCATCTGCCCGTCGAAGGCGGCGAGCGAGGCCGTGTTCACGATGACACCGCGCTCCCCGCTCGTCCCGGAGGGCGCGTTCTTCAGGATCTCCGCGGCCGCGAGCCGCGCGACGTTGAACGTCCCGATGAGGTTCACCTGGATCACCTTGGTGAACTCCGCGAGTGGGAAGGGGCCCTTCTTGCTCACCGTGCGGCCCACGAAGCCCGGAATGCCGGCGCAGCTCACGCAGATGTGAAGCGCGCCGAAGGCGGCCTTCACCGCGGCGAGCCCGGCGGCGACCGAAGCCTCGTCGGCCACGTCCACGCGCGCGAAGACTGCGCTCCCGGGATGCCGGCCGGCGACCGCGCGGCCGCGCTCCTCGTTGAGGTCGAAGATCCCGACCCGTCCACCCCCCGCGATGAGCCGCTCGACCGTCGCCTCACCGAGACCCGAAGCGCCGCCCGTCACGACGGCCACGCTGCCTTTGATGTCCAATCCGCTTCTCCTCGCGAGCGCTCCACAGGTCGCGCGCCGCTTGAACGATGATGATAGATCTAAATGCGAGCGCTACTTGCCCTCAAACTCCGGCTTGCGTTTCTCCTTGAACGCCCTGCCGCCCTCGGCCGCATCCGCGGAGCGCATGTGGTCGGCGGAGACGAGCTTCTCCATCCGCATTGCCAGATCCGCCGGCATGTCGAGACCGTCCGTGATGAGCCGCTTCATGCGGGCGAGGCCGAGCGGGCTCTTGCCCGCGATGCGCTCCGCGACGGCCTGCACCGCGCTCTCGAGCTCGGCATCCGGCACCACCCGCGTGACGAGCCCGATCGCAGCCATGGCTTCGGCGGGGAAGAGCTCGCCCGTGTACATGAGATAGCGCGCCCAGCTCACCCCCACGATGCGCGGCAGGCGCACCGTCGCGCCGCCGCCGGGCAATGCGCCGAAGTTCGCGTGCGCATCGCCGATCTTCGCCGAGGCTGCGGCAATGATGAAATCGCACATCATCGCAAGCTCCAGCCCCCCGCCACAGCACACGCCATTCACCGCCGCGATGACGGGCTTCGGCATCCCGAGCAGCACCGACTCCATCTGCGCGCCCGCTTCCAGAAACGCCGCCTGCGGGTCGAGCGCCTCTCCCCCACTTGGCGCGTAGTCGCCCAGGTCGGCGCCCGCGCAAAAGCCCCGGCCTTTGCCGGACACCACGATGACCCGCGTCTCGCCGCGATCGCGCAGCTCGGTCCAGGCCTGGCGCAGCTCCCGCATGCACTCGTAGGAGATGGCGTTGAGCGCGTGCGGCCGATTGAGGTACACCCAGCTCACGCGGCCGCGATGCTCTATCAGGAGGTGCTTGAAGGACACGAGTGGGAACCCCTTGTGTGGCTTGTGGTGGTCGTGGGCGGCTCGCCGATCAAATGTTGCGCGTGTTGCCCTGCCAGAAGCGCTCGCGGACCTTGCGCCGCAGCACCTTCCCGGCGGCGCTCCGGGGCAGTTCCGGCCAGATCTCGAACGATTTCGGCACCTTGTAGCTCGCGAGCCGCGAGCGGCAGAAGGCCGCGAGCTCCCCGTCCGCGACGGACGAGCCGGGCTTCAACTCGACGACCGCCTTGACGGCCTCGCCCCAGTCCGCGTCCGGTACGCCGACCACGGCGCAGTCCTGCACCGCGGGATGCGCGACGACCGCCTTCTCGATCTCCGAGGGAAACATGTTGAAGCCCCCCGAGATCAGCATGTCGCGCTTGCGGTCGACGAGAAAGACCCAGCCGTCGCGGTCCTTGAAGCCGATGTCGCCCGTGTGATGCCAGCCGTGCGCGCAGGCGCGCGCGGTTTCCTCGGGATTCTTGTAGTAGCCCTTCATGATGGCGCTCGTCCTCACGACGATCTCCCCCGGCGTCTCCGGGCCGAGCAGCGCGCCGCTCTCGTCCATCACTTCCACTCGCGCAAAGAGCGTCGGACGCCCGACGCTCGTGAGGCGCCGGTCGTCCCCTGCGGCGAGCACCGCGCGATGATCCTCGGGCGAGAAGAACGTCGTGTTCGGCCCGAGCTCGGTCTGCCCGAACCCGGTCATCATCACCGGGCCGAAGACGTCCATCGCCTCCTTGACCTTCTCGAGCGCCATCGGCGCCGACGCATAGTTGAAATAGCGCAGCGAGGAGTAGTCGTGCTGGCGAACGTCCGGATG
>JBOHZT010000481.1:0-2222 GCA_050738535.1 Steroidobacteraceae bacterium
GTAGACGACTCCGTCGATGTCATAGGCGAGCACCGCGCGGCGCCGCTCCATCTCGCGGTGGTACTCGAGCAGCTCTGCCACGGAATGACACAGTCGTGCGAGCGGGTTGGTCGTGAACCCGCGCCGAGCGAGCCACTCGAGCATGCCCGACTGGGTTGCGGCGGGCAGCCGCGTCATCTCTCCCCAGGCATAGGCGAAGAACTCCAGAGGCCGGGAGCCCGTGACCGCCGGGTCGAGCTGGCGCAGGGATCCCGCGGCCGAGTTGCGCGGGTTGGCAAACACGGCGCGCCCGGACCGCGACTGCTCCTCGTTGAGCGCGAGAAACGCCGGCCGGGTCATGTAGACCTCGCCGCGCACCTCGCAGACCTCGGGAATGGCTCGGCCCGTGAGCTTCCGGGGAATGCTCGCGACTCGCAGGACGTTCGGGGTCACATCCTCGCCTTGCGTCCCGTCCCCGCGCGTCGCGCCGCGCACGAGAGTGCCGCGCTCGTAGCGCAGGGAGAGCGACAGCCCATCGATCTTCGGCTCCGCCGTGAAGTCGACGGCGACATCGCTACCAAGCCCCAGGAAGCGGCGGATGCGATCGACGAACGCCGCGACCTCCTCCGGCGCGAATGCGTTCGCGAGCGACAGCATGGGCGCGGCATGCCGCACCTTCGGAAACTTGGCCGAAGGCGCCGAACCGACCCGGCGGGTCGGAGAATCAGGGGTCGCGAGCTCGGGATGCTCGTGCTCGAGCGCGCGCAGCTCCGCGAACAGCGCGTCGTACTCGGCATCCGAGATCTCGGGCCGGTCGAGCTCGTGATAGAGCCGGTTGTGGCGCGCGATCTCGGCGCGCAGCTCCGTGGCGCGCGCGGCCGGCTCAGCCGCTTTCGCCTTCATGCCCGTCCGCGCCTCCCGCGACCTCCCGCAGCTCGGCCGCGCGCTGCGCGGTGAGCGCCGCGCCGCGCTCGTCCTGAAGCTGCCCCTCGAGACGGTCGCACAGATTGCGCGCGGACGCGAGGAGCTCATCGAACGCCGGAACGGGCGGCAGAGGCCCCGGCAGCACGGCGAACAGGCTCAATCCACCGAAGCGCTGCGTGTCGAGGCAATCCCGATCGAAGGTGCCCGGCTTGCTCAAATTGGCGGCGCTCACGATGGCACGTCCATCGGCGCCTGCGCGGTGAAAGATATCGAGCTTGCCGAGAACGAACCCTTCCGCCGCGAGCGCCTGGCGTACGGCGTGCCCAGCGAACCGACCCTCTATCGCGATGAGCCGCAGCGCGAGAATTCGCCGGGAATCCGGGTCCGGCCAGTCGACGATCGGCTCGCGGAGACCGGACGGCACCGCGAGCGGCCTCCCACGCGGCCCGAGCAGGACCTCACGCACTGGCTCGTGATCCGGCAGCGGCTCACTCTTGAGCAGCGGCTCACGATCGAGCAGTGGTTCGTGATCGGGCGCGGGCGCAGGCTCACTCTGGAGCAGCGGCTCGTGATCGTACGCAGACGCCTGATAGTCGAGCGGCGGCTCGTCATCGAGCGGCGCGAGCGTGCCCGGGGCGGCACCGATCGCGGGCGGGCGCGCTTGCCCGTCCGCCGGCGTGTCCTCGATCGCGCGCAGGATCAGCGACTCGTCGACCATCTCGAATGCCGGCAGATCCGCGAGCGGATCGCGCGCCCGAATCTCCGGAAACGTGATCGTCGGTTCGCGCTGCACGCGCGTGCCGAGCGCACTCTCCCCTCCCCCCGGCATGCCGGGCTCCCCGCCCTGGGCCTGCCGCGGGCGCCGCAGCTCCCACCACGCGAGCCCGGCCAGGAACGCGACGCCGAGCAGCAACAGTATCCAGCGCAGCTGGGGCAGGTTCACGGTCACACGGCTGCGAGGCGCATGGCCTCCGCGATGTCCACCGCGACGAGCCTCGAGACGCCCGGCTCGCTCATGGTCACGCCGATGAGCTGCGACGCGAGCTCCATCGTCGCCTTGTTGTGGGTGATGAACAGAAACTGCACTCGCGAGGACATGTCGCGCACGATGTCGCAGAAACGGCCGATATTGTACTCGTCGAGCGGCGCATCGACCTCGTCCAGCAAACAGAAGGGCGCGGGATTCAGGTCGAAGATGGAGAACACGAGCGCGACCGCCGTGAGCGCCTTCTCCCCGCCCGAGAGCAGATGGATGGTGCTGTTGCGCTTGCCCGGCGGCCGGGCAATCACGGCGACGCCTGCCGTGAGCACATCGTCGC
>JBOHZT010000482.1:0-2222 GCA_050738535.1 Steroidobacteraceae bacterium
GCCATGCGGCCTCCCCGGCCCAGGATCCGCAGCTCGACTGGTACGGCGGCGGCTGGATCGGCGGGCGGCTCGATGCGCTCACGCAGCTCTACAAGCTCGCCAACGACCACACGAAGATCGTGCCGGCGTTCGGTCCGGTCGTGGCGCGCAGCGCCCTGAAGGACGAGCACGACGTGCTGCAGGTCGTCTATACCCGGATGGTCGCGCTGGTGCGCAAGGGCTACAGCGCCCAGGACATGGTGAATGCCGGGGTCATGAAGGGCCTCGCGCGCACTTGGACCGACCCCAAGACCTTCGTGTTCTCCGCCTTCAAGGGCCTGTGGGGGCATGAGGATGAGCTGGCGCCGAATATCGTCTAGGGTCCGGGGCCAGGGCTCGGACCGTCGTCTCGGCTCAGGTGTGATACCGGGGCGCGAGCATTCTCGAGGCAGGAGTCGATCATGACACGGTGGCTGATCGCGGCAGTGGGCTCTCTGGCGCTTGCCGCAACCGCGTACGCTGGATCCGCTGGCGCCGTATCCGCTCAGGCGGGTGGGCCCGGCCTCGCCGATCTGGTACAGGCCGGCAACGATGCCGCGGCGTTGAAGATGATCGACGCCGGCGCGAACGTGAACGTGCCGCAGGGCGACGGCACGACGGCGCTCGACTGGGCGACCTACCGGCTCGACGCGCCGCTCGTCAAGGCGCTCTTGAAGCACGGCGCCAACCCGAATCTCGTGAGCGAGCTCGGTTCCGATCCACTCGACGAGGCCGTCAAGGCCGCGAACCTCGAGCTCACGAAGCTGCTGCTGCGGGCCCACGCCGAGGTGGACGAGCCGAATTCCTACGGCCAGACGGCCCTGATGCTCGCGGTGCGCACCGGCGTGCTGCCGATCGTGAAGCTCCTGGTGCGCCACGGCGCGAACGTCAACGCCCGTGTGCGCTGGCGTGGCCAGACGGCGCTCATGTGGGCGGCGGCCCAGAGCTACCCCGACGTGGTGCGATACCTCGTCAAGCATGGCGCGAACGTCAATACGCGCGAGCGCTTCAACGACTGGCTCGATACGGCGACGCAGATCACCTCGGAGCCGCGTGCGCAGTACCGGCCCGAAGGCGGGCTCACGCCGCTTCTGTATGCCGTGAGAGCGGGCTGCCTCGAGTGTGTGAAGGCGATCGTCAAGGGGGGCGCGGACGTGAGCCGGCCGACCCCGGAGGGCGTCACCCCGCTCATCGCCTCGATCGACAACCGGCACTTCGATATCGCCAAATACCTCCTGCAGCACGGCGCCAATCCGAACACTTGGGACTGGTACGGTCGGACCCCGCTCTACGCGGCCGTCGACATGCATACCTACACCGACTTCAGGGGATTGACGCCGACGCCCGCCGAGCTGACGCAGTCCCTGGTGAAGGATCGCAATAACACGGCCGCGCTCGAGATCATCAAGATGCTCCTCGCGGACGGCGTCGATCCGAACGCCCAGCTCGATCTGCACCGTCCGGGACGCGGCGGGAACAGCGGGCGATTCCGGGACGACCTGCTGCGGACGGGCGCGACGCCGCTGCTGCGGGCCGCCATGTCGCACGACAATGCCGTCGTCGAGCTGCTGCTGCAGCACGGTGCGCGCGTCGATCTGCCGAACGTCAACGGCGTGACCCCGCTCATCGCGGCCGCCGGGATGGGCTTCAGCGGTCCGACGATGACGCCCGTGCCCGACCATCGCGGCGACTACGCGCCTGGCGCGCAGCAGCGGGCGATCAGCACGATCGCGCTGCTGCTCAAGGCCGGCGCGAACATCAATGCCCGCGTGACCGACACGAGCAGCCACACCGGCCGCATCGCTCGCCACAGCAGCATGACCCAGCGCCAGGGCGAGACCGCGCTGTATGGCGCGATCCACTGGGGCTGGACCCAGGTCGTCGCCTACCTCGTCCAGCACGGCGCGCAGGTGAACGTGAAGGACGACCTCGGCAGGACGCCGCTCGTGGCAGCCACCCACGGCGTCGGAATCCGCGGCTTCAAGCCGGTGAAGGCCATCATCACGCTCATCAGCCAGGCTGCGGCCCAGCAGGTCGCTGCGGCCGGGACCGCGGCGCCCGCTCTGCCCGCGCACGCCGTCGCGCCCGCGCAGCCGGCACATGCTGAGACGGCTGCGCTCACCGCCCCGAGATAGCGATTCAGGCACACGGATGTGCCCGCCGCTGCAGGCGGCGGGCGTCGAGCAAAAGCCACGCCTTTTGCT
>JBOHZT010000483.1:0-2216 GCA_050738535.1 Steroidobacteraceae bacterium
GGCCTCCGGAATGCGGGTCGTCCTTCTTCACGCGGTTTCCGCCTGCCCTTCCGGCTGGTGTTCGTGATGCGTCGCGACCGCGGCATGGTACAGCGCCTCGGCTTCCCGCAAAGCGCGGGGCCAGCGTGTGCCCCACCGCGGCATGCGCTCGAGATTCGTTGGAATCGCCATCAGCTCGCCCCGCCGGATTCCTTTGCGCATTCTCAGTATGAGCCCGCTTTGGATGTGGGTGATGGAGCGGCGCTCGAGATCGACTCGCCATTCCTCCGGGGCGGTCACCGGCCGAGGGAGTCTGCGCTTTTCAGGAGACGGCGCTCGGTGGCTCAAACCGTGGTGTACATGTCCACAGGTATTCATGTCTTCATGTGGACGTGTGGTCACGCGATCGGCGGCTTGCCGTGCTTCGCGAACAGGTCGTTGATCGCCTCCCGCAGGAGATCCTGGGTCGAGCGATCCCGCTCGATGCCGATCTGCTTGAGCTGCCGGGAGACCGCCGGATCGAAGTGCGCCGCGATGGTTTTTTTACCGACGCGGCTGGGGGTGCGGGCGAGGAAGCGCGGCGCCTCGGCGCTCTGAGCAGCGCTCGCGGCCGCCATCGCGGGAGCGCCCTCCCCGCTCCGGGTCGCGCTGCGCAGCGCCGCGGCGAGATGGGCTCGTTTGGTCATGGTGTCGGTCCTCGGGAGTCTTGGGTGGGGTCCAGGGTGTGCAGGAGGTTCTCGACCTGGCGGCGCAGTCCCGGGAGGTCGTTTCGGAGGGTCTTCCAGACGATCTCGAGATCGACCTTGAAGTATCCGTGTGCCAGGGTGTTGCGCATTTCGTAGGCGATCACGAGGGGCAGCTCCGGGTGGGCCGCCGCGAACCGCGGGCACTGCTGCTCGAGGTTGCGGCTCGCCTCCCCGATTACCTCGAAGTTTCGGATCACCGCGTCCTGGGTGATGCCGCTGTCGAGAAACTGGCGTTCGGTGAGCTCGCCGGCGTAGGACTCGATGCGGTCGATCGCTTGCAGGATGTGTCCGAGGTAGTCGGCGACCCGGCTCTCGTCGGTCATACGGGCCGCGCCTGCGCCAGCACCGTCGCCCGCATTTTCTCGGGCAGCGCCCTCGGGGTGAGCACGTCGACGGGAACTCCGAGGAGCTTGCGAAGCTCGACGCGGATCGCCCCGATGTCGAACAACGTGGTCTCGGGCGTCGGATCGATCAGCAGATCGAGGTCGCTCTGCTCGGTGTCCCGGCCGCTGAGCACCGATCCGAACACCCGTGCGTTACGGGCTCGGTGGGACTCGATGACGCGCCGGACTGCTTCGCGGTGGCGCTCGAGGGCTTCGGAGGGTTTCATGCGCTCTTCCTCACGGACTCACGCGTAAATGTGTGGACCTGTGTACAGGTCCACTTGTACAGCTCGCCGATTTCGCCGGCCGCCTTGCCCTCCGGCTCGAACTCTTGCACCGCCTGGCCGGCGGTGAGGCTGTGCACATAGGCGGCGCGCTGGGTGAGTTTCACCGGGGCGATCGTGAGGCCATAGCCACGCACCGCCTCTTCGGCCTCTTCGGCGAGCCGGCCTTGATGAGGCACGGCGTTCAACACCACGGCCGCGGGCTTTTTGGCGAGCGCTGCGAGATCTGCGGAGATGCCGATTGCCTTGAGATCGAGGATCGCCGGCCGGCAGGGGATGAGGACCAGGTCGGCCGCGCGGGCTGCGGCGAGGGCGGTTGATTCGGAGTGGGGGGCGGTGTCGATGACGACGAGCGCCGCGCCGTTCGAGCGGGAGACCTCGAGCACTTCCTCGAGGCGACTCGCCTGGGAGGAGACGACGAAGGGAGCGTCCTTGCGCTCGCGGATGTCGTGCCAGGTCTTGGCGCTCGCCTGGGGATCGAGGTCGACGAGCACCGTCGCGGCGTTCCGGATCTCCGCGGCAACCGCGAGGTTCACCGCGAGGGTGGTCTTGCCCGCGCCGCCTTTCTGGGAAATCACCGCGATGACTTTCACGTGTACACACTACCACAATGCCACGCTTGTGCGCGTGTACAGGTAGCATATCGGAAAAGCGGCAGGCCGCGCGCGTCGCCAAGGATTGCGTTGAGGTGCGCCGGAAGCAGGGGAGGGCACGCGTCCATACGCAAATGAAAGGAACCGGTACTGCGGCTTTGAGCTTCGGATTCTGGCCGCCCCAAACGACAAGGGGCACCCTGCGGTGCCCCTGTTTCTGTGGGCCTGGCC
>JBOHZT010000484.1:0-2215 GCA_050738535.1 Steroidobacteraceae bacterium
TCGCTCGAGCGCTCCGATGCGACGCGCGCGGATCGCCTCCAGTTCGTCGGCATCGAGGCCGAGGATCCGGCCGGGGTGCTTCCGGTCGGTGCGCACGTCGTGGCCGATTCCAAAGCACGCGGCGGCAGCCAGGGGTACGTCACCTCGAGCTGCATGAGTGAGGCGCTCGGCCGAAGTGTCGCGCTCGGACTCGTGCAGGCGGGCCGCTCTCGCCTCGGCACTCCCATCCACATCTACTGCGACGGGAGCACCCGGCCGGCGCGGATCGTCTCTCCCCGTTGGTACGATCCTGAAGGGGCGCGCCTCCATGCTTGAGCACCAGCAGCCGTTCGAATCCGTGCGGGAGAGTCTCGGCGGCAACCTTGTCGATGAGCCCGGCCTTCGATCGACACCCTGGAATACCGGGCTCCTGCTGCTGCAGAGCGCTCGCCCCTCGAGCCTCGAGGATGCGCTCACGAGCGAGATCGGGCTGGAGCTGCCCACTCCACAACAGTCCAGCGCTCGTGGCGACCACGCCCTTCTCTGGCTCACTCCGGCGGAGTGGCTGCTCGCGATTCCCTCGACCAGGACCGACTCCCTGCAGAGCGCCTTGACCCGGCGGCTCGCCACATCGCTCGCGACCGTGATCGACGTGAGTGACGCCTTCGCATCATGTGAGGTGACCGGCGCTCGCGCAGCCGAGACCTTGATGAGCGGCTGCAGCCTCGACCTGCGTGCGCTTGCATTCCCCTCAGGTCGCGTCGCGCGCACGGCGCTCGCCAGCATTCCCGCCATCCTCTGGAATCCCGGAGGGGAGCCACACCGCTTGCGCTGTCTCATCGATCGCAGCTTCGCGGGCCATCTGCGGGAGTGGCTCGTGGATGCCGCGCAAATCCGGAGGGAGTCATGAGCGAGCCCCGCCGGCTTTACATCCTCACGACCGCCTGCCCGGACACCACCGGCATCGTCGCGGCGGTCGCGGGATTTCTAGCCGCGAACAACGCTCTCATCACCGAGGCGCAGCATCATGATGACCCCGGCACCCGCATGTCCTTCATGCGCACGGCCTTCCACGACAGCGGCCAGGGGATGCCCTCGCTCGAGGCCCTCGAGCGCAAATTCGCCGAGGAGGTCGGCCCCCGCTTCGGGATGGAGTGGCACTTCCACGCGGTCGAGCGGCGCTGCCGTGCGCTGATCGCGGTCTCGCGCCAGGGACATTGCTTGAACAGCCTCCTGCACCGCTGGAGCACGGGGACCCTGCCGATCGAGGTCGTGGCAGTCGTCTCCAATCACCAGGAGATGAGGAGCCTTGCCGAATGGCATGGCGTCCCGTACCACTACCTGCCGATCATCGACGGCCGCAAGAGCGAGCAGGAGGAGCGGCTCCTGCAGCTTTTCGAGCGAGTGGATGCCGAGCTGCTGGTGCTCGCCCGTTACATGCAGATCCTCACGCCCGCGACGTGCCGCTACTTCGAAGGACGTGCCATCAACATCCACCATTCGTTCCTGCCCGGGTTCAAGGGCGCCAAGGCCTATACCCAAGCGCACGCGCGCGGCGTGAAGCTGATCGGCGCCACGGCGCACTACGTGACGACCGATCTCGATGAGGGGCCGATCATCGAGCAGGAAGTCTCCCGGGTCGATCACACGCAGTCGGCCGAGGACCTGAGGATTGTCGGCAGCGAGCTCGAGACCGTGGCGTTGAACCGCGCCATCAAGTGGCACGCCGAGCGGCGCGTGTTCCGCAACGGCAATAAAACCGTAGTGCTCAGGTAGGATTCGAGACCGTGGTCAAGCGTGTCCGAGAGGAATGGCTCGAGCTTGCACGCGAGGTGCTGATAGAAGGGGGCGTGGAGGCGGTTACCGTACAGAGCATATCGCGCAGGCTGGGCGTGACGCGTGGCGGCTTCTACGGGTATTTCGGCAGCCGTGACGCCCTGCTTCAGCGACTGCTCCAAGACTGGCAGGAGGTCAATACTCGCGCCCTGCGCACAATCGCCGCCCGTGACCGGACGGACGGAGAGGCTCAATTCAGGGAGCTCATCGACATGTGGGTCGAGGATGATCACTATAGCCCGCAGTACGATTCCGCGGTTCGAGACTGGGCTCGCCGCTCACCGGATGTCGCACGCAAGGTCCACTGGGTCGACAGCGAGCGCATCCGGCTGATCGAGCGCATCTTCCACAATCTCGGCTTCAGCGGATTGGAGGCGCACATCCGGGCGCGCGTCACCTA
>JBOHZT010000485.1:0-2192 GCA_050738535.1 Steroidobacteraceae bacterium
CCCGTGAGCTCGATGTGCACTCCCCCGAGATAGGAGCCGAGCTCGGCGTGGATGCGGAAGGCGAGGTCGATCTCCTTCAGGATGTTCTCGAAGCGGCGCGTCTTCAAGCCGCCGGTCGTCGACTCCGTGTTGCCGTGCATCGGATCGCAGACCCACAACACGGTCGCGCCGGTGCGCCGCACCGCGTCGATGAGCGGCGGGAGCCGCTTCTCGATCTCCTGCACGCCGAATCGATGAATGAGCGTCAGGCGCCCCGGCTGCCCCTGGGGGTTGAGGACGCTCACGAGGCCCTGCGCCCACGCCGCATCCATGGCCGGGCCGACCTTCACCGCGATCGGATTGCTGATGCCGCGGAAGTACTCGACGTGCGCGCCGTCGAGCTGCGCGGTGCGCATCCCGATCCACGGCATGTGGGTCGAGAGGTTGTACCAGCGGTCCCGGCGCGGGATGAAGCGCGTCTGCGCCTGCTCGTACAGGAGCAGCAGCCCCTCGTGGCTCGAGTAGAAGCTCGCATGCGTCGTCTCGTGGACCGGGCGGCCGTTGATGCCCTCGAAGAAATCGAGCGCATCGGCGATCGACTCCGCGATGCCGCGGAACGCTTCCTTGAGCGGGGAGTGCTTGACGAAGCCGAGATCCCAGTACTCGGGATGGTGCAGATCGGCGAAGCCTCCATCCACCAGAGCACGCGCGAAATTGAGCGTGAGCGCCGCTCGCTCGTACCCGCGCAGCAGGAGTGTCGGATCGGCCGCGCGCGCCTGCAGCGTGAATTCGGGGCGGTTGATGAGGTCGCCGCGGTAGCTCGGCAGCGCGACGTCTGCGCGCGTCTCGGTTTCCGCCGAGCGCGGCTTCGCGTACTGGCCCGCCATGCGGCCGACGCGCACGATGGGCTTCTTCAGGCCATGCAGCAGCACGAGGCTCATCTGCAGCAGGATCTTGAGCTTCTTGGCGATCTGATCGGACTCGCAGTCCGCGAAAGTCTCCGCGCAGTCCCCGCCCTGGAGCAGGAAGGCCTCGCCGCGCTCGGCGGCCGCGAGCCGCTCGCGCAGCGCATCGACCTCCCAGGACACGACGATCGGCGGCAGCCGCGAGAGCTCGGCCACCACGCGCTCGACCGCGGCAGTGTCGGCGTACCGCGGCTGCTGCCGGGCAGGCTTCGCCTGCCAGCTCGCGGGATGCCAGGATGTGGAATTATCGGGGCTGCGCATGGAGGAGCTCTGCAACGGCTCGTGCGAGAGCCTATCACGGATGGGCCGCAGCCGCCCGCTGCCGCCACCCCGGCCGCCGGTGCAAAATCCCTGCGTTATCCGCGCTTTGCCTCGCGCCAAAGCGCGTCCCAGTCGGCCAACGAAAGCGCGGCGAGATCGAGCCCACGCGCGGCCGCGCGGCGCTCCATGAGCGCGAAGCGCCGCTCGAACTTCGCATTCGCCTCGTGCAGCGCCGCCTCCGGGTCCAGGCCGAGATGGCGCGCCCAGTTGGCGACCGCGAAGAGCAGATCCCCGAGCTCCTCGCGGACGTGGGCGGCTGCACGCTCGGCCACGGCCGCGTCGAGCTCGGCGAGCTCCTCGGCGACCTTCTCCCGCACGTCGCCCGCGGCAGGAAAGTCGAAGCCCACGCGCCCGGCATGGCTCCCAAGCCGGGCGGCCCGCACGAGCGCCGGCAGCGCACGCGGTACGCCGTCGAGAATGGGCGAGCCGCCCGCGCGCCGCCGCTGCGTCACGCGGGCTCCAGCACACAGAGGCGATAAAGGGTCATCAGCATGCCCGCGGTCGCGCCCCAGATATTGTGTCCGGCGTAGGGGATGTCACAGAGCGTCACCTCGGCCTCGCCGCCGCTCGGCCCGAACCGCCGGCGGCGCGTGCGGTGGTTGGCAGGCTCGAAGAGGTAGGCGAGCGGGACCTCGAAGGTCTCCGCGACCTCTGCGGCCTCGAGCAGCAGCGCGAAGCCCGGCCGCACGAATCCCACGACGGGTGTGACCCGATAGCCGCTGATGATGATGTGATCGGGAAGGTACCCCGCCACCTCGACGCGCGCCGGCTCGAGGCCGATCTCCTCCTGCGCCTCGCGCAGGGCGGCCGCACGCGGTCCCGCGTCCTGCGGCTCGATGCGCCCGCCCGGAAAGCTCACCTGGCCGGGGTGGTTGCGCAGCTCGCTCGCCCTTTGCGTGAGCAGCACCGTCGGACCCGCCTCGTGCT
>JBOHZT010000486.1:0-2190 GCA_050738535.1 Steroidobacteraceae bacterium
CCGAGCAGGTGATCCGGTGGCGTCCGCGGTACGCGGCGCTCGCGGATGCCTCGTGCCTGAACGAGCTGCGGGCGCGCCTCGCAGGCGCCAAGGTGGATACGCGGCTGCTGGCCGGCCCCGAGGCGCTCGAGGAGCTCGCGAGCCTCGCCGAAGTGGACTACGTGATGGCGGCGATCGTGGGGTCGGCCGGGCTGCGGTCGACGCTCGCCGCGGCGCGGGCCGGCAAGCGCCTGCTCCTCGCCAACAAGGAGTCCCTCGTGATGGCGGGGCCGCTCCTGCTCGCCGAGCTACGCGCCTCGGGCGCGCAGCTCCTGCCCATCGACAGCGAGCACAACGCCATCTTCCAGTGCCTGCCGCAGGGCGCGCGGCCGGGCGAGCTGCCGCCCGGCGTGCGGCGGATCCTGCTCACCGCCTCCGGGGGCCCGTTCCTCGACTGGACGGCCGAGGCCATGGCGTCCGCGACGCCGGACCAGGCTTGCGCGCACCCGAACTGGGTGATGGGGCGGAAGATCTCGGTCGACTCCGCGACCCTCATGAACAAGGGCCTCGAGCTGATCGAGGCCTGCCTGCTGTTCGGCGTGACGCCGGATCGGGTCGAGATCCTGGTGCACCGCCAGAGCATCGTGCACTCGCTGGTGGAGTACGTCGACGGCTCGATGCTCGCGCAGCTCTCGGCGCCCGACATGCGCACGCCGATCGCTCACGCGCTCGCATGGCCGCAGCGCGTGGAGGCGGGCGTGACGGCGCTCGATCTCATCCGGGCCGGAAGACTGGATTTCCGGGCGCCGGATACCGTTAAATTCAGATGTCTGGCGCTCGCGCAGGCGGCGGCGCGCGCCGGGGGGTTGCATCCGGTCGCCTTGAATGCCTGCAATGAAGTCGCCGTGCACGCCTACCTCGAGGGCCGATTGAACTTTCCCGGCATCGCCGCAGTCATTGAGTCGGTGATCAGCAAGGTCCCGGGGGGGCCGATCGGGAGTCTGGACGATGTGCTGCACACCGACGCGGAAGCGCGGCGCCTCGCGCAAATGAGCTGCGCAGGGCGCGCAGGCGGACTCGAGGCCGCTGCGGGCTAGGCGTACGGCGAGCCCTGCGAACTCCTATTACAAACTGTCTCACGAGCTCTTTAGGATCGGCGGTCCCGAATGATGCGCTATGGCTTGGTGGTCTCCCTTGCTCTCCTTGCATACTCCGCGATGGCCTTCGGCCAGGACCTGGGGGTGGGTCCGGCCCAGCCGTTGAGCGCCGATCAGAGTGAGAATTTCACCGTAGGCGACATCAAAGTCCTCGGCCTGCAGCGCATCTCCGAGGGCACCGTCTTCAACTACCTGCCCATCGACATCGGCGACAAGCTCGACCCCGCGCGCATTCGCGAGGCGATCCGGGCCCTCTACAACACCGGATTCTTCCGCGACGTGCAGTTCCGCCGCCAGGGCAACACCCTCATCATCGTGGTGCTCGAGCGGCCTTCCATCGAGAGCTTCGAGATCACCGGCAACAAGGCGATCAAGACCAAGGACCTGCAGAAGTCGCTGCGCGACGTGGGCCTCGCGGCCGGGAAGATCTTCGACCGCTCGGTGCTCCAGCAGGTGCGCAGCTACCTGACGGACCAGTACTTCAGCCGCGGCAAGTACGGCATCCAGATCGACACCAAGGTCCAGAACGAATCGGACAACCGCGTCAAGGTGAAGATCACCATCAAGGAGGGCGACCGGGCGAAGATCCGGGAGGTCAACATCGTCGGCAACCATCGCTTCTCGGACAAGACGCTGCGCGAGGGCTTCAAGCTGAAGACCCCGAACTGGCTCTCCTGGTACCGACAGGACGACCGCTACTCGCGCGAGTCGCTGCAGGGCGATCTGGAGAAGCTGCGCTCGTACTACATGGATCGCGGCTATGCGAATTTCAAGGTGAACTCGACGCAGGTGCAGATCTCCCCCGACAAGGACGACATCTTCATCACGGTCAACATCCACGAGGGCGAGGTCTACAAGATCAAGAGCATCAAGCTCGCCGGTACCTTCGTCGTGCCGAAATCGGAGCTCGAGCGGCTGGTGCTGGTCGAGCCCGGCGAGATCTACTCCCGCAAGCTCATCACGGCGACCCAGGAGCTCATGCAGAACCGCCTCGGGGAGAACGGCTACGCGTTCGCGAAGGTCGACCCGGTGCCGACGGCGAACACCCGGACGC
>JBOHZT010000487.1:0-2181 GCA_050738535.1 Steroidobacteraceae bacterium
CGCTTCAGCATGTCGGCGAGCCCGCGATAGCGGCCCCAGTGGTAGGGCACGGCGCCGCCGCCGTGCGGGATGATGAATCGCAAGGCCGGGAAGTCGCGGAAGAGATCCCCTTGGATGAACTGCATGAATGCCGTCGTATCGGCATTGATGTAGTGCGCCCCGGTCGCGTGAAAGCACGGGTTGCAGGAGGCCGAGACGTGCACCATCGCGGGCACATCGAGCTCGACCATCTTCTCGTAGAACGGGTACCAGTGCCGGTCGGTGAGCGGCGGGGACTTCCACCAGCCGCCCGAGGGGTCGGGATTCAGGTTGCAGCCGACGAAGCCCAACTGCCGCACGCAGCGCTCGAGCTCGTGGACGGAGTTCGCAATCGGCACACCCGGCGACTGCGGGAGCTGACAGACGCCGGCGAAGTTGTCGGGATAGAGGTCGGTCACCCGCTTGATGAGGTCGTTGTTGGCCCGTGCCCAGGCGGTTGACACCTCCTCATCGCCGATGTGATGACCCATCGCGGAGGCCCGCGGCGAGAAGAGCGTGAGATCGCCGCCGCGCTCTCTTTGCAGCTTGAGCTGGTTGAGCTCGATGCTCTCCCGGATCTCATCATCGGAAATAGCACCGGCTTTGGCCGGAGGGAGGCTCGGATCCTTGAGGCGCGCGGCCTGAGCCTCGCGAAACCGCTGGTGCGCGGCGGGCGCGGTCGTGTAGTGACCGTGACAGTCGATGATCATGCGCTCCCCACATTCTCGGCCGCGCACGAGGCGAGCACGGCATCGAGTAACTCCGCGAGCGAGCCCGAGGCGCGCGCGGGACGATGTCGGGCGGCCCACCCTTGGCGCGCGGCGCATGCCAGGCTCATGATGGGCTCGAGCCCCGCCTCGAGAACGGCTTGCGCCGCCTCGGACATCTCCTCCGCGCGCCGGCGCCCATGCTCGAGGGAGCGCGAGATCATGTATGCGGCGATACGCTCCCAGTCCTCATTCGGAAAGAGGTTCCGGAGCGATTCCAGAACGGCCCTCTCCACCCCGTGCCGCCGGGCGGCGAGGAGCGACTCCGTGAGCAGCGCCTCGAGCCCCTTGATCATCACGCTGCGGCACATTTTCGCTGCCGAGGCCCGTCCGAGCGCGGAATCGAATACGCGGATGCCCTTGAAGCCGACCGCTCGCGCCAGCGGCTCGAACGCAGCCGCGTGCGGACCCCCAATCAACATGGGAGAGCCGATGCGCTTTGGCGCGATGGGCGACATCACCGCGGCCTCGACGTAGCGGCCGCCACGGGTCTCGATAGCCACGGCCGCGGCGCGCTTGGTCTGCGGCGCCACCGAGTTGAGATCGAAATAGAACGCGTTCGCCTGGATCGACTCGGCCGCCTCACGCGCGGCGGATAGGCAATTGGCTGCCGTGACCGCCGAAATGATGAGGGTGCTCCCCGTGATCGCTTCCGTCATGGACGCTGCGGCTCTCGCCTCGGCGGATGCGGCAGCACGGCTCGGCGCGCTCGAAGGTGACGGAAAGAGACGGTCCCAGATGATCACATCGCGGGCGCCGGCCGCCTCGAGATCCGCGGCCAGGATCTGCCCCACCTCGCCATAGCCGATGAGGGCGATCCGGGGCGGGGTCATGAGGCACTCCATGCGGCGGACGGCACGAAGAGCTCGCCGCGCATCAGCTTGCGGGCCGTGCGCAAAAGCGCCGAGCGCGTCACTTTGACTTCGCTCCCTTCGGCAGTCACCTCCATGTCGACCGTGAAGAAGCCCGTGGGATGCTCGATCTCGAGCCGCCGGCGCCCGGGAGCGCTGCGGCCGACCATCCGCGCGGCGAGGGTGCCGGGCACCACGCACGCCGTGGCGACGCTCACGGCGCCGAGCACGCCGATGGCCTCGTGCACTCGGTGAGGAATGAACGTGCGGGTATTGAGATCGCCGCCGCGGCTTGCCGGCGAGATGAGTGACATCTTGGGAACGGTCTTCCTCGTGACATCGCCGAGATTCATTCGGGGAGCCACCGCCAGGCGGATCTTTTCCACGCGAGCCTTGAGGGTCGCGTTGGCCTCGAGCGCCTGCGGCGACTCCGTGCCGCTGATGCCGAAATCCCGGGCAGCGAGCAGCACGACAGGCATGCCGTTGTCGATGCAGGTGAGCTCCACCCCCTCGAGGCGGTCCGAGGGGCTGCCCGTCGGGAAAAG
>JBOHZT010000488.1:0-2175 GCA_050738535.1 Steroidobacteraceae bacterium
TTGTCCTGTGCTATCGTCATCCATGCAAAGGCCTTTGTTGTGCGAGAAAACACTTGTGGTAAAGCGTTTCTAGCATGATCTGGGCCTTTGTGCTTTCTCAATTCATGAATTATTCAGGCTAGAGCATCACGCCGGAATCGAGCCATGAGCAGTTCCCAAGGGCCGCCTGACGCTCGCGACCTGCAAGGCCCATCTGACGCGCGCCGGCGGCGCGAGGGCCTGAACGACTTGGGGCGCTTCGTGGATGCTCAGGAACGTATCTACGCCCAGGCCCGCGCGGAGCTCGCAGCCGGCCGCAAGAGGAGCCACTGGATGTGGTTCATCTTTCCGCAGCTCCGTGGGCTGGGACACAGCCCGACTTCCCGGGAGTTCGGAATCGCTTCGCTCGAGGAGGCGCGAGCGTACCTCGCCCATCCGCTGCTCGGAGCGCGGCTCCTCGAATGCACGCAGCTCGTCGATGCCGTGGAAGACCGGACCGCGCGAGAGATCTTCGGCTCACCGGACGACCTCAAATTTCGGTCGTGCATGACACTCTTCGCCGAGGCGAGCGGCCACGGTGAGGTGTTCGAGTCTGCGCTACGGAAGTGGGTGAGCGTGACCCCCGGACGCTCGAGCTGCTGCGGGGCTGACGCGGCGCGATGGCCGCCTCGCACTGCGATTACGTAAACTGAGAACAATCTCACTCCAATTATCTGTTAATTCAAGCAATTTCCCGGATTCGCCTCATCCGGGAGAAATTGTGCCGTGGTGTTTTGCCCTCAATGGCACCGAGTTTGTCGCCGCGCAGTGGGGGTAAGCGTCGGAAGCAGTTCCCGCGCGCCCTCGATACTGCTGACGATCGTCGCCATCGCGTTGCTGTGTAGCGCTGCTGCGCATGCGCAAGCACCTGCGGCAACACAGGAATGGCAGAAGCCTGCGGCTCATGTGCGGGGCTCGGGATCGACGCTCGACTCACTCAAGCAAATGACCATCGAGCAGCTGAGCAACGTTGAGGTGACTTCCGTGTCGAAGACGCCCCAGACCCTAAGCGATGCCCCCGCTGCGATCTATGTGATCACTCGCGAGGATATCCTTCGTTCCGGGGCGACGACGCTGCCCGAAATTCTGCGCCTGGCACCCAATCTGCAGGTGGCGCAGATCACGGCTGGTAGCTTCGCCATCACTGCACGCGGATTCAACGGCACGGCGGCCTCCAAACTGCTGGTCCTCATCGATGGCCGCAGCGTGTATACACCTTATCACTCAGGCGTGGACTGGAGCGTCCAGGATATTCTGCCCGACGACATCGAGCGCATCGAGGTCATCAGTGGCCCCGGTGCAGCACTCTGGGGCGCGAATGCGGTGAACGGCGTCATCAACATCATCACGCGTCGATCCGACGACACCCAAGGCGTCACAGCGGAGGCGGGCGACGGCAATCTCGAGAGCAGAGCCACTCTGCAATATGGCGGAAAGATCGGCGCTGACGTCAGCTATCGAGCCTACGTGGATTCCTTCCACCACGCCGACGACGTCACGGCGGCGGGGACGAACGCACAGGATGCTTGGCACCAGTCGCAGGGCGGGTTCCGGCTCGATTGGACCCCGGGTGTGGATCTGGTGAGCCTGCAAGGCGACTTCTATGGCGGCTCGAAAAATCAGTTGAGCTCCCCGGCCGAGGTCACCTCCGGCGACAACGTGCTCGCGCGCTGGAACCATGAGCTGTCCAACGGCTCGGCGCTGCAGATTCAGACCTATTATGACTACGCCGCCTCATCCATCCCGGGAGCGGTGAGCGATTATCTCAACATCGAGGATGTCGATCTTCAGCATAGCTTTGCCTGGGGAACGCACCAGAGCATCGTTTGGGGAGGCGGCCTTCGTGTCGAGACGGATGAGTTTCGGACGACCCCCTCGAGCACGCAGTCACTATTCTTTTCTCCGGCGAGGCGAACGCTCGAAATCGACAACCTGTTCGTTCAGGACAGCATTTCGCTGAGCTCGGCGCTCAAGCTGATTCTGGGCACGAAACTCGAGGAAGATCGTCCTTACACCAGTCTCGAACCGCTTCCCAGCGCACGCCTCGCGTGGAAGGTGACAAACTCGCAGCTGGTGTGGGCGGCGATATCAAGGGCGATACGGGCACCCTCTCGCCTCGACCGCGATCTGTTCGAGGTTGCGGGCCCCACTGAAGTC
>JBOHZT010000489.1:0-2171 GCA_050738535.1 Steroidobacteraceae bacterium
GCCGCGGACGCGCCCGATGGCGATGCCGACCTCGACGGGCGCGATTTCTCAGCGTTCGAGGACCCGCACTGCACGGCCTGCGACGGCGTCCTGAAGCCCGACGTGGTCTTCTTCGGAGAGAACGTGCCGCCCGAGCGCGTGGAGGCCGCCATGCGCGGCCTCGCGCACGCCGACGCCCTGCTCGTCGTCGGCTCCTCGCTCATGGTGTACTCCGGCTACCGATTCGCCACCGCCGCGGCGCGGGCCGGCAAGCCGATCGCCGTCGTGAACCTCGGCCGCACCCGGGCCGACGACCTCATCGCTCTCAAAGTGGAGCAATCCTGCGCCGCCGCGCTCGCGGCCCTGACGGGCGTCGAGGAGATCGAGGACCCCCGGCATGTGACTGGGGAGCTTGGAGCTAACCCGTGCCACCGCGCAGCAGGCCCATCGCTTTCCTCACCGCTCGAGCGTTCTGCTCGCAGATCGCCCTGAACCCCGCGCTGATGCGCGGGTCGCCCGCAGCCTTGGCCCAGAACGCGCCTGCGGCGGATGCGGATTGCTCCCAGGCCGCACCCTCCGCCGGCAGGGGCAACCGCGGCATGAGCTTCACTGGCGGCAGCTCGACGCCGCGCTGCGGAGCGTAGAGCATCGGCAGCATGTCATAGACGGGCGCCAGCTCGAGCGGGGGGCCGGGACGGCCGACGTCACGCAGCGCGAGCGACAGATTGGCACCGTGCATGTCGGTATTGCCGATGAGCTGGCCGAAGTGCCAAAGTCTCGCGACCGCGTCGCGGGTCTCGAGATCGATGAGGGCCCGCTCGAAGAGCCTCTCGGCCCCTTCGGTCCAGGGCCGCCCCGCCAGGCCGAACCATGCGTTGTCGAAAGCCGCCCAGGAGCATAGGGCGGAACGGCCGCGGATCCCATGGCGGTCGAACCGAACGGACTCGAGAAAGGTCCGATTCCCGGATCGCAGCACCTGTGAGCGGGCCGCGCGGAGCCCGGGCAACGTACCGGCCGCGTCGCCTGCGAGGTGCTCACAGACCAGCAAGTCCGACCAGCGCCGGGTCCCTCGCGACCGATCGGAACCGGAGAATTCGACGAGCACGTGGGTGGGCGTCCGCTGGAGGGTGCGAAGCGCCAGGAATTTCGGGAACTCGCCGGCCGCCGATGAGCCCGCGGGGCCGTACTGCATCGCGAGCCGCGCCCGCTCGCCATAGGCTTGCGCCACTTCCCCGTCTTCCAAGCATTCGAGGGGGCCCTCCTGGACTCGATCCAGCCACGAGCGATAGGCGCCTTCGCCGACGATGAAGTTGCCGCTCGCGTCGACCCCGAGCAGCGCGATGACGTGGAGCACGTCGTCATCGGACCAAAGCCGCGGATCATCGCTCACCTCCAGCATCCGCGCGTGCGCGCGCGCCAGCTGACGGCCCAGAAAGCCGTCGGGACGCAGGTCCTGCAGGAAGTACGGCAGACCGTCGCACCAGCCATCGCGCATGGATTCATTCGCCGGCCAGCGCAGCGCGGCCCGGAGCTCGAGAACCCCGCCCCGAGGATAGGCAAGGTGCAGGCGCGCGACCTCGCTCGATCGACCGCGCTCATCCACCTCGAACACCGGCACAGGAGCGGCGCGGCCGCGCAAGAGCCGGCGTGCGGCATACGAGGTGCGGCGCGCCTGCCCGATCGTCAGCACGGCAGGACCCGCGGCGCGCACGGCGCGCATGAGGGTCGCTCGGCTGACCCCCAGCGCTTCACGCAGCGCCTTCGCCGGCATCCGCCCCCGGGATCTCAGCGTCCGGATGAGGTCATCCGCGAGACTCATATAGAAACGATACTTATGAGATGAGATCTATAAGATCCAGGAGTATAAACCTATTATTTGTATCTAAGGAAACGATTACTGAAACGATTTTTAGGCTGGGCGTCGGGGAGCGCTCCAGCGCCGAGGATTGCTTCCGTCGCCCTCGTACGGCAGGTCTTCCAGCCAGCGGCCGAGCGGCAGGATCTTGATGCCGGACCGCTCCTGCTCCCGATCGAGATCGAGCACCAGCTGCAGCGATTGCCGGGGCCGGAGCTTTTTCGCGTAGTAGCCGAGGGCCGTACTCGGCCCATCATCGCCGGTCTTGATCTCGATCAGCCACTCGACGCGGCGCTCCCGCGTGACGACGAAATCCACCTCGCGTCCCTCCTTGTCC
>JBOHZT010000490.1:0-2147 GCA_050738535.1 Steroidobacteraceae bacterium
ACTGCTCTTCGTCCATGACGACGTTTACCTGAGCGACTTCTTCTGGGCGGAGCGGTTGCGGGAGAGCCTCAGCCACTTCGATATCGTCGGCGTGATCGGCAATCGCCGTCGCGCTGCCCACCAGCCGTCTTGGTACTTCAGCTCCTTCGACCCTGGCCGGGAGGCGCTGACGAAGGACATCCCAGAGAATTTCAGCGGCGCCGCCAGCTACGGTCATGGCGGCGAGCCCGAATTGATCAACTCATACGGACCCGCGAACCGGGAGGTCAAGCTCCTCGACGGGGTCTTCCTTGCGGCTCGCAGCGCCACGTTATGGGAGAAATCAATCCGCTTCGACGAGCGCTTCGATTTCCACTTCTACGATCTGGATTTCTGCCGGCAAGCAGAGCGTGCCGGACTCGCCATGGGCACCTGGCCCATCTGCATCGTTCACGGCAGCCTGGGACGCTTCAGTGGCGGAGGTTGGCGGCGAGGCTACGACCGTTACATCGAGAAGTGGGGCGATTGAATGGGCCGCCGGCTCTCCACCCCGAGGTCCGCTGCCTCCGGCCATGTGCAATCGGAGCCCTATTTGCTCGCCCAGGCGTTGTATGCGCACCACCGCTGGACGGATGCCGAAACGCTGTGCCGCGCGATCCTGAAGCATCAGCTCGATCATCCCGGCGCTCTGACCCTCCTCGGCATCATGCTGGCTCAGTCCAAGCGCACCGGCGAAGCCGCCGATTTCCTCGGCCGCGCCGCCCGGCGCTCGCCACTGGACGCCGTGGCCCAAATCAACCATGGCAATGTCCTGCGCGATCTCGGCCAATCCGCCAACGCGCTGGCCTGCTACCAGCGGGCCATCGCCCTCGCGCCAGACGATCCCGACGCCCATTACAACCTCGGCCTGGCGCTGAGCGATCTGCGGCGTCTCGGCGAAGCGCTTGCGAGCTTCGAGCGAGCGATCGCTCTCGAGTCCGATTACGCCGAGGCGTACGCCAACCGCGGCGTCATTCTGCGCAAGCTCGAGCGTTTCGACGAATCGCTCGCCAGTCTCGATCGGGCGATCGCGATCCGGCCCGAATTCGCGCAAGCGCATTTTGACCGGGGCCTCGCTCTGGTTGCGCTGACGCGGCTCGATGAAGCCCTGGCAAGTTACGATCGAGCCATTACCATCGAGCCGCAGTTCGCGGAAGCGCATTTCGACCGGGGCGTGACCCTGACCCTGCTCGAACGCTTCGACGCGGCGCGCGAGAGTCTCGAGCGAGCGACCGAGCTTGCGCCGGATCATGCCAGGGCGCATCGCCAGCTCGGCAACACATTGCGCAGGCTCAGGCGGTTCGACGCGGCGCTCGCGTGCTTCGGGCGCTCGCTCGCCATCGAGCCGCAATGCGCAGAGACGCATTTCGACTGCGGCCTGACTCTCGTCGGCTGCAAAGTACTGCCCGAGGCGCTCAAGAGCTTCGATCGAGCGCTCGCGCTCGGCCGACGGGATGTCACCGTTCACCGCTATCGCGGCGCCGTGCTGCAGGAGCTGAATCGTGCCGAGGAGGCAATCCTGAGCTATGCGCAGGCGCTGGCGCTCGACCCCCGCGCTGCCTTGCTGTCCGGCAAGTGCCGTCATGCGCGCATGGAAATGGCCGACTGGGAGGGCATCGAGACCGACCTGGCCGCGATCGGCAGCGCCATCGAGCACGGCAAGGCGGCCGCTCCGCCTTTCGTGCTGCTGTCGCTGCTCGATGCGCCGGCCCTGCACCGCAAGGCCGCCGAGATCTGGGTGCGCGACAACTTCGTGCCGTGCACTCCTTTAGCGGCACTACCGCGCCGTACCCGGCGAGACAAGATCCGAATCGGCTACTTTTCCGCCGACTTTCGCGACCACCCGGTGGCGCGGCTCGCAGCCGGTCTGTTCGAGATGCACGACCGCTCCGGCTTCGATCTCACCGCCTTCTCCCTGGGCCCCGATGTCCACGATGAGCTGCGCGCGCGGGTCGAAGCCGCCTGCGAGCGCTTTCTGCGGGTGGACGGGCAGTCGGACGCCCAAGTCGCCATGCTCGCTCGAGAGCTCGAGATCGACATCGCGGTGGATCTCGGCGGCTATACGGGCGATGCCCGGCCGGGAATCCTCGCGCTGCGGGCGGCGCCGATCCAGGTGAGCTATCTGGGGT
>JBOHZT010000491.1:0-2145 GCA_050738535.1 Steroidobacteraceae bacterium
TCTGTCCATAGAGCGCGAGCAGCGCCGCGCGGACCGACAGGAACGCACTGGCGACCGTCGGACACGAATGGCCCGCGAGGCGCACCATATCGACGTAGCGGTACTCCAGCATGCCGTTCGCCTCGGCACCGAGGAATTCAGCGAGAGGATCGTAGAGCCGCAGCACGGGGGCCGCGGCGAAGCATTCCGGAAACCGGCTCATGTCTGTCTGTCCGTCGTCGCATCTGTTACCGCCATTATCGCGACGCCTCGCACGGGCGCCTTGATGCGAGTCAAGCGCGCGACAGGCGAGCGTGCCCGGTCCGGTCACCACATCGATTTGAGGCGCTCCGCCACATCGAGCGCGGGCGCGCCCGCGCCCGCGAGCGCGGCATCCTCGAGGCGCGAGCCGGCGAGCGTGACCGCCTCGAGCGTCTTCAAGACCTTCTCCGTGATGAAACGGCTGCGGCCGCCGTACACGTGCGCATCCGACTGGCGCGCCTGACTCGTCAGGTGGAACTTGAGCGGCGCGATCAGCTGCAGCTCGTTGCGCGCGCGCGTCAGCGCGACGTAGAGCAGACGGCGCTCCTCGTCGAGCAGTCCCGGCTTGCCGGCCGCGAACTCGGAAGGGAAGGCGCCGTCCACCACGTTGAGGAGATAGACCGTGTCCCATTCCATGCCTTTCGCGGAATGCACGGTCGAGAGCACGAGGTAATCCTCATCGAGGAGCGGCCGCCCCGAGAGGTCGCTCGTCGCCTGCGGCGGATCGAGCGTCATCTCGGTGAGGAAGCGCTCGCGCGAGGCGTACTGCGTCGCAATGAGCTCGAGCTGGTCGAGATCGCCGACCCGCGTGTGGGTGCTCTCGTAGAGCCGCTCGAGATGCGGGCGGTACCACTCGCGCGCGAGATGCGCCTGGCCGGGCCAGGGCCGCTCGGCGGAGCCGAGATCGAGCATCAGCGCCGCGAGCTTGCGCCACTCGGGCGCGCTTTGCGCAGGGGACTCGAATTGCGCGAGCGCCGCGAAGGCGTGGTTGCCGCGCTCGAGGTGCTCGATGGCCCTGCGCGCGTGGTGAGGGCCCATGCCCGGCAGCAGCTGGATCACGCGAAAGGCGGCGAGCGCATTGCGGGGGTTGTCGGCCCAGCGCAGGATCGAGAGGAGATCCTTGACGTGCGCGGCCTCGAGGAACTTCAGCCCGCCGTATTTCACGAACGGGATCTTGCGCTTGGCGAGCTCGATCTCCAGCACGTCGCTGTGGCTGCCGCTGCGGAACAGCACCGCCTGGCGCCGCAAGGGGACGTTCGCCTCGCGGCGCTTCAGCACCTCGCCGCAAACGACCTCCGCCTGCGCCTCGAGGTCGTCCACGGTGACGAGCCGCGGGCGTGCGCCCGCGCCCGCGCTGCGCGCCGCGAGCAGATGCTTGCGATGCTGGCGCGGTGCCTCGGCCATCAGCGCGTTCGCCACGTCCAGAATCGGCTGACTCGAGCGGTAGTTCTGCGCGAGCGTCACCACCTCCGCGCGCGGCTCGAAGCGCGCCGGGAATTCGAGGATGTTCTCGACGGCAGCGGCGCGGAACGAGTAGATGGCCTGCGCGTCGTCGCCGACGACCGCGACGCCCGCGCCGTCGGGCTTCAGCGCATGCAGGATCTCGGCCTGCAGGCGGTTCGTGTCCTGATATTCGTCGACGAGGACATGATCGAAATGCGCGCCGACGTGCCGCGCGAGCCGCGGCTCTTGCATCATCGCGTGCCAGTAGAGCAGCAGGTCGTCGTAGTCGAGGATGCCCGTCCGCTGCTTGCGCTCGACATAGGCTCGGTAGAGCCCCCCGAGCTCCTCCTCCCACATGGCGCACCAGGGATACTGCTCGGCGAGCGTGTCCGCGAGGCTCTTGCCGGTGTTGACGCGATAGGAGTAGATCGCGAGGCAGGTGTCCTTGCGCGGGAAGCGCTCGGCCTTCGCGGCGAGCCCGAGCTCCTGGCGCACCGTGTCCATGAGGTCCGCCGAGTCCCCGCGGTCGATCACCGTGAACTGCGGATCGAGCTTCAACTGCCGCGCGTAGTGCCGCAGCAGCCGGTTGCCGATGGAGTGGAACGTGCCCGCCCACGACAGGCGCTGCGCGAGCGCCTGGCTCGCGCCCCCGAGCGTCTCGCCGAGCGCCTCGCGCGCGAT
>JBOHZT010000492.1:0-2136 GCA_050738535.1 Steroidobacteraceae bacterium
TCGCCGATATCGAGCGGCTGCGCGTGCGGCTCGGCATCGAGCGCTGGCTGGTGTTCGGCGGCTCCTGGGGATCGACACTCGCCCTCGCCTACGCGGAAGAGCACCCGGAGCGCGTCACCGCGCTCGTGCTGCGGGGCATTTTTCTGCTGCGGCGCTGGGAGCTCGGCTGGTTCTATCAGGATCCGGGCGGCGCGGCGGCGCTCTACCCGGATCTGTGGGAGCGCTACGTCGAGCCGATTCCGCCCGCGGAGCGCGCGGACCTCATCGGCGCTTACTACCGGCGGCTCACGAGCGAGGATCCCCGGGTGCGCGCGAGCGCGGCCCGAGCCTGGTCGATCTGGGAGGCCGCGACGAGCTTCCTCGAGGCGAACCCGGGCTACGTCGCCAAGTTCGAGGACGGCGCATACGCCGCGGCATTCGCGCGGATCGAGTGCCACTACTTCGTGAACGGCGGATTCCTGCGCAGCGACGACCAGCTGCTCGCCGACGCGGGACGGCTCAAGAGCATCCCGGGCGTGATCGTCCAAGGCCGTTACGACGTGGTCTGCCCCATGCGCAGCGCCTGGGACCTGCATCGCGCGTGGCCGGAGGCGGACTTGCGCGTGGTGCCCGCCGCGGGCCATTCGGCCTTCGAGCGCGGCATCACCCACGAGCTCATCACCGCGACGGACCGCTTCGCCGAGTAGCCTCAGCGCGCGCGCCCGGTGAGCCGCTCCTGCCGGTCGACGATGTCGGCTGCGACCAGCCACTCGCGCGCGTCCTCCGCATCCTCGGCAAACCACGCGCCGGCGCTGCCGAGCCGGAACGAGTAGCCCCACGCGTCCATGTCCGCGCACAGGCGCTCACGGCCCACGTCCGGCAGCTCGTCGGCGAGCAGGATCTGCAGATAGCACACCGCAGACTCCTCGAGGTCGTCGCCGCCCGCATCCCGATCGAGCCCCACTCGCCGCTCGGGCGTCATGCAGATGTAGTGCGCCGCCTCGTGCAGCACCGAATGCACGGGCGTGTCGAGGCGCGCATAGAGCCGGTCGCCGCGCAGCCCTGCCTCGCTCTCCCCCCAGTAGGACCCGGGGATTTCCTCTTGCGGCGCGATGAGCGTGAGGTCGAGGCCGTAGCGGTCGAGCAGCCCGACGAGCGCGGTCCGACCGATCGCCGACAGTAATCGGCACGGCCTCGGTTCCGCCCCGAGTGTCGCCGCCCCCGCGGGTGTCGGTTCTCCCACGAGTGTCGCGTGTGCTGCCACGATTTCCTACAAGCTCGAGAACCGCCGCATCACGATCTCGACGAGATCGCGCGCGAGCGCCGCGCGGAGAATGGCATTCTCCTTCTCCTTCGCGAGTACCACGTGCTCGTCGAACGCGTAGTCCCGGCTCACGGAGACCTCCTGAGGCGCGAGCAGCTGCTTGCCGTTCGCGGTGACCGAGATGCGCACCGAGTAGGTGATCTCGTACTCCCGCGGCAGATTGGTGGAGGAGACCGCGACGACGCGCGGCGTCACCGAGTCCTCGAGCACATGCACGACGGCGGTGGCGGCCGTGCTGCGATCCGTCACGTGCGCCCCGGAGATGATGAGCGCGCGGCGCAGTCCCTGCACGAAGTCGGTCTGTCCGTCGTGAGCGTCCAGGTACGCGACGCGCAGCTGCGCCGGCAGCGGGGTGCGGCCCTCCAGATGGAAGCCGCAGCCGGCCAGCAGCAGCGCCGCAGCCGCGATCGGCCACACCGCGCGCAATGCCGCGCGCAGCGCCATGCTCGACAGCCTACCCCTCGGACCCATTCGCCTCCCCTCAGACGACGAAATTGATCAGCTTGTGCGGCACGACGATCACCTTCCTGATGGCCTTGTCGCCGAGGTGCTTGCGCACCTGCGCGTCCGCGAGCGCGGCCGCCTTGATCGCCTCCTCGCCCGCCGGCGCCGCCACCGTCACCCGTCCGCGCAGCTTCCCGTTGATCTGGACCACGAGCTCGAGCTCGTCCCGGCGCAGCGCCTCCTCGGCCGGCTGCGGCATCGGCGCATCGAGCAGGTCTCCCAGCTCCTCGGCAAAGCCGAGCTCGACCCACAGCGCGTGCGCGATGTGCGGCGCGATCGGATAGAGCGTGCGCAGCAGGACGCCCATTCCCTCGCGTAGCACCGAGGCA
>JBOHZT010000493.1:0-2134 GCA_050738535.1 Steroidobacteraceae bacterium
TAAATGCGCTGCGTCGAAAACGCGCAGCGCCGCGCGTAAACTGGGCGTCGTTCGCGCCGCCCTGCCTCGAGGGGCGGCAAGGAGACGTTCCCATGCTTACGCTTTACTGCTTCGGCCCCGGCGCCAACTCCCTGAAGCCCCTGCTCACGCTCTACGAGAAGGGCCTCGAGTTCACGCGCCGCCAGCTCAATCCGGCGGTCTTCGAGCACCACGAGGACTGGTTCAAGAAGATCAACCCCAACGGCCAAGTGCCCGCGCTCGATCACGACGGCAAGATCATCACCGAGTCGACCGTGATCTGCGAGTACCTGGAGGACGTGTTCACCGACACGCCCCGCCTGCGGCCCGACGATCCCTTCGGCCGCGCGCAGATGCGCATCTGGACGAAGTGGGTGGACGAGTACTTCTGCTGGTGCGTGTCGACGATCGGCTGGGAGCGCATGGTGAGCCGCATGGCGCGCCAGTACACGCAGGAGGAGTTCGAAGCGCACGTGCAGCGCATTCCGCTCTACGAGCAGCAGGTGAAGTGGCGCCGCGCGCGCAACGGCTTTCCGAAGGAGCTGCTCGACGAGGAGATGCGCAAGATCGCCTACTCGGTCAAGAAGCTCGAAGCGCGCCTCGCCGCGAGCCCCTGGCTCGCCGGGCCGAACTACACCCTCGCGGACATCTGCAACTTCGCCATTGCGAACGGCATGACGATGGGCTTCAAGGAGCTCGTGAACACCCAGGACACACCGCACCTCGTCGACTGGATCAAGCGCATCAACGAGCGGCCGGCGGCCAAGCGGATGTTCGCCGAGACCCCGCGCGACAAGGTCGAGCGCCCGGCCAAGTCGGCGTAGCGCCCGGCGAGGCCCTTCGCGTCGCCTTCGCTTCGCCCGCTGCGCCCGGCTCGGGCCGCTCCACGAGCGAGCGCAGCGCCGCGAGGGGAGAGGCTCCGTTCAAGCGCGCGAGCCTACCGTCCGCAAAGGCGGCGAGCACCTGCGGATGCACATAGCTCTTGCGGCACACGGCGGGCGTGTTGCCGAGCCGCGCGGAAACGGCGACCAGGGCTGCGGCGACCTCGTGCTTCACGGCCCGCGCGCTCGCCGCCCGCCGCCCGCGCAGCTCCTGCATCGCATGGAGCGTGGCGAACCATGTCCGGAAGTCCTTCGCGGTGAACGGGCCTCCTGCGGCCTCGCGCAGGTACTCGTTCACGTCCATCGAGTCCACTCGGTGCAGCTCGCCCGCCTCGTCCTGCCACTGGAAGAGCTCCTGCCCCGGAATGTCCGCGCAGCGCCGCACGATCCGGCTGAGCGCCTCGTCGTGAACGCAGACCCGGCGCCGAATGCCGCTCTTCGCCCGAAACTCGAAGGTGAAATCCGCGCCGCGGAAATGGACATGCCGATTGCGCAGCGTCGTGAGCCCGTACGACCCGTTCTCGCGCGCGTACGCCTCGTTGCCGACCCTCATCAGCGTCGATTCGAGCAGTCTCACGACCGTGGCGAGCACGCGGCTCCGCGACAGCCCCTCGCCTCGCAGATCGTGGGCCACGCGGCGGCGAATCGCGGGCAGGGAGCGCGCGAACTCCAGGATGCGCTCGAATTTGGCGCTGTCCCGGTGCGCGCGCCAGGCGGGGTGATATCGATACTGCTTGCGCCTGCGGGCATCCCTGCCGGTCGCCTGCAGATGACCGCGGGGATCGGCGCAGATCCAGACATCCCGGTACGCAGGAGGAATGGCCAGGCGGCGAATGCGATCGAGATCGGCCGCGCCGCAGATCCTGCGACCGTCGCAACCCCAGTACGCGAAGCCTCGTCCGCGCCGCACCCTGCGGATGCCGGGCTCGCCGCCGCTGGTGTAAACGAGCCTCGCGGTGTCCCGCGCACGCCGCATCGGGCCCTCATCCGGCGGGGCGAGCCGCTCGATCGAGCTCGATCTCGATCTCGAGCGGCCCCTGCTGCGCGAGCACCTGCGGGATCACGGTCCCGCGCGCATCGCGCTCAAAGCGCAAGTCGAGCCGGCTCCGGCCCACCGTGAGCCCTCGCAGGTCGACGCGGCCGACTCCCTCCGGAAGGATCGGCCGCATGAGCCGCAGCTTGCCCTCGAACGCCCGCGGGCGCAGCCCGAGCAGCTCGATCAGCATGAACGGGAT
>JBOHZT010000494.1:0-2116 GCA_050738535.1 Steroidobacteraceae bacterium
CAACGGAGAGAAGCCGGGGTTGCGGAGAGGGTATGTCTGAGAAGATGCAGGGCGGGACAGTGACGAATCCCATCAGGGTGGGCCTCATCGGGGCGGGTATTCAGGCCTCTCGCAGCCCCGCGATGCACATGGAGGAGGCGCGCGCGCTCGGGATGGGGCTGCGTTATGAGCTTCTCGATCTCGACCGGCTGGGCGGCGCGGGTGTGCTCGAGGAGCTGCTGGTCCGGTGCGAGCGCGACGGATTCGCCGGAGTGAATATCACGCACCCCTGCAAGCAAAGCGTGCTCGCCCATCTGCAGGAGCTCTCCCCGGAAGCGCGCCTCATCGGTGCCGTGAACACCGTCGTGTTCATGGGAGGGCGCCGGATCGGCCACAACACGGACTGGACCGGCTTCGCGGGGTCGATTCTCAGGGGTCTCGCAGGCGCTCCCTTGCGCCGGGTGATGCAGCTCGGGGCAGGCGGCGGCGGCTGCGCGACCGTCCACGCGCTTTTGACCTCTGGCGCCGGGCGTGTGTACGTGTACGACACCAATGCCGCGCGTGCGGAGGATCTCAGTGCGAGGTTCACGGCGCACTTCGGCCCGCAACGCGTGATCGCCACGCGCGATCTGCAGGGCGTGCTGGTCCACTCCGAGGGCTTGGTGAATGCGAGTCCCGTAGGGATGCACTCGTATCCCGGAATGCCGCTGTCGGCGTCGATGCTACGGCCTGACCTCTGGGTGGCCGACATCGTCTATTTCCCCCTCGAGACCGAGCTCCTCGAGGCCGCGCGCGGCGTCGGCTGCCGCACGCTCGACGGGGGAATGATGGCGGTGCTGCAGGCCGCTGCGGCCTTCAGGCTCTTCACCGGTGCCGAACCCGATGTCGAGCGCATGCTGCGGCAGTTCTATGGCTCGCGGCCGGAAGGCACGACGGATTGAGGCGACGGCGATGAGCGGATGAGCCGTGCGGGAACGAAGTGATCGACCTCAGCCTGAAGCAGATCGAGTATTTCCGCGCAGTCATGGAGGCGGGCACGGTGAGCGGCGCCGCATCGCTCCTCAACGTATCACAACCGAACGTGAGCCGGATGCTCAAGTACACCGAAGGGCGGCTCGGCATGCGGCTGTTCGAGCGCTGCAAGGGCCGACTGCAGCCGACGCCCGAGGCTACGGCTCTTTATCGCGAAGTGCAGTCGCTGCATGCGCATCTCGATTCCCTGCAGGGTGCGCTGCGGCACATCGTGCGCGGCGAGCTCGGGCGCTTCACCGTCGGCTCCTCGCCGAGTCTCGGGCGTCACGTGCTGCCGACGGCACTTTCCTGCCTTCGGCGCGAGCATCCGAAGCTCGCCTTGAAGCTGGACATTTTATCGATGTCGCAGGTGATCGAGTATCTCACCCTGGGACAGGGCGAATGCGCCTGCACGATTTTCCCCATCTCCCATCCGCAGATCGAGACTCAGGCGTACGCTGCCGGCGCACTCGTGTGCGCGATTCCCCGCGGTCATCCGCTGGCAAACCGTGCCATCATCACACCGAAGGATCTCGTGGCGGAGAACCTCATCGGCTTCGAGCCCAACACGCCGCACGGCCGGGTGGCGCATGAGTTCCTCAGCCAGGGCGGGCGCGAGCCCGTGTTCCTGTGCACGGTGCGCTTCGCAGAGACCGCCTGCGCGATGGCGGAGGAAGGTAACGGAATCGCGCTCGTGGACGAGTTCACGACCTCGGGCAACGTCTTTCCGAAGCTCATCGCGCTCCCGACGAACTGGAGCAAGCCATTCCGCATGTACCTGCATCGGGCGTCGGACAGGCCGCTCTCGCGCATCGGCGTGCGGCTCGGCGAGCTTCTCGAGAACTGGGCAGGAGGCCGGGCATGAATCAAAGCGCATTGCGGGCTCGCGCGTTCGCGCATCCGTTTCAACAGGTCAGTGGAGAAAGAAAAATGTGGCTCTTCCGGCTTTAGTGTGGGTGAAATTGTTGGATAGAGAAGCGGAAATGCCGGTGTTCATAGGCTTTTCTCGGCTTCGGCTGGCCGAAAAATCTGGCATGATCGCCGGATGGCCAAGCAACGCAAACGACGCCGCCTTGTGGACGCATACGCCTTCCCAGGCTTTCGACCCCGCGCCTTGGTGCAGGGG
>JBOHZT010000495.1:0-2103 GCA_050738535.1 Steroidobacteraceae bacterium
GAGTACCTCGAGATCCTCCCGTCGCTCGCGGCCGGCGTCATCGTGCATGTCCACGACATCTTCTCGCCGCGCGACTATCCGCGCGGCTGGGTGCTCGGCGAGCTCAAGCTGTGGAACGAGCAGTACCTGCTCGAGGCGTTCCTCGCCCACAACCGCGCGTGGAAGATCGTCGGCGCGCTCAATTTCCTCAAGCATCGGCACTACGAGGCGCTCGCGAGAGTCTGTCCCTACCTCTCGCCCGAGCGGGAGCCGGGCTCCTTCTATATCGAGAAGATCGAGTAGCGGCCGGCCGGCTGATGCGCTCGGGCGATGCCTCAGCGCGCGGCGGCCGGGTGCGCGAGGCGCTCGTAAAGCTCCACGTACAGGGGCGCCTGGCGGCTCCAGGAGAAATCCTGCGCCATGCCGTTGCGCGCCATGCGCAGCCAGTGCGGGCGGTCGGCATGCAGGTCGAGCGCGGCGCCGAGCGCCGCCTCGAGCGCCGCGGCGCGATAGGGCTCGAAGAGGATGCCCGTGCCCGTGCCGCGGGCGGGATCGTAGCGCTGCACCGAATCCGCGAGTCCGCCGGTCTTGCGGACGACGGGGACAGTGCCGTAGCGCAAGCTGTACATCTGATTGAGCCCGCAGGGCTCGTACCGCGAGGGCATGAGGTACAGATCCGCGGCGCCCTCGATGAGGTGCGCGAGCGCCTCGCTGTAGCCGCGCTCGAAGGCGAGCCTTCCCGGAAACGCTCGCGCGAGGCCCGCGAGGGCGCTTTCATAGCGCTCCTCGCCGCTGCCGAGCACCACGCAGGCGAGATCACGCGCAGCGAGTGCGCGCGGCAACGCCTCGATGACGAGGTCGATGCCCTTCTGGTCGACCAGCCGCGTCACCATCCCGGCGAGCGGGGTCCGCGGACCGAGCGTGAGACCGAGCCGCGCCGCGAGCTCGCGCTTGAGCGCTCCCTTCACGGCGATGTCGGTGGCGTCGTAGCGCTGGGGCAAGTAGCGGTCGGTCCGCGGATCCCACTCGCCGTAGTCGACGCCGTTCAGGATGCCGAGCACGGCATCGCGGCGCGCGGCGAGAACGCTCTCGAGGCCCATGCCGAACTCCGGCGTGCGGATCTCGCGGGCATACGTCGGGCTCACCGTCGTCACGGCGTCCGCGTAGAGAATGCCGTGCTTCAATGAGTTGACGAAGCCGGCCGCCAGATCGTCCTGATGCAGCAGGGAGCCGCGCGCTCCGAGGTCGAGGTCGCCGGCGGCGCCCGCGTCGAAGACGCCTTGGTAACCGACGTTGTGCAGCGTCAGCACCGAGCGGGTCGGCTCGAACAGCCGGTCCCAGGCGTAGACGCTCTTCACGAGCAGCGGCCCGAACGCGGTGTGCCAGTCGTGGCAGTGCAGGATCTCGGGACTCCATCCCATGCGCTGGCAGCATTCGAGGGCGGCACGGGTGAGCGCGAGGAATCGCAGATGCTCGTCCGCGTCCGTCGTGTAGATCCGGCCCCTCGAGTAGAGCGCGGGGCAGTCGATCAGATAGACGGCTGCCTCGGTGCCGGGGAGCCGCGCGCTCTCGACCGAGAACCGGTAGCGGTGCGGACCGATCGCGAGCGCAACGTCCTGCAGGAACTCGACCGGGACGTGGGGGATCGAGGCGAGGTCGATGCTCGAGTACAGCGGCAGAAACGGGCGGATGTCGTGACCCGCAGCCGCAAGTTGGCGGACGAGCGCGCTCGTCACGTCCGCGAGCCCGCCCGTCTTGGCGAGCGGCGCGAGCTCCGCTGCGAGGAAGCAGATTCGAAGCGGCATGTGCGTCGAGGCTCGCGAGGCTCGCTCGGGGGAGGCGGCGAAGGCCGCGCAGTCTACCTCGTGGCCGCCCGCTCTCGGCAGGGTAGACTCGCGCTTCCTGGGGGATCGCCACACTCACGTCTCACGTTGCGCCGGCGAGTACTTGTCGTCCTGACGCTCATCGCGCTCATCGCGGTGTCGGCTGCCGTGGGGATGCTCGTGGCGAGCTGGCCGGGGCCGATGCGCTGAGGAGCCTCGAGCGGTGGCGTAGCCGTGTCAACGGCCGTAATGCTGTTATAACTTATTGAATTATATGGGGTCGTTTTGCCGGGAGGCCGGT
>JBOHZT010000496.1:0-2098 GCA_050738535.1 Steroidobacteraceae bacterium
GCTCAACGCGGACGATCGGATCGGCGCCTATGTGGTGGAGTCGGAGAACTTCGAGTCCATTCACAACCATTCGGCGTACGCGCTCATCGAGCGGGATAAAGACACCGATCCGGCCTGAGCCTGGGACAGGGGGGCGAGCCGGCGCCTTTCAGCGAGGACACTTAACGTGTCCGTTGCCTGGAGTCACTTGGACTTGCGCGAGCGGCTCTCAGAGAGAGTCATGGACGGCTGAGCGCCGATTTGTGCGGGGCTCTTCCGGGGGACCTGCCGCCACGGACGGCCAGTCGCACGGCAACTGGACCACGGCGCGCAACCCGGGGTCGTTGCTCTCCAGCGTCAGCCGCGCGCGATGCAGGCGCGCGATCGCCGCGACCAGGGAGAGTCCGAGTCCGCTGCCCTCGAGGCCGGAGCGCTGCCCCACCCGCGCAAACGGCTGCCCGGCCCGCTGGCGCTCCGCCGCCGGCATTCCCGGTCCATTGTCGCTGATGACGAGGTGCGCGCGATCGGCGAGCCGCGTCACCGCCACGTCGATCCGCCCGCCCGCCGGCACGTACTTGATCGCGTTCTCCAGCAAGTTGGTGATGAGCTGCGCGAGCAGTTGCCGGTTGCCTTCGACGATCACGCCGCGGCTCGTGCGGCCCGTCAGCGCCAGGCCCCGCTCGCGCGCCACCGGCTCGAAAAGCTCCACCAGCTCGTCGGCCAGCTCGCCAACGTCCACCGGAGCCGGTGAGGCGAGTGGAGCGCCCGACTCGGCCAGAGCGATCTGCAGCAGCGTCGCCAGCGTGCGTTGCAGCCGGTCGACTTCCCGCAGCGCCGATTCGACCGGCTCCCGGATTGCCGGCTCGAGGGCGGGCAGACGCAGCACCGCATCCATCCGCGTCTGCAGCCGATGCAAGGGGGCACGCAAGTCGTGCGCGACACTGTCAAAGGTGGCCCGCAGGGTGCGCGTCTGCTCCTCCAGACGATCCAGCACACGATTCACCGAAGTCGCCAGGGCGTCGAACTCGTCGCTTTTGCCGACCACCGGCAACCGGTGCCCCTGCTCGCCCGACATGATCCGCACGCAGGTCTCGGTGACATCCCCGACACGGCGCGCGAGGCGGAAGCTGAACGAGAATCCCGCGATCGCCGCCGCCAGGATCGAGAGGCCGATGCCCCATAGCGTCGCAATCTGAAAGGTCCGCGCATAGCGGCGATCCTGCGACATGTCGGTACCGACGAGCAGCCAGTCGCCGTTCGGGAGCTTGCGCACGGCAGCGCGCACGGGATGCACGGAGCGCTGTCCGGGCTCTATGGACTCGATCCGGAATTCCGGCCAGGGCTCCGCCGGCGCGCCGTCGAAGGGCCAGTTGGTGACGTTGCCCGCGAGGCGGTCGAACTTGGGATCCGCCAGCATGTAGACTGCGCCGATCCGTCCCCAGCTGTCGATGCGAAGGTTGATCTCGTCGGTGACTCCGGGAATGCCGCTGCGCACGTACTGGTTCTCGAGGCTCTTTAGCTCCGTGGCGATGATCAGGTCGATGTCGCCCTGGATGATGCTTTGCGTCAGGAGGTACGTGCTGCCGAGGGTGACGCACACGGCGAGCGTCACGAGGAGCGTATAGCCCATCGACATCCGAAAGGCCGAGGTCTTGAAGAGGCCCCAGCGGCGCGCCTCCTTCATTCGTCTTCCTCTCGGAGCACATACCCCGATCCGCGCACAGTGTGGATGAGGGGCCGCTGCGCGCCGCGATCGATCGCCTGGCGCAGGCGGCTGATGTGCACGTCGACGAGGTTGCTCTGCGGATCGAAGTGCAGATCCCAGACGCCCTCGAGCAGCATCGTCCGGGTGACCACCTGCCCCGCGCGCCGCATGAGGAACTCGAGCAGCTTCTGCTCGCGGGCGGTGAGCTCGATCTCCTCGCCGCGGCGCGTGGCCTTGCGGGCGAGAAGATCGAACTGCAGGTCCGCCACCCTGAGCACCGTCGATTCCGCCGCGCTCGAGCGGCGCCGCAGCAGCGCCTCGATGCGCGCCAGGAGCTCGGCGAAGGCGAAGGGCTTGGTGAGATAGTCGTCGCCGCCCGCTTTCAGGCCGCGGATGCGGTCATCGACCGTGCCG
>JBOHZT010000497.1:0-2089 GCA_050738535.1 Steroidobacteraceae bacterium
CGCGATCACCTACGACCCGGTCACCGGCCTCGTCTACGTCGGCACGGCCAATGGCGCGCCGTGGCCGTGGTGGATCCGCTCACCGGGCGGCGGGGACAACCTCTTCACGTCCTCGATCGTGGCGCTGGATGCGAAGACCGGCAAGTTCCGCTGGTACTACCAGGAGACTCCGGGCGACAGCTTCGACTTCGACAGCACGGCGCAGATCATAACGGCGAATCTCGTCATCGACGGCAAGCAGCGCCATGTCGTGATGCACGCGCCGAAGAACGGTATTTTCTATGTGCTCGATGCCGCGACGGGGAAGCTGCTCTCCGCCAAGCCCTTCGTGCCGACCGTCAACTGGATGACGAGGTTCAACGCCAAAGGCCATCCGATCCTCAATCCGGCGGCGAACTACGCGAAGACGGGCGACGGCTTCTACATCGTGCCCGCTTCGGGCGGGGCGCACAGCTGGTACCCGATGGCCTTCAATCCGCACACGGGCCTGGTGTACATCCCGACGAACTACGGCGATTTCCCGCTCTTCGCGCAGGCCGGGGCGAAGATGGGCAATCAGCTGCTGTCGATCAACATCGCCATCTGCCCCAAGATCGCGCCGCCGAAGCTTGCGCACACCGGCTCCTACTTGCTCGCGTGGGATCCGGTGCACATGAAGGCGGTCTGGGCGCAGCGACTCGGTACCGGACGGTCCGGTGTGATGACGACCGCCGGAAATCTCGTGTTCCAGGGCTCCGGACAGCACGATTTCTCCGCTTACCGCGCCGATACGGGTGAGCGGCTGTGGACCACGGACACGCAGGCCGGCATCGCCGGCGGGTCGGTGAGCTACATGATCGACGGCGTGCAGTACGTCGCCGCGGTCGCGGGCGTGAGCGGCTTCCGCCGTGACTTCTGGGCACCGACCTACGCGCGGCTGCTCGTCTATCGGCTCGACGGCAAGAGCAAGCTGCCGGCGGAGGAAGCCTACACGCCGCCGAAGCTCAACCCGCCGCCGAATTTCGGCAACAAGGCGCTGCTCGCGCTCGGTGAGCATGACTACGACACGCACTGCGCGAGCTGCCACGGCAACAACGGCCGCGTGAGCAGCCTCTTCCCGGACCTGCGCTACGCGAGCGAGCTGTGGAGCCCCGCGGCATTCAAGGCGGTCGTGCTCGGCGGCGCGATGCAGCGCGGGGGCATGGTGTCGTTCAAGAAGGTCATCACGCCCCACGACGCCGAGGCGATCCGTGCCTACGTCGTGTCCATCGCGAACGTGGCGAAGCATGCGCCGCACTCGGCGGCCGGCCAGACCTTCCATTTCTGCGGGATGCCGCCGCGCGGTGCGGGAGCCCTGAGGTTCGCGGCGCCGCATGCGCCGGCCTCTCCCGATGCGATCCGCAACCCTTACGCAGGGGGACCCCCGGCGCCGGAGTTCCACCGCTAGGGCGGGCTTCAGGAGCGCGGCATCGGCCGGAATCGCGGCAGCGCCTCGATGCGGGCGAGCCACGCGCGAATCGCCGCATAGGGCTCGAGCGCGAGGCCCCCTTCCGGAGCGTGTGCCGTATACGAGTAGCACGCGAGATCGGCCACGGTCGGGTGCTCCGTCGCGAGGTATTCGCGCGTCGCCAGATGCGCATCCATGAACCGGAACAGCCGCGCGGCGATCGCGGCCGCCCGGTCGCGATCGCCCGGGAATCCCCACAGCTGCATCGCGCGGGCGCTCGCGGGCCCGTACATCAATTCGCCGGCAGCGAGCGAGAACCAGCGCTGTACGCGCGCAGCCGCCTCGGGCTCCTCGGGCAGCCAATGGCTGCTCGGCGCATAGCGCTTCGCGAGGTACACGAGGATGGAATTGCTGTCGGCGAGCGCGATCGGACCGTCCTCGATCACGGGAACCTGGCCGAGCGGATTGAGCTCGAGGTATGCGGGCGAGCGGCGCATCTCGTCCGTCGCTTCGACGAACCGGTAGGGCAGCTCGAGCATCTCGAGGAGCAGCGCAACGCGGTGGACATGGCCTGACAGCTTCAGGCCGTAAAGCGTGATTTTGGGCTCGGTCATCTGGGGCTCCCTCCTGCTGCGCCGATCGTGGCGCGCTCCTCATTCTAGG
>JBOHZT010000498.1:0-2082 GCA_050738535.1 Steroidobacteraceae bacterium
CTCCTGGGATCGTATCGCTCGAGGAGTGCGTGGTACACGGCGAGACCGTCTTCCGGCGCCGCCGGGAACGGGTGCTCGGGCGGCATCCGGTAATCGACTGAAACGGTGGTCACACCGAGCCGGACGGCTGCGGCCGCTCCCATCGCCATTGCGAAGCGTCCGCCTCCGAACACGAAGCCGCCGCCGTGCAGATACAGATAGGCGGCGCGGCGGCTCGCGCCTGCCTGCGCGAGAGGCGTGCACACGTAACTCTTCACGCCTCCCAGCACCTGCTCATCGACCTTGCAGCGACTCGCGGCGAGTATCTGGTCGGCGATCGGCGTCCACGCGAGATCGCTCGCCTGGACCGCGCGCCGCCAGCCCTCTAAGTCGTTCGGCGCCAGATGCGGCAGGGCGGGAGCCGAAGCGCCCGCCGAGAGGGCGGCCCGCGCAGCATGGCTGATCGTCTCCGGCGGCGGAATCGCACGAGCCGGCAACTCCACCGGCACGAGGTCCGGCGCCTGATGAGGACGAGGCTGGTCTGCCATGCGCGGATTGTGGGCGCGGCAAGAGGGCGATGCAACGCCGCACGCCCCGGCCGCGCGGCTCGCGCGCCTATCCCCACACCTCGCGCGCCACGTCCACCACGAGCGCGAGCTTCTTGCGCTGTTCGTCCGCCGTCAGGACGTTTCCCTCGCAGGTGCTGGCAAACCCGCACTGCGGGCTGAGGGCGAGCTGTTCGAGCGGCGCAAAGCGCGCAGCCTGATCGATGCGGCGCTTGATCGCATCAGGCCGTTCGATTTCGCCCCGCTTGCTGGTGACGAGTCCGAGTACGGCGATCTTTGCCTTCGGGAGATACCGCAGCGGCTCGAAGCCGCCCGAGCGCTCGTCGTCGTACTCCAGGAAGAAGCCATCCACGTTGATCTCGTTGAAGAGCGCCTCGGCGACGGGCTCGTAGCTGCCCTCGGCCGCCCAGCCGCTTTTGAAGTTCCCGCGGCACAGATGCAGCATCACCCGCATGCTCGCCGGACGGCTCGCGATGGATGCGTTGATCAGGCGAGCGTAGGTGTGCGCGAGTACGTCGGGATCGGTATCGAGCCGGCTGCGCACCTGCTCGCGCACGGCGGGGTCGCAAAGATAGGCGAGGTTGGTTTCATCGATCTGCAGATAGCGGCAGCCGGCCGCCGCGAGATCGCGGACCTCCTCGGCGTACACGCTCGCGAGTTCCGTGAAGAACTGCTCCATCTCGGGGTAGGCGACCTCGTCGATCGCGGCGCGTCCGCCGCGAAAGTGCACGATCGAGGGCGAAGGGATCGACACCTTGGGCACCGCGCCCGCGACCGACTGGAGGAAACGGAAGGGGTCGACGAAGATCGGTCCGGGCCGTGACAGTCGGCCCGTCACCTCGATGCCCGGCGCGTCGAGCTCGAGCGGGCCCGCATGGGTGCGAAAGCGGGCCTTCACCTTGGGAGGCACGCGCCGCACATTCCCGAATGCCGTCAGGAAATCGAGATGCCACCAGGTTCGACGGAATTCCCCGTCCGTCACGACCGCAAGTCCACAGCCCTGCTGCAGGTCGACGGCGCTGCGGATGGCCGTGTCCTCTGCGCGTCGCAGATCATCCGCATCGATTTCTCCTCGATCGTACGCCGTGCGCGCCGCGAGCAGGCTGGCCGGGCGCAGGAGGCTGCCGACATGATCGGCTCTGAACGGGAAGCTCGCATCTTGTCTCATCGTTCCAACTCCCACGGTCGACTAAGGTGTCGAGGGGTCGAAAATTTACTCGCCAATGCCGAAAATGAGCTTGCGTTTTGATGCGTGGACAATGAATCTACAGCATGTTTCATGCTGGGAATTAGGGGAATGCGCATGAAGGCAGCGAAGATTCGTTCGAGCGGCCCGACGACCTCTGCGGATCCAAGGCGGCTCGACGAGCTCGACCGGCGGATCCTGCGCGCGCTCACCGCCAACGCTCGCGCGACGAACGTCGAGATCGCGCGGCGGGTCGGGCTCTCCGAAGCGCCCTGCTCGCGGCGCATTCACCGCCTCGAGCAAAGCGGAGTCATCACCGGGTATGGGGTACGGGTCGATCCCGGCTCCCTC
>JBOHZT010000499.1:0-2076 GCA_050738535.1 Steroidobacteraceae bacterium
CACCGGCGAGCGTTCGCCGCATCGAGAAATTCTTCGCCGCATTCGCGCGAGCGGAGCGCGTCGTCACGGCGTTCTCCCAGGGGGTCAACCAATCCTCCGCCGGCACCGACAAGGTGAACAGCATCATCAATTGTCATCTGCTCACCGGGCGGATCGGCAGGCCGGGGATGGGGTCCTTCTCCCTCACCGGGCAGCCGAATGCGACGGGCGGGCGCGAGGTCGGCGGCATGGCGAGCCTGCTCGCCGTGCACCTGGAGCTCGGAAACGAAGCGCATCGGCGGATCGTGCAGACGTTCTGGGGCAGCCCGACGGTTCCGCGGCGCTCCGGATTGAAGGCCGTCGAGCTCTTCGAGGCGATCCATGCCGGCCGCGTGAAGGCCGTCTGGATCATCGCGACCAATCCGGTCGTGATTCTCCCCGACGCCGATCGCGTCCGGGAAGCGCTGCGCGGCTGCGATCCGTACCCATGCGCTGCGGGATGTGCGCGCAGTCGGCGCGCGCCTGAGAGCCGGGACGAATTGCGGCTCTTGCCTGCCGGAGATTCGGGCGCTGCTCGAGGAGACGCCGGACTGATGCAGCCGGCACGCCGCTTCATTCCGACGGAGCTTCATCGGCCGCATAGCGAGCTGGAAAGATGATCCGGAACGTGGTTCCGTGCCCCGGGGCGGTCTCGAGCTCGACGGTCGCTCCGAGCACATCCGATAGATGCTTCACGATCGCGAGTCCGATGCCTTCCCCGGCCGGCAGCGTGACGGACCCGACCTCCGCTTCGCTGGGGGGGATTATCCTGGGCTCGGGCTCGCTCGCCTCGGCATGGGCCGGTGTGCCCGTCACGTCGCGCGCCTCGTCGGTGGCGCGTTTCAAGGCATGCCGGAGAGCGCCGGCTGCCTGGAGCGTAAATCCGGGGCCCGTATCCTCGACCGACAGCATCCAATGCGGTGCGCCGTTCCCGGGTGCCTCGGCGCAGCGGACGACCACCACGCCGCCCCGCGGGGTCGCTTGCAGCGCGTTCACCAGAAGGTTCTGCACGATGCGCTGCAGCTTGAGCAGATCGCCCTCGACGGACAAGGAGCCGAGCCCCTTGTATTTGAGGAAGAGATCGCGCGCCGCGGCGACGGGTCGCAGCACTTCGCAGAAGTCCCGCACTCGCCCGACCGCATCGAAGGACTCGACCTTGAGGGGATCCTGCCCCGCCTCCAGGCGTGCGAGCTCCACCAGGTCGGTGAGGAGCGCGCCCATCGAATGGATCCGCTGCTGCAGCAGACCATAGAAGCGATCGCGCTCCGGCCCTTCGACCTGAGGCTTCGGCAGCAGCGTCGTCGTGTTCGCGATCACGCCGACACTGCCCCGCAGATCGTGCGCGGTTTCGCGCAGGAGCATCGCCCGCTCGTTCTCCAGCGACTGCAGCGAGCGCAGTGACGATTCGAGGTCGCGGACGCGGCTCGCCGCCTCGGCCTGCTGCATCTGGACGTACCGCGAGGCGCTCTCGCAATTCCCGTCCATGCACAGCTTCGTGAGCACCTCGCGAGCGGTGGTCAGTACCTCGGACTCGACGTCCGGGTGGACCGCCGCATAGCGATCGAGCTCCTCGAGCACCACGGATTGCAAATGACCCCATTCGCGCAGGGTCTCGCGGATGTCGTAGCCCTGATGCCATCGATGCCGCCCGTGCTCGCCGGCATCGCGCCGCTGCTGCAGGTCCACCTGCATCGCGTTGAGCGCATGGTCCGCCCGTAGCCTGCGCTCGAGATCGTCCAGGATCAGCGGAATGTGATCCTCGAGCACACTGCGGGAGAGTCCCGAGCTCGAGGTCAACTCCGGGTCTCGACGGATCGCCATCCGCCACAGACGGAGCAACTCCTCACGCCTTTCTCGAAGATAGGTCGTCAGTGCTCCCAATTGGCGCTGAGCTATGGATGGCGTGGGCGACCCCGAATGCATGCCAACAAGAATGAGAGCCAACATGGGAATGAGAGCCGACAGGTATCAACGCATGTATGCCGCCAGCGCTCAAGGGCGTGCGGGAGCTTTGCGCCGCGCGGGCCCTGCGTGGGAGGGTGCTCGCGGCGGGGCGCG
>JBOHZT010000500.1:0-2074 GCA_050738535.1 Steroidobacteraceae bacterium
CGCCTCCTTCGTGCGCTGCGCGAGCACCACCGGGTCGAGGCCATGCGCATAGATGCTGCGCAGCGACTGAATCACCTCCTCGTTCTCGACGTAGCCGGTGTTCGCGAATTGCGCCGGCCGCAGCCGCACCGCCTCGGCGATGTTGCTGTTGATGTTCGCGGGGCACAGGACCGAGACGCCGATCCGGTACTTGGCGAGCGCGAGATGGTAGCTCTCCATGAGGTTGATCACCGCCGCCTTCGCCGCGGAGTAGACGGACGCCGCGGGGCTGCCGAAGAAGCCGCCCATCGAAGCCGTCGTGACGATGTAACCGCCGCGGCCGGCGGCGATCATGCGCGGCACGAACGTCACCATGCCGTTCACGACGCCGCCGAGATCGACTCCCATGATCCAGTCGAAGTCGTCATAGGTGGACTGCTCGACGGGGCCGAAGCTGTTGACGCCCGCCGTGTTGAACAGCAGCTCCGGCGCCTTCCCGAACACCTTCTCGACCTCGTCGGCCGCGCGCGCATACGCCGCTCTGTCGGTCACGTCGAGCTCGATGCCGTGGGCCTCGGCGCCCCGCGCACGCAGCTTCGCGAGCGCATCCTCGATGGCGGCCTTGCGAACGTCCGCGATCACGATCTTGCAGCCGGCTTGCGCGAATACCGTCGCCTGGCCGAAGCCCGCGCCGGAAGCGCCGCCGGTGATGAATGCCACCTTTCCCGAGTACTCCGCCATGAGAACGCCTCCCCTCGCCGGCCCGGATGCCGGACGGAAGCATAGCGCACTCACGCTGCCGCCCCAGCGAGGGCGGCCGTGGGCTCATCGCGCGGCAGACACTCAGTGCTGCGCCGAGTCGGCCGTCAGGCGTCCGAGGATCTCCTCGAAGACCTTCACCGGCTGCGCGCCCTGGATGAGATAGCGGTCACCGACGATGATCGACGGCACCGCATCGATGCCGCGATCGCGCTGCAGCTGCTCGAGCGCGCGCACGTCGGCCGCGTACTCGTCCGAGTCGAGGATCTGCCGCGCGCGGTCTGCATCCAAGCCGACGTGCTGCGCCACCTCGAGCAACACACCGTGATCGCTCGGATCGCGTCCCGCGGTGAAATAGGCGGCGAGGAGCGCGTGCTCGAGCTCGCGCTGCTTGCCCTCGATACCCGCCCAGTAGAGCAGCCGGTGGGCATCGAACGTGTTGTAGATCCGGGTGCGCTTGGCCAGGTCGAACGTGAATCCGACCTCGGCGCCCCGCGCCCGGATCAGCTCCTGGGAGCGCTGAATCTGTGCGGCGTCGGTGCCGTACTTCCCGCCGAGATGCTCCACGATGTCCTCGCCGCTCGCGGCCATCTGCGGATTGAGCTCGAAGGGCTGGAAGCTCAGATCCGCCTCGAGACGGCCGGCGAGGCTCGCGAGCGCCGCCTCCAGGGCATGCAGGGCGATGGCGCACCAGGGGCAGGAGATGTCGGCGATGAAATCGATTTTCGCCCGGGCGAGCATGGATCGGTACTATACGCTCGACGGCGCGGAGGGGTCCGCGCCCGCCCGGCAACGCTGCATCGGTCCATGGCTCGCGGGCGAGCGCAGCGAACAACGATCTTCAGGGGAGCATTCAATGACACGTCCCACTTTCGCAAGTCTCTGTCTCGCGCTCGCCGCGTCGCTCGCGCCGGCGCTGGGCCTCGCGCAGATATCCTGTACTCGGGAAGGCCTGCAGCAGGCCGTCAATCTGTATCTCGCCGCCCAGACCAAGGGCGACCTTTCCGGCCTGCCGCTCGCCAAAGGCATCGGGTACTGGGAGAACGAGGTCCCCGAGGACATCCACAAGGGATTCATCACCAAGCCGATGAAGATCGCGCACCACCGCAGCATCTTCGATACGGCGACCTGCCAGTCCTTCACGGAGGTGATCGTGACCGACAAGGCGGCGCCCTACGTCTTCGGCACGCGGCTGCGCGTCGATCACGAGAAGATCGCCGAGATCGGCATCCTCTGGACCACCAAGGGCTACTGGCTGTTCAACGCCGACTCGTACTTGAAGCACTCCTCGGCGGAGAACTGGGGACCGCTGCCGGTGAGCGAGCGCTCCTCGCGC
>JBOHZT010000501.1:0-2071 GCA_050738535.1 Steroidobacteraceae bacterium
GAAACTGAGGATGCCCTAGTGACCCACGCGCAGGACCGGGACCAGCTCGAGCACGCCGAGCGCGCGGCCCGTGCGAGTGCCACCGCGGCCAAGCTGGCGAAAATCCGCTACCAGGGCGGCCTGGTCGGTTTCCTCGCGGTCCTCGACGCGGAGCGGACCGAGCTCGATGCCGAGGACGCCCTGGCCCGCAGCCGCACGCAAGCGGCAACGAGCCTGATCGCAGTCTACAACGCCCTCGGAGGAGGTTGGGAGGCCGCTCCTGTGCCGAGGTACACTGCCACGCGCAATTCCAGATAGGCCGCTCAACATGATCAACGCTGGTGCATCCGTGACAGATCCCGCGCTGCCTGCGCGCGCGCCCTCGAGCGATCCAAAGCCCTGCGCCGAGGAGCTCGCCCGAGAGCTGACGCGCATCAACGAGTCGCTGCGCCGCCGTGAAGCCCTGCTCGCGGCCTCGACGCAGGCGAGCCGCCATCTCCTCGAGGCTCCCGATGTCCTCCAAGCCATTCCCGAGGTTCTCCGCCTCATCGGCGAGGCGGCGCGCGTGGACCGGATCAACCTCCTGCTCACCCGCACCGGCTCGAATGAAGAGCCCCTCCTCGCGGTCGTGAGCGAGTGGACCGCCGAGGGCGTGGCGCCGCACCTCGACGCCCCGAGCGTCTGCGTATACGACGAGCGTCGCTTCTCCGCCGTGTCCGCCGCGCTGCGTGCCGGTCGCAGCGTATGCCTCAATCCGGACGCCTCGGGCTGCGTCGCTGCGGCCGGAATCGAAGGCATCGACACCCAGACCAAGGCCATCGTCCCCATCTTCGTCGCCGGAGAGTTCATAGGCGTCGTCGGCTTCGACAACACCCGCCAGCGCCGGGCGATCGACTCCGCGGAGCTCACCGCCCTCGAGTCCGCCGCCGGCGTCATCGGCGCGGCTCTGCACCGCGAGCGCCTGATAGACGAGATGCGCCGCGAGCGCGAGAGAGCGGCGCAGGAGCGCGTCGCCGAGCTCGCCAGGGCGAACGCTGTCCTGCGCAGCAACCTCGAGCGACTCGCGAGCGAGCCCGATCTCTTGAGCTTTCTAGGACACGTGCTCCTCGAGGCGACGCGGCAGTTCGATGCGGACTCAGGCGCGGTGGTGGTCTCCAAAGATAGCCTCGGGGAGTGGCGGATCGCCGCGCACGCGAAGGGGGGGCGGCTCGCAAAGCCGCCCTATCCCAGCGCCATACCGCTCTTCGGCTCACCATTCAGCGAGCGCTTCGCGCAGCCGCAGGCTGTCTACCTCGACGTCGAGCGTCAAGAGTCGGAGTACTGGCCTGGCATGCTCTCCTTCGACCGTCGCGAGGGGTATGTCGGCGTGCTGGCGTATCCGCTCGTGTTCGGATCGCTCAACGTCGGGTTCCTGATCCTGCGCTTCCGGCGCAAGGCCGACGAGGTGAGGCACAGCGAGCTGCTGGTCGCCCTCGCACAGCAGGCGACTCTCGCGGTGCAGTTGACGCGCCTAGCCCATCAGGCCAACGAGGCGGCGGTACTGCTCGAGCGCGCGCGCATCGGGCGGGAGATCCACGACGGCCTCGCCCAGGCTTTCGTCGGTATCCTCATGCAGCTCGGAGCGGTAGAGGAGTCGCCCTTCTGCAAGGAGAAGGACTCCGCCTTCGCGTTGACGCTCACTCGTGTTCGCGACCTGGCTCGCGAGGGCCTCGCGGAGGCCCGTCGCTCGGTGATGGCGCTGCGCCTCGATCAAACCCGACGTGCGGGCCTAGAGCTCGCGTTGCGGCAGCTCGCGGAACGCTCGACCGTTCCGGGCCGCGTGACCTGCGCTTTCGAGGGTGGCGCCATTGCGACCGGCTTGCGCCCTGAACACGAGCACGAGCTGCTGCGCATTGCTCAGGAAGCGGTGAGCAACGCGGCGCGTCACGCCCGCCCCAGCGCCATCCGGATCAGCATGACCGATGACGCCGAACACTGGGTGATGGCGATCGAGGACGACGGCCGCGGTATGGTGCAGCGGCCGGAGCACTACACTCGCGACGGTTTCGGACTGTCGAACATGCGCCAGCGCGCGAGCGCGATCGGCGGGGAG
>JBOHZT010000502.1:0-2052 GCA_050738535.1 Steroidobacteraceae bacterium
CCCATGGAGCGCCGCGGCGAGCCGCTTCGCGGCCGTGTGATCGATCAGGTGGCCTTCTTCACCACCTCGCAGCGCTCGTGCCGCTTGCGAAGCTGCGCGCAGGCGGCATTGGCATCGCTCTGGCTCATCGGCGCCGAGCGCAGGTGATTCAGCTTCGAGGGAGCCTTGGGCGGAACCACGACTACGTCGTGCAGCACGCTCCCGAAACGCTTCTTGAGCCGCTTGCTCTCCCGCTGCGCGGCCCGAGCACTGCGATACGCAGACCCGACCTGCACCTGGTAGCCGTTCTCGAGCTTCTGTAGCTGCGCCCGGGCCTGGTCGGACTCTGGTCCCATCGGATACTTGGTGAGGAACCCCTGGAGCGCCTCCTTCGAGCCGTTCGCCTGCGCAGCCTGCCACGCGGTAGCGCGCTCGAAGCCGGTGATCTTGTCCTTGGCATCCTCGACGTGCGCCCCGTTCGGCTCCGCCTTGAGGTACTGCTGGTAGCCGGCCTCGGTGTTGGTGTTCATGGCGTCCGTCCACGCCTGCTCGTCCTGCAGGGAGTGGATCTTGTCGCGCGCCTCGACGGCATGCTGGCCGTTCGGATGCTCCTTCAGGAAGTTCTGATAGGCCGCCACGGTGTTCGCCGAAGAAGCTGTCTGCCAATCCGCCTGGGTCGAGCTGCATCCCAGGAGGAAGATGGCCAGCACGAGGCTGACTGCGCCGAAAGTTTTCATGAGTTTGTCCTCGCAAGCAGCCGTTCTCGGCGCGCACTCGAGCCCCGCCGTCGAACCAGCCAAGCGTATATACGCTACAGTATGTCGCGTAATGTGCGCAAGAAGGGCAATGTTCCCGGCCCGCTCAGCGCGGCGCGAAGGCACGGACCGGATCAGCCGGGAGCGGGCCGGTCGACCGCGGGACGAGCGGATCGACACGGACGTGGTCGCGGCGGTGCTCGAGACGCTGCTCGAGCGCGGCTACCGAGCGGTGACGATCGAGGGCGTGGCCCGGACCGCCGGGCGCGCGCGCTCGAGCATCTACCGGCGCTGGCGCAGCAAGCGCGAGCTGGTGGTGTACGCGGTGCTGAGCGCGATGGGGAACAAGCCCGCGGCCGACACCGGGGAGCTGCGCAAGGATCTCGAGGCCGCTGTCGACACGCTGCGAAGCGCGTTCGCGGGCCCGCTCGGGCGGGCGCTCGCAGGGCTCGTCGCGGATATGGCCCAGGATGCCACTCTCGCGCATACCATCCGCGGGGAGGTCCTCGCCGCGCGACGCAGCTCGATGCGTCAGGCCTTCGTGCGCGCGCAGGCGCGCGGCGAGTCCCGGGACGACCTCGACATCGAGCTCGTGCTCGACATGCTCACCGGCCCTTTCTATTACCGCGCGCTCTTCGGGCATGCGCCCATCACCCGGCGCATGACGGGCGAGGTCGTGAGCTACGTGCTGAGGATCGCGGCGCGCTCGGCGCAGGGCGCGCGCAGCTCGTAGACGGGGCCGAGCGGGAGCGAATCTTGCGGCCATCCCGCGCACTTGGATTCCCGAGGTCGAGAGCGGTCTCGAGCAACGCATGCGCGCTTCATCACATCGACGACCTACGGCCCGTCCGAGAACCGAGGCGAGCGGCTTTCGGCCGCTCGCGCGTAGCTCATGGCGCAGGCGCAAGCGCGGCTACTCGAGACGCATGGAGCGCAGGGTGCTCATCGCGGTGTATCTGCTGCAGGGCAGCCCGGTGCTCGCCAATACCTGCTGTACTTCTTTGATGAGCGCCGCCGCCACGTCGGTCTCCTCGATCCCGTTCCCACCCTGAAATTCGCTGCGCAGCGTCGATGACGACCCGTCGGGAGGCGATCCGTCCCGGCGCAGTTCGCACTTCATTCGCATGCGAGTCTCCCATGAGAATTCTCGGAATCACGGACCATTTCACGAGTGGGGCTGCGCTCATCGAGGACGGACTCGTGCGCGCGGCCGTCAGCGAGGAGCGCCTCGCGCGCAAGAAGATGGTGATGGGCTTCCCGCGGCTCGCGATCGCGGAGTGTCTGCGGATCGCCGGCGTCGGGCCCCGGGACCTCGACG
>JBOHZT010000503.1:0-2042 GCA_050738535.1 Steroidobacteraceae bacterium
ATCGCGGGATACGGCCGCGAACGTCGAGCGCCTCTACGGCGTGCGGCGCTCGGTGGAGCTGGTGCCGCTCGGCATCGACCGGCCGCCGCGCGTCGAGCCGGCGCCAAAGTCCGCGCTCGGACTGCCCGGCGATGCCTTCGTGCTCGTCACCGTCGGGCGCGTCGTGCCGCGCAAGGCGAGTGCCCAGCTCCTCGAGGTCATCGAGCGGGCAACGCCGCGCGCGAACCTGCATCTGGTCGTGGTGGGCGACGGTCCGGATCTGCCGGCGCTGAGGCGGACCGCCGCCGAGCGCGGCATCGGCAACCGCGTCCATTGCCTCGGACAGGTCTGCGAGGCCGACAAGCACCGCGCGCTCGCCGCGGCGGATCTCTATGTGTCGACGAGCCAGCACGAAGGCTTCGGGCTCGTGTTCCTCGAGGCGATGGCCTTCGGGCTGCCGGTGGTCTGCTACGACCGGGGCGGGCAGACGGACTTCCTCGCGACTCCCGAGACCGGCCACGTCGTGCGCCTCAACGACATCGATGCCTTCACCGCGGCCGTGCAGAGCCTCTACCGCTCCCCGGAGCTCAGGGCTGCGATCCGGCGCCACAACCTCCGCAAGGTCGAGCAGTTCTTCGTGGACCGCTGCGCCGAGCGCTACGAGTCCATCTTCGAAGGGGCGCTCCTCGAGCGCGGCCGACGATGTGCGGCATTGCGGGCATCCTAGACAACCCCGCCCTGCAGGCCGCCGGGATGCGCCGCATGCTCGCCGCGCTCGCGCATCGCGGGCCCGACGGCGAGGGTCTCGAGCAGGACGCCGGCGCGGCGCTCGGCCACCGGCGCCTCGCGATCATCGATTTGCAGGGAGGCCGCCAGCCGCTCGTCAACGAAGCCGGCACGCTCTGGCTCGTCTGCAACGGCGAGATCTACAACTATCGCCAGATCCGCGCCGACATGGAGCAGCGCGGCTACCGATTCCGCACGGCGAGCGATTGCGAGGTGATCCTCGCGCTCTACGAGCACTTTGGCGACCGGCTCCTCGAGCGCCTGACCGGCATGTTCGCGTTCGCGCTCTGGGACCGCCCGCGCCGGCGGCTGCTCGCCGCGCGCGATCACCTCGGCCAGAAGCCCTTCTACTACGCGAGCGACGGACGCTCGCTCGCCTTCGCCTCCGAGATCAAGGCGCTCCTCGCGCTCGATCCTCAGCTGCGCGAGATCGACCTCGAGGCCTTCGATCAGTACCTCGGACTGCGGCTCATCGCGCCGCCCCTGTCGATGTTCCGGGGCATCCGCAAGCTCCCGCCGGCGCACAAGCTCGTCTATCACGACGGCCGCGTGACGATCTCGCCGTACTGGCGGCTCGAGTATGAGCCGAAGCTCGAGGCGCGTGAGGACTGCCTGCTCGATGAGCTCGAGCATCACCTGACCGAGGCGCTGCGCGCGTGCCTGGTGAGCGACGTGCCGGTGGGGGCGTTCCTCAGCGGCGGCATGGACTCCGGGCTCATCGTCGCGCTCCTCGCGCGGCGGCTCGGCATCCGCGGACTGCCGACGTTCACGGTGAATCTGCCCTACGCGCGCCACGAGGAGGGCCCGTACGCGCGCCTCGTCGCCCAGACCTTCGCGACGGACCATCACGAGGAACGACTCGAGCTCTCGCTCGTCGAGCGGCTCGCCGATCTGGTGTGGCACCTGGATGAGCCCTCCGATCCGCTCTCACTGTGCACCTTCCGGCTCGCGGAGCTCGCGCGCCGCAACGTGAAGGTGGCGCTCGGCGGCGATGGCGGCGACGAGCTCTTCGGCGGCTACGACCGCTACTACGGCAATCTGTACGCCGAGCGCTATGCGCGCCTGCCCGAAGGCCTGCGCCGCCGCGCGCTCGGGCCGCTCCTCGGCCTGGTTCCGGAGGTGGGCTGGTACAAGAGCACCGGCCATCAGCTGAAATGGCTCCACCGCCTCTCCTTTCTCTCGGGCGGGGCGCGCTACGCGGCGAGCCTCTCCTATTTCTACTTCGATCGCGACGCGCGCGCCGAGCTCTATACGGCGAGCGCGGCGAGCGCGCTCGG
>JBOHZT010000504.1:0-2037 GCA_050738535.1 Steroidobacteraceae bacterium
GCCTCAACCGGTCGATGGCTCTATGGGCCGTCGTCCGCCGCAACCAAAAGCCGAGGTGCGCGGGCGATTCGATGCGATCCAGGTGCAGATGCAGCTCGAGAAAAACCTCCTGGACGAGATCCTCGGCATCGGCCCGGCGCCCGAGCGCCCGCAGCGCGAGGCCGTACACGGAGCGCTGCTGAGCGCACACGAGCTCGGCGAACGCCCGCCGGTCGCCCGACTGTGCCCGGGAGAGCGCAGTTCCGCGGACGGCCCCTCGGACATCATCCGAACTGCGCTCCACGGCGCCGAAGGCGATCGGGTCGAGTGGAGGAGCTTGAGAAATCCTGGCCATCCAGTAGAGCTATACGTCGCCGGAGCGGCCTGGGGGTGCAGTAGGCGGCGCGGAAGCTGATACCATCCTCGGCTCCGTCTGACCGGGGAGCTCCTCATGGCCGCAAAACTCGGCACCCTGCTCGGAATCGCACTCACCGCCGTGCTGCTGCTCGACCCGTCACTCGGGCAAGCGGCGCCCCGCACTGCGAATCCGCCCCTGGCGCTGCAAACGCCCGAGTATGCGCCGGACGCGCACCCCCAGGGAAAGATCGAGCGCATCGTCGTGCACGGTGAATCCCTCGTCGGCAATCTCGAGGGCGACTCACCGGATCGGGAAGTGCTGATCTACCTGCCTCCGAGCTATTCGCAGGACGCGAGCCGCCGGTATCCGGTGCTCTACGTTCTGCACGGCTTCACCGACACCGCCGACCTGTGGTTCGGATTGAAAGGCAAGCACTTCGTGATCCTGCCGAGGGCAGTCGATGAGGCCTACGCGCACGGTGCGCAGCAGATGATCATCGTCATGCCCGACGCTTACACGAAGTACGCCGGCAGCATGTACTCGGACTCGGTGGTCACGGGCAACTGGGAGCGGTTCGTCACGCATGACCTGGTGACGTACATCGATTCGCACTATCGCACGCTGGCGCAGCCCCGCAGCCGCGGCCTGGCCGGTCACTCGATGGGCGGCTACGGCACTCTCAGGCTCGCGATGAAATATCCCGGGATATTCTCGAGCATCTACGCCATGAGCCCCTGCTGCCTCGCGGCGAACCTGCATCCCAGCCCGGCGCTCATGGCGCAGGCAGCGAAGGTCCAGGCGTCGGGCCGCGTCGCTGCGGCCGGATTCGTCGTGAAGGCGATGCTCGCCTCGGCGGCCGCCTGGTCGCCCGATCCCAAGAATCCGCCGAGCTATTTCGATTTGCCGATCGTCGACGGCAAGCCGGTGCCGCGAGTCATCGCCGCCTGGGCTGCCAACGCGCCGCTCGCGATGGTTTATCAGGACATCTCGAATCTGCGCAGCTACGACGCGATCGCGTTCGACGCCGGCGATCGCGATACCGGCATTGCGGCGACGGTCAGATCGCTGGATCGCACTCTCACCGCATTTGGGGTTCGCCATGTCGCCGCGATCTACCACGGTAATCACGTCGACCACATCGAGCGGCGCTTCGCGTCCAAGGTCATCCCCTTCTTCAGCCAGCACCTGAAGTTCGAGTAACCCGAGCGGCGACGCCGTCCGGCAATGCGCCCCCTCCGCGAGGTTGCACATCAAGCTACCTTGTGATAAAAAGGTACCTAGTGTGGAGAAGGTGACGAGCGGGTGAGCACAGCAGTTTCGCCGGACCCGACGCCCGCGAACGAGAAATTCGGTCCGATCCGCAAGGGGCTCCTCGAGTTCCTGATCCTGAAAATCGTGGACGCCGACAAAGTGTACGTCGCCGACATGCTGAAGAGGCTCGGCGGCACGCAGTTCGCGACGCAGGAGGGGACTCTCTATCCGCTCTTGAGCCGCATGCGGCGCGAAGGACTCGTGGATTACGAGTGGAAGGAATCCGAGGCAGGACCGCCTCGCAAGTACTACGAGCTCACGGCGAAGGGCCGCGCGCACCTCGCGGAGCTCACCGACTACTGGCAAGCCATCAACCGCACGATCGAAGGCCTGGGGAGATGACCATGCGCCCCGTCATCACGATCAGTCTGAACGGCAACGCCTACCAG
>JBOHZT010000505.1:0-2032 GCA_050738535.1 Steroidobacteraceae bacterium
ATGGGTATCGAGACAGTGCTCCTGACCGGCGACAACGAGCGCACGGCGGAGGCCGTGGCGGCCCAGCTCGGCATTGCCCGCGTGTTGGCCGGAGTGCTGCCTGAGGAGAAGGCGGCGGAAGTCGCGCGCCTGCAGGGGGAGGGCCGGCAAGTCGGGATGGTGGGCGATGGTGTGAATGACGCGCCTGCCCTTGCTGCGGCCGACGTAGGCATTGCCATGGGCTCGGGCGCTGATGTCGCGCTCGAGACGGCAGGGGTGACGCTGATGCGGAGCGATCCGCTGCTGATCGGCGATGCGATCACGGTAAGCCGCGCGACCTATCAGAAGATCCGCCAGGGTCTTTTCTGGGCCTTCATCTACAACATCCTGGGGCTTCCGGCAGCGGCGTTCGGATTCCTCAGCCCGGTCGTCGCAGGCGCGGCAATGGCGCTCTCCTCGGTGAGCGTGGTGTCGAATGCGTTGTTGCTCAAGTTCTGGCGCCCAGCGGCCGACTCGAGAGCGAGAGTGTCATGAAGAGCGATGCCGTCATGACGATCGGACAGGCTTCCGCGAGCTCGGGCGTACCCTCGAAGACCATCCGCTTCTACGAGGAGCTGGGGCTCGTGAAGCCGGCGGAGCGGCTGGCGAATCGTTATCGGGCCTACGATGAGAGCAACGTGCAAACGCTGCGCTTCATCCGCAGGGCGCGCAGCCTCGGGTTCTCGCTGCAGGAGGTGGATGCGCTGCTCGCGCTCTACCGCAACCGGCGTCGCGCGAGCGAGGAGGTGAAGCGCCTCGCGCTCGCGCATGTCGCCGATCTCGATCACAAGATCGCCGAGCTAACAGGCATCCGCGACACGATCGCGGAGCTCGCCGAGCGCTGCCGGGGAGATCAGCGCCCAGAGTGCCCGATCCTGGACGATCTCAACCGCTCGAGATCGTAGGGGAGGCGAGCGAATGGCGATGCCATGCCGCAGTGGTTGATCATCCTGTCCTGGATCGCGATCGCGCTCGGCCTGGCGACCGCGGCGGCCGTCGCGATCGACGTGCGGCGCCGCCCTCAACGCATGAGAATCATGAACATCGTCTGGCCGGTGACCGGGCTCTACTTCCCGGTCGTCGGTTGGCGCCTCTACACCGCCATGGGACGGCCGATGGCCGTCGATGCGTCGTCGATATCCGGTGCGAAGCCCCGCTGGACGAGCGTATTTCTCTCGGCCACACACTGCGGCAGCGGCTGCGTGCTCGGCGACGTCGTCGGCGCGCCGATCGTGTTCTCCGCAGGACTCACGATCGCCGGGGAGCCGCTTTTCGCGGAATACGTGGTCGAATTTGCAATTGCCTATCTTTTCGGCATCGCATTCCAGTATTTCCCGATCCGCGCCATGCGCAAGGTCGCTGCACACGAGGCGGTGCTCGATGCGATGAAGGCCGATACGCTGTCGCTCGTGGCGTTCGAGGTCGGCATGTTCGCCTGGATGGCCGTGACCTACTTCGTGCTCTTCGCAGCACGGCGGCCCGACGCCTCGATGATCGTGTTCTGGTTCATGATGCAGATCGGGATGGTGCTCGGCTTCATGACGACCTATCCCGCGAACTGGTTGCTCGTGAAGTGGGGCATCAAGCAGGGCATGTGATGCGGACCGCGCTTGCGCATTTGCAGCCATTGCTCGGGGTGCGGCGCGCCCCGACCGCGCGGTGCCAGCCGCCGCACTCGCCTCGCGACGTTCGAGCCTCCGATCCGCGCCCCCTCAGACTCGAAGCGCCACTATCATATTTGTCGAAGCACAGCTCAGGCGAGATAGTCAACCGCTTGCACCGCTACGACTAAGGTCGTAGAGTTGCGCTTATGAAGCTCTTTCGACTGCCCGCCGATGAGCTCGAGTACGCCGTGCTCGCGAAGCTCTGGGAGCTCGGCAATGCCTCCGTGCGCGAGCTGCATGACAAGCTTGGCGGGCCGCAGGGTCTCGTATATACCACGACCGCAAAGGTGGTGGATCGGCTGCGCGATAAGGGTCTCATCCAGCGCCAACCGCGCGGGAATGCCTTCGTG
>JBOHZT010000506.1:0-2022 GCA_050738535.1 Steroidobacteraceae bacterium
CCTCGAAATGAATGCCGTTCACGGCCGTGAACGCGCCGAAGCGCTTCACCAGATCGCGCACCGCGATGATGACCTCGCCGCTGCCGACGGCGAGCGGATGCTCGAGAACGATGGGAGCCGCCGCCTCGTGCGCGGCAGTCCGCCGCAGGAGCACCATGAACCCATCCTCGAATCGCGCCTCGACCGGCATACCCTCTTGCGGCCCGGCGCTCGCGTCCGCGCGCACCCAGCGCACGCGCCGGCCGTCCGGCACCGCATCGATCACCGCCGGATCATCGAGCAGCCGAGCCTGCAGGCGGCGCGCGCTCTGCGTCCGCGGCTCCGCGACGAATGAGCGGCCGGCCGCAAGCCTCGTGATCTCGCCCGGCGCGCCGGACATGAGCACCTTGCCGTCTTTCAAGACGATGACGCGGCTGCTGCGCTCTGCCTCATCGAGATAGGCGGTGCTCACGAGCGCGGTGAGCCCCTCCTCGTGCACCAAGTGATGCACGATCTCCCACAGCTCGCGGCGCGAGAGCGGATCGACGCCGACCGTGGGCTCATCGAGCAGCAGCAATTGCGGCGAGCGCACGAGCGTGCATGCGAGCCCGAGCTTCTGCTTCATGCCGCCCGAGAGCCGGCCCGCGAGTCGGCGCCTGAAATCCCCGAGGCTCGTCATCTGCATCAGCTGCGGATAGCGCTCGCGCCGCTCGTCCGCAGTGATCCCATGCAGGTCCGCGTACAGATCGAGGTTCTCCTCGACGGTGAGATCCTCGTAGAGCCCGAACTTCTGCGGCATGTAGCCGATCCGCTCCTGGATCGGCTGCGGATCCACCGCCGGATCGAATCCCAGCACCTCGAGCGCGCCGGAATCGGCCGTGAGCAGGCCCGCGAGCAAACGGATGAGCGTCGTCTTGCCGGCGCCATCCGGTCCGACGAGCGCCGTGAGCGCGCCGCGCTGGACCTCGACGGACACGCCGTCGAGCGCCTGGATGCGCTCTTTCTTGTCCTTCCCGACGGCGAAGCTCTTGCGAACCTCGCGCCCGAGCGCCAGCGGCGGAGCGTCCATCTCCTGGTTCACCGCACGCTCATCGGCCCGGATCCCGCGCGACCTCCGGAGCACCCTGCGCCGCGAGCGGCAGGTGCACCGTCGCCGGCATGCCGAGCCGCAGCACGTCGCCCGGATCCTTCACGAACACGCGGATCTCGTACACGAGGCTCGAGCGCAGCTCCGGCGTCTGCACCGTCTTCGGCGTGAATTCCGCCGTGGGCGAGATGAATCCCACCCAGCCCTGGAAGGCGCGATGTGGAAAGGCATCGACGGTAATCGTGGCCCGCATGCCAGGGTGCACCTTCCCGAGATCGGGCTCGGAGACGTACGCGCGCACCCACTTCGGGTCGGTGATCGCGAGCGTGAACGCCGTCTTCTGGGGGGAGGCCATGTCGCCCGGCTCGGCGATGCGCGCGCTCACCGTGGCATCCGTCGGCGCCCTGAGCTTCGCGTCCGCGAGCTGCTGCTCGAGCAGCTCCACCTGCGCCTCCTCGCCGGCGAGCCGCGCTTCGGCCTCGGCCACATCCTCCTTGCGGGGCCCGGCGATCGCGAGCGCAAGCGCCTTGCGGTTGACGTTGAGCCGCGCCTGGGCGACCGCCGCCGCCGCGCTCGCGTCGTCGAGATCCTGCCGGCTGACGGCACGGCCGCCGGACGACTTCGACACGGCGAGCAGGCGCTGGTACTTGCGCTCGGCGACGCGCGCATTGGCGGCCTGCAGCGCGACGTTCGCCCGCGCCTCGGCGATCTCCTCGGGCCGGCTGCCGTGGTGCATGCGCGCCACCACGTCGCGCTGCGCGTCGGCCACCGCCTTCGCCTGGGCGAGGAGCGGCGCGAGACGGCGCGTATCGAGCGTCGCCAGGACCTCCCCGCGCTTGACGCGGTCCCCCTCCTGCACCAGCACGGAGTCGATCCGCTGGCTGTTGTCGAAGGCGAGATCGATCTGCCGCAGGTCGACGTTGCCGTAGAGCACGATCGAGTCGCGCACTGCATGG
>JBOHZT010000507.1:0-2013 GCA_050738535.1 Steroidobacteraceae bacterium
ACCGCGTGCTGCCGGCCGGCATGTCGTTCGAGTGGACCGACCTCGCCTACCAGCAGCTCATCTCCGGCGACACGAGCATCGTCGTTCTCCCGCTGTGCGTGATCTTCGTCTTCCTGGTGCTCGCGGCTCAGTATGAAAGCTTGACCCTGCCGTTCGCGATCATCCTCATCATGCCGATGTGTCTGCTCGCTGCGGTCGCCGGCGTTTGGCTCGACAGCGGTACCAGTAACGTGTTCACACAGGTGGGCCTGATCGTGCTCCTCGGGCTCGCCTGCAAGAACGCGATTCTCATCGTGGAGTTCGCCAAGCATCTTCAGGACCAAGAAGGGCTCGATCCGGTCGAAGCGGTCCTGCACGCCGCCCGCTTGCGGCTCCGGCCGATCCTGATGACCTCGTTCGCGTTCATCATGGGGGTCGTGCCGCTCATGCTCGCAAGCGGCGCCGGGGCGGAGATCCGGCATGCGCTCGGCGTCGTCGTGTTCTCCGGCATGCTCGGCGTGACGTTCTTCGGCTTGCTGCTGACGCCTTTCCTTTACGTTCTCCTCAGGAGAATCAGGGCTCACCGCCCCAAGCGGGCGCAAAGCGACACGGACCGCGAGCGGCGGTCGTCCGCGGAGACTTCCCATGCCTGATTTTACCCCGATCGTGCCGCGCAACCCGATCCCGCATTTCAACACGCGGCCCGAGGCGCGCCGCTCGCCCTTCGGCATCGTGGGGCTTCTCTGCTTCGCCACGGTGCTCTCGAGTCTCGCGGCGCTCTCGGGCTGCGCCGTCGGCCCGAACTACGTGAGACCCACGACGCCAGTGGCGACGCGATTCACCGCGATCCGCCCCAAGCACGCGTCGCGCGGCGTGTATTCGAGCGATGAGGCTCAAATCAAATTCTGGAAGCAGTTCGACGATCCGATCCTCGACCACGTGGTCGGCGATGCGCTCGAGGCCAACTACGACTTACGCATCGCCGTCGCGCGGCTGGTGCAGGCGCGTGCCCTGCGCAACGAGGCAGAGCTCGACCTCGCGCCCGTCGTCACCTCCTCCGGTGGTTACGAGAAGCAACGCGTTCCGGCAGCCGAGAATCCCTACGGTAGCCCATACCAGATGAGTCTCTACGAGGCCGGCTTCGATGCGACGTGGGAGCTCGACTTCCTTGGCGGACACCGCCGCGGCGTGCAGGCCCGCATCGCCGAGCTGCAAAGCCAGGTAGCCGGGCTGCACGATGCGCAACGATCGGTGATCGCAGAAGTCGCGCGCAATTACTTCGAGCTGCGCGGCGAGCAGAGTGAGCTCGCCGTCGCCCGCGCGAACGCGGGCAATCAGCGTCAGGTACTCGCGCTCACCCAGGCTCAGCTCTCCGCCGGCGGCGGAACGGAGCTCGACGTGGCACGCGCCCAGACGCAGCTCAGCACCACGCTCTCGACCATCGGCCCGCTCGAGGCGTCGGTATCACGGTCCATGCATCGGCTGAGCGTACTCACCGGCCGTGCGCCCGACGCGCTCGACGCGCTGCTCGGCGCGCCGCACGCTCTGCCATCGTTGCCGCAGATCGTGCCAGTTGGCACGCCCGAGGAGATGCTGCGCCGGCGCCCGGACATCCGTGCCGCGGAGCGCAACCTCGCAGCATCGACGGACCTCGTCGGCGTCGCAATCTCCAATCTCTTTCCCAAGGTGACCTTCACCGGCAGCTTTGGCTTCAGCGCCGCAAATCTCTCGGGTTTCGGTACCGCGGCATCCCGCGCCTACACCATCGGCCCGCACATCTCGTGGGCAGCCTTCGACTTGGGAAGGGTGAGACAGCAGATCGCCGGTGCACGCGCCGGCGCCGTGATTGCACTCGCGGAGTACCGCAAGACCGTCCTCGGCGCGCTCGAGGAAACCGAGGATGCCCTGGTGACCCACGCGCAGGACCGGGACCAGCTCGAGCACGCCGAGCGCGCGGCCCGTGCGAGTGCCACCGCGGCCAAGCTGGCGAAAATCCGCTACCAGGGCGGCCTGGTCGGTTTCCTCGCGGTCCTC
>JBOHZT010000508.1:0-2002 GCA_050738535.1 Steroidobacteraceae bacterium
CGGCTCTCCGCCGAGCTGCACGCCGGAGCGCAGTTTGCCGCGGGCGGCCTCAATCACCAGGCCGTGGCGGCGATCGAGAACGCCTGTCTCGACATCGCGGCGAAGGCGCTCGGCGTGCCGGTCCACGCGCTCTTCGGCGGCCCAGTGCGCGACGCCATCGATCTGTACTGGTCGCATTGCGGCAGCTTTCGCGTGCGCTCTCCCGAGCTCTTCGAGCGGGTCCTCGGCGTGCCGCGGCTCGAAGCGCTCGATGACGTTCGGCGGCTCGGCGAGGAAGCCGTGCGGCGCGGCTTCAAGGCCGTCAAGACGAACCCCATCTTGTTCGGACCCGAAGGTCCGCGCCTGTTGAACCCTGGCTTCCTGCGGGGCGACTTGCGCCTCGAGCGGACTGCCGACGAGCGAGTGGTGCGTGCGCTCGAGGAGCAGCTCGCCGCGCTGCGCGCGGGGCTCGGCCCCGATGCGGGGCTGATGCTCGATGTGAACTTTGCCTTCCGGCCGGCGGCGCTCGGCCGGATCGCGCGGGCGCTCGCGCCGAGCCGGCTCGCCTGGCTCGAGGCGGATCTGCACGACCCGGACGCGCTTGCCGGCGTGCGCCGCGGCTCGGCGGTGCCGATCGCCTCGCTCGAGACGGCGCATGGCCGACGCGCCTACAAGCCCTACCTTCAAGCGCAGGCCGTCGACGTGGCGGTCGTCGATGTGCCGTGGAACGGCTTTCTCGAGGCGGTGCGAATCGCCTCGCTCGCCGAGACCTTCGAGGTGAACGTCGCGCCGCACAACTACTACGGGCCGCTCGCCGATCTCATGAGCGCCCATTTCTGCGCGGTCGCGGGCAACGCCGCGATCATGGAGATCGAAGGCGACGACGTGCCGTGGAAGCGGGCGCTGCTGACCGGCGCGCCGCAAATCGAGGCGGGGCGGATCCTCATCCCGGCCGCATCGGGCTGGGGCGCCGAGCCGGACGAGGAGGCACTCGCCGCGCACCCCTGGACGGGCGGCGCCGCGCGGTAGCGGCGTGGAGCCGGCGCCCTGCGAACCCTGGTAGAATGGACGACTTTACCGAGTAGCCCATGATGGAAGTCACTCCTCTTATTCGCCAGCTCGAGGATCTCGCGGAGCGCTTGGGCTCCCTACGGGGGTTTCTTTGAGTACGATCGCAAGCGCGAGCGTCTGGAGGAGGTTTCCCGGGAGTTGGAGGATCCGTCGGTCTGGTCGAAGCCGGACCGAGCGCAGGAGCTCGGGCGCGAGCGATCGCGGCTGATCGCGGACGTCGAGGAGATCGACCGTACTTCCAAGGGCATCGAGGATGCGATGGAGCTGCTCTCGCTCGCGGCGAGCGAAGGCGACGAGGCGGCCGCGGCGGACATCGGCCGTGACGCCGAGCGGCTCGATGCTGCGGTGCGCGCGCTCGAATTCAAGCGCATGTTCCCCGGGGAGATGGACTCTCGGGCGGCGTTCCTGGACATCCAGGCCGGGGCGGGCGGCACCGAGGCGCAAGACTGGGCGCAGATGCTGCTCAGAATGTACCTGCGCTGGGCGGCCGCGCGCGGCTTCACGTGCGAGGTCATCGACTCCAATCCCGGCGAGGTCGCCGGCATCAAGAGCGCGACGCTCGAGGTGCAGGGCGACTACGCCTACGGGTGGCTGCGCACCGAGACCGGTGTGCATCGGCTCGTGCGCAAATCGCCGTTCGATTCCGGCAATCGCCGCCACACCTCCTTCGCCTCGGTCTTCGTCTCGCCGGAGGTGGACGACGACATCGCGATCGAGGTGAATCCCGCGGATCTCAAGGTCGACGTTTACCGCTCGTCGGGGGCCGGCGGTCAGCACGTCAACAAGACGGAGTCGGCCGTCCGCATCACGCACGTGCCGACGGGTATCGTCGCCGCCTGCCAGAACGAGCGCAGCCAGCACAAGAATCGCTCGACCGCCATGAAGATGCTGAAGGCGAAGCTCTACGAGATGGAGCTCCTGAAGCGCAACGCCGCGGCGAAGGCGCTCGAGG
>JBOHZT010000509.1:0-1999 GCA_050738535.1 Steroidobacteraceae bacterium
AATTCGCTCAGCTCACGAGCACCTGCTCGTAGCCGCGCGAGCCGAGATCGCCCGCGGGGAAGATCTCGTGCTGAGCGATCCACTCGCGCGAGGTCTCGAAGGCCTCCTCCGTGTAGGGCTCGAAGACGAGCCGCTCGCCCGGTCCCCAGCGCCGCGTGTCCATCATCGCGTGATAGCGCACGGGGAACTCCCGCTCGTAGTAGTGCGTGTACAGCTCGGGTCGCAGGTCGATGTCCCGTTGTGCGCGCCGCAGGGCGCGGAAGTATTTCTTGAGATTCTCCGGATCCGCATCCCCCGTCACCATCGTCGCGATCATGAACGTGGTGTCGATGATCTTGCGGAACCCGAGTTGCTCGGCGAAATAGTAGGGGCCGCTGAAGAGCGCGACCGCGGGCACCTTGCCATCGATCAGCAGCTCCATGCGCTTGAAGAGCATTCCGTCGTTGAACGAGAGCTGAATCTTCTCGCGCGGCAGATACTGCTCGAGCGCCTGGATGCTCGAGTAATGGCTCCCCGACTGGTAACCGACGGAGATCGGCACGCCGGCCAAGTCCGCCGGGACCTTGACCGGAGAATCGGGAGGGACGAAAACGCCCGCCGGCGAGACGGAGTAGGCGTCCGCATAGAGCTTGCCGTGGCCGCTCGAGGCCGCGACGTTGACGGTCCAGTGGCAGGCGCAGCTCACATCGGAGGTGCGGCCTTCTTCGAGGGATTGATACGCGCCGACCTTCTTGCCCTTGTCGTGGATCTTCCCATCGGTCGCCTGAACTTCCTCGTGAAAGACGTAGTCGAGCCCTTCGGCGGCGAAGTAGCCCTTCTCCTCGGCCACCCATTCCTGAAGTCTAAAATGCGGCTGAATCACGAACTTACCCATGATAACTCTCCAAATACATGAAACATGGCCCCGTGTGCGACCGACCCTCGCGTGCGGCGACTAGCAGCATGCGAGCCCCCCGTGAGTTACCGCATCGCGCTCGGCGGTACGGCGCGCGCGGATCATCAAAACATGCTCGTTCATGAGCGCTCGTGCGCCGGCCGGATCGCGGTGCTCGATGAGCGTGAGCAGCCGCTCGTGAGCCTCGAGGACGCGCCACGCGACCTTGGAGGTGAGCGTGCGGTTCTCGGCGGGCCACGGAACGTGCTGGAGTGAGACGAGCTGCACCGCGAGCACCCGGTTGTGCGAGCACTCGGCGATCGCCAGATGAAAGTCGCGGCAGGAGCGCGTGTACGCCGCAGCATCTTTGATGGTGCGGCGAGCATCGGCGAGCAGCTGCCGCAGGCGCTCGTGCTCGGCCTCCGTCGCCTCCGTCGCTGCGAGCTCGGCCGCGAAGCACTCAATGGCGCGCTGCGCATCGACGATCTCGGCGGCGGTGACACCGGTTAGCTCGAGCTGCACGGCGAGCGCTTCGGCGAACAATGCGGGATTGCCGTGCGCGATGCGCGCGCCGCCGCCCTTGCCCGGCCGGATCTCGACGACTCCCAGGGCTTGCAATGTCCGCAAAGCGTCCCGTGCGGCCATCCGGCTCACGCCGAAGCGTGCGGCGAGATCGTTCTCGGTACCGAGAAACTCACCGGAGCGCAGCCGCTTGCCGAAGAGGGCATCCCGCACCTCGGAGACGATGTGGGCGGAGAGCGAGCGGTCCCGGCCCGGCTCGAAGCGGCCAGCGCGCGGGGCCGTGTCGGAAACGATCCGGAGCGGATTCGATGCGAGTGCGGATGGATCGGAGGAGGCGGACACGATACCCGGCGGCCAGTGCAAACGATAATAAGATAATACTTTAGAGTCGGGCGATACCACAAGGACCTCTCCGCTCGGCCACTCGATGCTCGTCCGATCGTCCGGTGCTCGAGCGCTCGCTCGATGCGCCTCTGCGCTACGCTTGCGGGCTGGAGGAGTTTCGAAAGAGGAGAGTCCGATCATGGCGGCGAGCGTGAGCCCCATTGCCTCGATCATCGGAGCCGACAGCACGGCCGTTCAGGCGTTGTTCGCTACCGTGGT
>JBOHZT010000510.1:0-1997 GCA_050738535.1 Steroidobacteraceae bacterium
CTCCGGGGACGCGCCAGCAGCCTTGTCAGGGCCTCGAGCTCGATCGGCTTGACCATGTGAGAGTCGAACCCGGCCTCGCGGGTGCGCCGGCGGTCGTCCTCCTGTCCCCATCCCGTGAGCGCGATCAGCTGAATCGACTCGCCCCAGGGCTGGGACCGGATACGGCGCGCCACCTCGTAGCCATCGATCTTCGGCAAGCCGATGTCGAGCAGCACGACCTCCGGCCGGAAGCTCGACGCCAGCGCGAGCGCGTGATCGCCGTCGCCCGCCGTGCGCACCGCGTGGCCGGCGAGCTCGAGGAGCGCCGCGAGGCTCTCGAGCGCGTCGCGGTTGTCGTCCACGACGAGGATCCGCCGCGGCTCGGCCGCGACGTGCTCGCGGGCTCGGGCCGCGGGCGCTGCGAGTGCCTCGGACATTGCGGGCGCCTCCCAGTTCGCGGGCGCCGCGGGTCTCGCGGGACCCGCGCGCGGCTCCGCCCGGCGCGGCAGACGCACGATGAACTCGCTCCCCAGCCCGGGGCCCGCGCTCGTCGCGGTGACGGTGCCGCCATGCAGCTCGACGAGGCGCCGGACCAGCGCGAGACCGATCCCGAGACCGGCGGGGGCGCGCTCCCCGGCGCGCTCGAGCTGCGTGAACAGGTCGAAGATGCGCGCGAGCTCGCCGGGCGGAATGCCGATCCCGTCGTCCTTGATGCTCACCTCCACGGCGCCCGTCACCGCGCGCCCGCAGATCCTGATGTGCCCGCCGGGACTGGTGTACTTTGCGGCATTCGCGAGGATGTTGCCGATCGACTGCGTGAGGCGGGTGAGATCGCCCTCGATCGTCGCTGCCGCGTCCGCCGCATCGACCTCGACCGTGAACTCGATGCGCTTCTCGGCCATGAGGGGCTGCACCGTCTCCACCGCGCGGCCGACGATCGCTCCGAGGTCGAGCGGCTCGCACGCGATGTTGATCTTGCCCCGCGTGATGCGCGAGACGTCGAGCAGGTCGTCGACGAGCCTGGTGAGCGAGCCGACCTGCCGATCGACCACCTCGCCGATCCAGGTGAGCTGCGCATCCCCGCGCGCCTTCTCCTGCAGGATGTGCACCGCATTGCGGATCGGCGCGAGCGGGTTGCGCAGCTCGTGGGCCAGCATGGCGAGGAACTCGTCCTTGTGGCGGTCGGCCTCCTTCAGCTGCTGCTCGATGCGCGCGCGCTCGGCGACCTCGGATTTGAGGGCGAGATTGATGGTCTCGAGCTCCGAATTCGCGCGCCGCAGGTCGCGGTTGACCGCTTCGAGCTCGCGCGTCGCCTGCGCCTCGAGCGCCGCATGGGCGGTGGAGAGCTGCGTGTTCGCCTGCTCGAGCGCGCGATTGAGCAGCTCGAGCTCGCGGCGCTTGCAATACAGCTCGACGAGGACGGCGACCTTGCCCTTCAGGATCTCCGGGACGATGGGAATCGTGATGTAGTCGACCGCCCCCCTCTCGTAGCCCTTGAGCCGGTCGAGCTCGCTCACGTTGACGCCCGATGCGAAGATGATCGGGGTGCGCTCGTACCGCGGGTGCTCGTGGATGAGGCTCGCCGTCTCGAAGCCGTCCATGCCCGGCATGCTCACGTCGAGCACGATCACGGCGTAGTCCCGCATCATGAGCTTCTCGAGCGCCTCGAGACCCGAGCCGGCGCGCACCAGATCGTGTCCGAGATCCTGGAGGATGCTCTCGTACGCGAGCAGCCTCGCCGGCTGGTCATCGACCAGCAGGATGCTCACCGGGTCCATCATCCGCCCCTCATACGCCCATCATCCGCGTCATCGGTGCAGCCAGGTGCGCACGAGCGACAGCAGCTGCTCGGTGTTGACCGGCTTGGCGACGTAGTCGGATGCGCCGGCCTCGAGGCATTTCTCGCGGTCGCCCTGCATGGCCTTGGCCGTGAGCGCGATGATCGGGAGCAGCCGGAAGCGCGGATCCTCGCGGATGCGCCGCATGGTCGCGTAGCCGTCCATCTCCGGCATCATGAC
>JBOHZT010000511.1:0-1991 GCA_050738535.1 Steroidobacteraceae bacterium
GTGCCGGGTGCGACCAAGGCGGCGCTGGCCGTCCTGATCCCAAGCATGCCGCCGCCGGATCTGGACCTCTTGAAGAAGGTCACTCAGCCGCGAACAAAAGCGGGTTCTGCTCCTGTCTCGCTCCGCTCCTCGTCCCCCGCTCCGAAAATCTTCCGGTAAACGTCGGCCGCGAAACTGGTCGCCAGCGGCTCGGCCTCGATCATCTGGAAACTCCGCCTGCCATCGTCCATGCGTTCCGCACGCAGGAAAAGTGCGTGCTCTGCCCGGCTCTCCCTGACCCCGTTCGCAAAATCATACATGTGGGTGACGAAAAGCACCCGCGTTCCGCAATCCAGCAACGCATTCACGATCCCTCGTGCAATCTCCGAACCTTCGCGCTCGTTGGTCGCGGCGAACGACTCGTTGAACAGCACCACCGCACCGGAGCGGATCTGCCCGGCGATCGCATCCATCCGCGCCAGCTCTTCGTCGAGCTTGCCGCTTTTCATCGTCGCGTCCTCCTCGCGCTTGAAGTGCGTGAAGAGGCCGCTCGCCACGCCGGTCTCGAACTCCTCCGCAGCGACGAACATGCCGCACTGCATCATCAGGAACGCGAGGCCGGTACTTCTGAGGAACGTCGATTTGCCGCCCTGGTTGGCTCCGGTGATCACGACGATTTCCTTGCCCTCGCCGTTCACCTCGTTGCCGACCACCTTCGCTGTCATGTTGAGTTGCAGCCCCGCATCATAGAGGCCGCGGCAGGAGAACCGCCGCTCGCCAACCGCTGCCGGGCGAGGGAACGCCACTCTTTGCCCCTTGCTTTCGAGCGCCTGCCTGAGATTGAGGCAGCCGACATAGAACGCGAGCTCCGTCCGCAGCAGGGTGAAGAAGCTCAGGATATGATCGGTCGAGCGCGCCAGCGCGTCGGCGACGAGGTTGATGCCGCGGTCCCTGAGTTCGGCAAGCATCCGGCCTCCGGCCTCGTCCCGAGGGTGGAGGCGGTACGTGTATTCCGGCGGCCCGGCCATGAAGAGCCGGCCGAGCCAGCCCCGCTCGCTCGCGTTCGGCTGGCGCAGCGTATAGTCCCGTCCCTTGTTGCCATCCCCGAGCGCCGCACTCATCAGGACGCCGCCGCGGAAGCGGAGCTGGCGCAAATGGCCGTCGATCTCCGCAAAATACTCATCCGAAAGCTCCTCGATCAGCATCGCGAAGAAGCGCCGGAACCCCGCCGACCCGAAGCTGGCCTCAGCTTCCTCCGCGATTTTCAGGAGCCGCCTCAAGAGGCCTACGAACATCTGCAGCACCTCGACCGAGCGGTGCAGCACATAGCCCGGATTGCGCGATAGCCCGCCCCAGAACTGCTTGCGCTCAGTGTCGATCGCCTCCACCGCCAAGGCATAGATGCTGCGCGCCACCTCCTCGTGCGCGATGCAGTCGCGGAGCACCGCCTGTCGGAAGAGAATCTCCACGGGCATCGTCAGGCTCGTGAGCAGTGCCACGTTGCCGATCTCGCGCAGGAACTTGTCGTCGCCTGCCATCGCCTTGATCACGGCGTCGAGCCCGAGATCCTGGGTCAGAGCCTTGGCCGCCGCCGGCAGCTCCGCGGCCCGGTTGAAATCGCGGTCGGGGTGCATGAGGAAGACCTTCATGCGCCAATCCTCTCGCGGAGTTGCTGATACGTGAGCCCATACTTCTCGGCGACCGCGATCGCATAAGCCCGCCCGTCCGCCGGCCGGCGTACGATCTTGTAGGTTCTCGAGGCCGGGTCGCCGGACACGATCGTGCTGACCATGCTGACGCTGGTGTCGCTGAGCCGCGCCAGCTCCTCGACGAAGGTGACGAAGAGGCAGATCAAATCCTTCTCGATCACCCGCCGCACCACCTGCCGCCCGATGAAGGCGGCGTCCTGGAGGCTGGTCGAGCTGAAGCTTTCATTCATCACGATGATGCTGCGCCCGGTCGCCCGCTGGAGAATGTCACGCACGCGGAGCAGATCTTCCTCGAACTTGCTC
>JBOHZT010000512.1:0-1969 GCA_050738535.1 Steroidobacteraceae bacterium
TGGGCGGCGGAGGCCAGCTGAGCGGGGTGGCCGTGGCCGCGAAGGGATTGCGGCCCGGGATCCGGGTGATCGGAGCCGAGCCTGCAGCCGCGGACGATGCGGCGCGCTCGCTGCGCGCCGGACGAATCCTCTCCTGCGGGGATCCGCACACCATCGCCGACGGGCTGCGGAGCAGCTCGCTCGGCAAGCTCGGATTCGCGTTGATCCGTGCTCACGTCGACGACATCGTCACGACTAGCGAGGAGGCGATCGTACGAGCGATGCGCCTCGTCTGGGAGATCATGAAGGTCGTCATCGAGCCCTCGGCGGCCGTGCCCGTCGCGGCGATCCTCGAGCGGACGCTGCGCGGCCATGGCGAACGGATCGGCGTGATCCTGTCGGGCGGCAACGTCGACATGGACCGGCTGCCCTGGATGCGAGGCTGAGCGCGCGCCGAGCCAGCTGGTCGATTCCGAGCCGCTTCGCCGAGCCCTGAAGGCGTGGCGCTCAGCGGCCAGTGTCCCGCCCGTCCTGCGTCCAGTCGGCATCGAGGATTCGCTGGGGCCTCGAGGTCCTCATCCGCGCGAGGCTGCGGCAGCCGCTCGAGTGGATCGTGACCCCGCGCCCGGCGGTGAGATAGCCGACGATCGGCTGCGGCTTCTCGGGCGCGCAGCAGCGGGCGAGCGTGACCGGCAGATCGCCCATCCCCATGATACGGACCGGGCTCGAGGCTGCCGCAGGTCTGCGCCTAGGTCTGGGTGGGGGCGTCGCAGGCGAGTGCTCGCGCTCGCCGGCCGTCTGGCCTGCGGTGCGCGGCTCGCCATCCTGCGTGCGCCGGAACCAGGCGCGTACCTTCGCGCGGCTGCGCGCGCTCGCGAGGTATCCGAGCTCGGGAGAGAGCCAGTCCCGGCTCGGGGCCGGCTCCTTGCCGGTGATGATCTCGACGACATCGCCCTTCGGAGTAAGCGCGTAGATACGGTCCGCGAACAATCGCTCGCGCTGGCTTTCGAGGAAATCCCGGTCGGGCGCCGAGCTCCCCGGCTCGAGCAGCCGCCGGAACGCCTCGATCTTGCGGTCCTCGGTCCGGCTGCGGGTGCCACCCTCCTTGTAATGCCAGTGCGCCGCGACGCCGCGCTCGGCTTCCTCGTGCATCTCGCGCGTGCGGATCTGCACCTCGACGATCCGTCCTTCGGGGCCGACGATCGCGGTGTGGATCGACCGATAGAGGTTGCCCTTCGGCGTCGCGATGTAGTCGTCGAATTCGCTCGCGAGATAGGCCCATTTGCCCTGCACCACCCCGAGCGCGGCATAACAATCGACGACCGAGTCGACGACGACGCGTACTGCGCGAACGTCGAAGATCCGGCTGAAGGGGAGCTGCTTGCGCTGCATTTTCCGATGAATGCTGTAGATGTGCTTGGGGCGGCCATAGACCTCCGCGGCGATCGCGGCCGCCACGAGCTCGCTGCGTAGCTCGGCGCAGAACGATTCGATGTATCGCTCCCGATCGGTGCGCCGCTCGCTGAGCGCCGCCGCGATGCGGCGATACTCCTGCGGATGCAGGTAGCGGAAGGCAAGGTCCTCGAGCTCCCATTTGATCTGCCAGACGCCGAGCCGGCTCGCGAGCGGCGCGAAGATGGCGCGCGCTGCACTTGCGGCGCGCTCGCGGTCGTCCGGCGCGAGCGCGCCGGCGTGCCGCAGCCGCACGAGCTCCTCGGCGAGCCGCGCGAGCACCAGCCGCGGCTCGCTCACCATGGCGAGCAGCATCTTGCGCACGCTCTCGGCCTGGCGGCCTTGGAGTCCGTGGCTCGGCGACCAGCCGCTCGGAAGCCCGAGCTCGTCGAGGCGGGAGAGGTCCGCCGCGATCTTCGCCGGGCCGGCGCCCGCGAGAGCGCCCAGCGCCTGCGGCGTCAGCCGCGGCTGGCCGAGCGCCGACCGGGCGAGCACCGCGGTCGCGAGCTCGAGGTCCCCGCACAGTGCTCCAACGACC
>JBOHZT010000513.1:0-1967 GCA_050738535.1 Steroidobacteraceae bacterium
GGCGCTTGGCTGCGCGGGATCGAACTGGAAGTTCGGGACCGGTGGCGAGGGCTGGCTGGGCGCCGGCACGACGGCCCGCAGTGTGATGGCTGGACTGAAACGCCCGAATGCGTCGATCACGCGTATCTGCAGACACCAGGAGCCGGGCGGAAGCGGCAACGTGACCTTCACCCACGCGCCGGCGTGTGCCAGGTCGCGCCCGAGCACGTCTCCCGCACCCGTCGGGCAGCCCGGCTGCGAGCCTTGGATCTCGTAGTCCTCGATCGTGGTGCGTCCGTCGAGCGCGTAGGGGTCAATCGGATGGCCGGCGCGCAGCGTGACCCCGGACGGGTTCTTCCAGCGGAACACGGTGGCGGCGTTGCTGTCGCTCAGCTTGACCGATGCCTCGCGCGGCTGTCCTGGGCGCGGCGAGATCATGCACAGTCGCTTGTGGAAGGTGGGTTCATGGCCGCCGTACAGGTTCACCGCGCCGCGGACGTCGTCGGGCTCGAGCGGGTCGTTGCACAGTCCCATCCACGGGTGCTTGATCCCGCAGCCCTCGTTCAGGATCGGCTGCATAACCGCGCAGGCCTTGTGCTCGTGTCCGAGCCCGAGGATGTGGCCGAGCTCGTGCACGGCCACGCGCTGCATCGTGCCCAGTGAGAGCTGGATCCCGTAGCGGTCGCGCGCGCCGATTCGCGCCAGCCACACATGCGCGCCGTGCACGACGCCGCCTGCAGGCCCGCGGATCGCGGCCGTGCGCGGAACCGCGCCCACGGTCGCGTAGCCGAGCGCGTCAGCGGATCCTCCGCCACGCGTCTTCTCGACGCTCGAGAGCGGGATCACGGGCATCGGCAGGATCGTCACCTCGGCCCGTGATGCGGGCGCCGGCACGAAGCGCAGGGCCACGCCGCTCGTGTTCCAATCGTGCACCGCGGCGCGCACCGCTGCGACGTCCCCTGGGGAGTCGCTGTGGTAGGTGATGACGTGACCGGGCCAGGGTCGCCCCTGGTCATGGAAGGCCTGAGCCGGCGCCGCGACCATCGCCGACACCGTCGCAACGGTCGTCAGGGCCACAGCGCCGGTGGTGATTCTCGCGCGCAGCGCGCGCCGCAGCCGCTCTCGCAACTTCATCCTCGACCTCTTCTACTGCCGCTCGCGCTCGCGCGCGCCTCGTCGCGGAGCTCCCTCCACGCGCGCTTGGCGTCGCGCAACGCAGCCAACACCTGCCGGCGCGCCTGCTCCGCCGTGGCCGCGGCCTCGCGGATCTGGTCCTTGCTGCGCCGCCCCTCGACCATCAGCTGCAGCGACCAGATGCCGGTGTCGAGCAGTCGCGCACCGCGGTCGATGTCCGCGTCGACCTGCTCCTGTACCTCGCGCGGGCCCCCGCCGGCGCTCGCGTGACGTAACTGCGAGTCATATAGGAGCTCCACCAGGCCGACGAGCGCACGCGCGGCGGTCAGCGGCTCGGGGTTCGTCTCGTCGACCTGCAGCTCGCGGGCGAGCACCTGCGTCAGCGCCGCGACCATCCGATGGCGGTGCTCACTCCAGGCCGCGCGCAGCGCCGGCGTGCCGCGCACCATCGCGCTGAACTCCTCGATGCGCGGCAGCTTATCGGCCGGCACCAGCTCGTAGAAGCGCTTGGAGTCCTCCTTCAACGCCGCTACCAGCGCGGCACTCGGCGGCATCCCGCGAGGCCGGTCGCGCACGGCGCCGACCAGCCGCTCGACCTGTCCCTGGGTCTGGTCGAGGACGAGCGACTCCTTGGTGGGAAAGTAGTTGTAGACCGTCTTCTCCGAGACACCCGCCGCGGCCGCGACCTCGGTCACCGCGACGGCCTCGAAGCCGCGCGCGAGGAACATCTCGGTCGCCACGTCCGAGATCCGCTGGTGCGTCTCCCGTTTCTTCAGCACTCGCAGACCTTCCACGGTCATGACCACATTCTAGACGGGAAATTACAGTTGCAGAATTTTTACAGTGACTATAAG
>JBOHZT010000514.1:0-1966 GCA_050738535.1 Steroidobacteraceae bacterium
GCTCTACCTCGCGGCCTCGAACGGCTCGCGCGCGGCGGTGGTGCTTGCTGCGAGCCGCGGCTCCGGGCTCGATGCGGTGACCGTCGATCGCCCGAAGGTCATGCTGCCGATCGCCGGCAAGCCGCTGCTGCGCTGGCTCGTCGACAGCTTCAAGAAGGAAAGCGTCAACGACATCACCGTCGTCGGCGGCTACCGCGCGGATGTCATCAACACGGGAGGCATCCGGCTGGTCCTCAACGAGCGCTACGCGGCGAGCGGGGAGCTCGCCTCGCTCGCCTGCGCGATGGATACGCTCTCGCCGGAGGCGGAGACGGTGATCTCCTACGGCGATCTTCTCTTCCGCAGCCACGTCCTGCGCGACCTCCTCGAGACGCCGGCGGACTTCGCGGTGGTCGTGGATTCCTCGCCCACCGACGACACGAATCGCACGGTGCGTGATTTCGCGTTCTGCTCGGAAGGCGACGACCGCGGTCTCTTCAGCGCCAAGGTCCTGCTGCGGCGGGTGTCGAGCACGGTTCCGCAGTCGAGTGCCTGCAGCGCCGCGAGCGACGCGACTCAGGGCCGTTTCATCGGCTTGCTCAAGGTGAGCCGCGCCGGTCTGTCGAGGCTGGCGGCGGTTCTGGAAAGGCTCAAGCAGCGGCCGGATTTCGATGCGCTCGACGTCCCGGCGCTCCTCAACGCGCTGCTCGCCGACGGGGCGGAGATCGAGGTGCTCTACGTGCACGGCCACTGGCGCGGCGTCAACGATCTCGAGGACTTCCGGCTCGCGTCGGACTTCGCGCATGGGCAGACGCCGCTCGCGGACGCGGCCGGCGCGGCTCGGGAGGATCGTGGGCAATGATCGAGGCGCGCGAGTTCGTCGATGCAGCGCTCGAGCGCGGCTTCGAGTGGTACGCGGGCGTGCCGTGCTCGTTCCTGACGCCGTTCATCGACTACGTCCTCGACGATGCGAGGCGCGCGGGGTCGAGGCTGCATTACCTCTCCATGGCGAACGAGGGAGACGCCGTCGCGCTCAACGCCGGCATCGCGCTCGCCGGCGCGCAAGGCCCGTGGCGCCGGCTCGGCATCTCGATGATGCAAAACTCCGGGCTCGGCAATGCGGTAAGTCCGCTCACCTCGCTCACCTGGACGTTCCGGCTGCCGCAGCTGCTCATCGTCACCTGGCGCGGCGAGCCCGGGCTGCATGACGAGCCGCAGCATGCGCTCATGGGGCCCATCACCCCGGCGATGCTCGAGACGATGGAGATTGCCTGGGAGAGCTTTCCCACGCAGAGTGCCGCGATCGGCCCAGCGCTCGAGCGCGCCCGCGCGTCCATGGCGGATACCGGACGCCCGTACGCGCTCGTGATGCACAAGGGGAGCGTGGCTGCCGCGCCGCGGCGACCCGCGGCGGGCGCGGAGGAATCGCGCGCTGGCCTTGGTGGGCGTGCGGCGCGCACGGCGGAGCTCATCTCCCGCGGCGTGCCGCCCGAGGCGAGGCCCTCCCGGGGGGAGGCGCTGCGGACCGTCGTCGCCCACACGCCCGTCGGCTCGACGGCGGTGCTCGCCTCGACCGGCCACTGCGGGCGCGAGCTCTACGCGATCGCGGATCGGCCGAGCCAGCTCTACATGGTCGGCTCGCTCGGCTGCGTGGTGCCGCTCGCGCTCGGTCTCGCCCTCGCGCGGCCGGACCTGCGAGTCGTCGCGCTCGACGGGGACGGTGCGGCGCTGATGCGGCTCGGCGCGTTCGCGACCGTCGGCGCATACCGTCCCGCGAACCTCTATCACCTGCTGCTCGACAACGGCGCGCATGACTCGACGGGCGGCCAGGCGACGGTCTCCGCGAGCACCTCGTTCGCCGCGATCGCCGCGGCCTGCGGTTACGCGCAGGCGCTCGAGACGGACACGCTCGAGGATCTCGCGGCGTGGCTCGACGCGCCGCCGTTGCCAGGCCCGCGGTTCGCGCGGTTGCGGATTCGCCCGGGCT
>JBOHZT010000515.1:0-1965 GCA_050738535.1 Steroidobacteraceae bacterium
TTGATGATGCGCTGGGCGCGGCGCGTGCGGATGAAGCGTCTGAGGTGTGAGGCGAAGAGCGAGTAGCTGCCGTCCACGATCGCGCCCGAGACGAGGACCGTTGCCACCATGATCGCGAATTGCGGGGCGAGCGGCGCCTTGGGGTCCATGAATTGTGGGACGAAGATCATGAAGAACAGCACCGACTTCGGATTGAAGACGGTGGTGAAGAAGGCGTGCATGAAGGCGCGGTGGAGCGAGCGCGGTGCTGACGTTGCTTCGCCGTGCAGAAGCGGCGGCGCCCGCCAGATGCGCACGCCCAGGAAGACGAGGTAGAGCGCACCCGCGAGTTTCAGAATCGAGAACGCGGTCGCCGAGGCGGCGAGCAAGGCGCCGATGCCGAATAGCGCCGCGGTGAGACAAGTCGCATCGCCGAGCCCCGTGCCGCCGACCACGGCGAGCGCGGTGCGGCGGCCGTGCGAGAGACCGTAGGAAACGACGAGCAGAGTGGTCGGGCCGGGGGTCACGGCCATCAGCCCGTAGGCCAGCGTGAATGCGATCCAGGCGGTGATGCTCATGGCCGCCGGCCGTCAGGGCGAAGTCATTCCTTGGCTGCTTCTTCCTCGCCCGATTTTTGCTTGGGCCCACTGTCCACGCCCTTGGCGGCGGGATCGCGATCGACCAGTTCGATCACCGCCATATCGGCGGCATCGCCATAGCGCACGCCGGCTTTCAGCACGCGGGTATAGCCGCCGGGACGCGTGCGGTAGCGCTCGGCGAGCGGGCCGAGCAGCTTGCCCACGATTTTCTCATCGCCGAGGGCGGCGATCGCGCGGCGGCGCGCGGCGAGGCCGCCGCGTTTGCCGAGCGTGATCAGCCGCTCCGCGACCGGGCGCAGTTCTTTCGCCTTCGGCAGCGTGGTGGTGATCTGTTCGTGCTTCAGGAGCGCGGTCGCGAGATTGCGGAACATCGCCTGGCGATGGCTCGAGGTGACGCCGAGCTTGCGGCCGGCCAGACCATGACGCATCGACGCTTCTCCCGTCCCGGTATCTTACGTTCAGAATGGCTCTTCGAGCAGCTTGGTCAGGCCCTCGATGTTCTCGGGCGGCCAGCCTGGCACCGTCATGCCGAGGGAGAGGCCCATCGCGGTCAGCACTTCCTTGATCTCGTTCAGGGATTTGCGGCCGAAATTGGGAGTGCGCAGCATTTCCTGCTCGGTCTTCTGCACCAGATCGCCGATATAGACGATATTGTCGTTCTTCAGGCAGTTGGCGCTGCGCACCGAAAGCTCGAGATCGTCCACCTTGCGCAAGAGGTTGCGGTTGAAGGGCAGATCCTCGGTCGGCTCTTCGAGGCGAAGCTCACGTGGCTCGTCGAAATTGATGAAGAGCTGAAACTGATCCTGGAGGATCCGGGCCGCGAGTGCGACCGCGTCTTCAGGCCGCACGGTGCCGTTCGTTTCCACCGTCAGCAGCAACTTGTCGTAGTCCGTGACCTGCGCGACGCGCGTCGGCTCGACCCGATAGGAGACGCGGCGGACCGGCGAATAGATCGAATCGACCGGGATCAGGCCGATCGGCGCGTCCTCGGTGCGGTTCGCGACCGCCGGTGCGTAGCCCTTGCCGATATTGACGGTGAACTCCATGCCGAGCTTCACACCGTCATCGAGGGTGCAGAGCACGAGATCAGGATTGAGTATCTCGATGTCATGGCCGGTCTGGATCTGCGCCGCCTTCACCTCGCCCGGGCCGTTCGCGGTCAGCACCATGCGCTTCGGCCCTTCGCCGTGCATCCGGAGCGCAAGCTGCTTCACGTTCAGCACGATGTCGGTGACATCCTCACGGACGCCGGGAATCGAGCTGAATTCATGCAGGACGCCGTCGATCTGCACGGCGGTCACCGCCGCGCCCTGCAAGGAGGAGAGCAGGATGCGCCGGATCGCATTGCCGAGCGTCATGCCGAAGCCCCGTTCCAGGGGTTCGGCAA
>JBOHZT010000516.1:0-1956 GCA_050738535.1 Steroidobacteraceae bacterium
ATCGCGGGCGCGGCATACCGGTGAAAATCCTTGTCCGCGGCATGCTCCTTCTCGGGGAGTAGCGACGTCGGAATCAACCGCGCCATAGAGCGGGGTGGGATTGCTTGCACTTTCCCACGCCGCTCTGTGTATGTGTTTCATCGCGCGATTCAGACCTTCGGTGATTCCACCTCCGGTCATCGCGCCATAGGCGCAGGCGATCGGGCCCCACAGCCGTTCAGATGTCGAACGAATGGCAGCCAATCGTCTATGCGGCGCGGCTCGCTTTTGCGCCGGCGAGCGCCTTCACTTTCTCGGTATCGGCCGCAAGCTCGGCGGCCGGGCCGGCATGGACGATCGCGCCGTCGCTCAGCACGTAGCAGCGATCTGCGATGCCGAGAGCGAGGTAGGCATTCTGCTCCACCAGAAGGATTGCAGTGCCCTCGCTCCGCATCGTCTGTACCGTCTTCATCACCTCCGCGACGATCACCGGGGCGAGCCCCTGTGACGGCTCATCGAGCAGCAGCAGGCGGGGATTGAGCAGGAGCGCGCGGGCAATCGCGAGCATCTCCTGTTCGCCGCCGGAAAGACGTCCCGCCTTGCTGGTCCGCCGCTCCCCGAGTCGCGGGAACAGCGCATAGATCGTGGCCTTGTTCCACCGTCCCGGCGTTTCCCCGGGCACGCGCAGATTGTCATCGACCGTGAGGTGGCGGAAGACGCGACGGCCCTCGAACACGTAGCCGACGCCGAGCTTCGCAATGCGATGGGTGGGCGTGCCCGTGACGTCGGCGCCGGCCAGCCGCACGCGGCCCTGCCGCGGCGAGGTCAGCCCCGTGATCGCGCGCAAAGTGGTAGTTTTGCCGGCGCCGTTGCGGCCGAGAAGGGTGACGATCTCGCCTTCGGCCACCGTAAGCGAGACCCCATAGAGGATATGGCTCTTGCCGTAATAGGCGTGCATGTTCTCAGCTTCGAGCAGCGCACTCATCGCGCATGCCCGAGATAAGCGGCCTGCACCCGCTCGTTAGCGGCGATCTCGGCGGCGGTCCCTTCGGCCATCAGCCGACCGTTGTCGAGCACCGTGATGCGGTCGGCGACGCCGAAGATAATGCTCATGTCGTGCTCGATGAAGAGCATGGTGATGCCGCGCTCGTCATGCAGGCGACGAATGATGCCGACCATGTGTGCGGTTTCTTCCTCGCCCATCCCGGCGGTCGGTTCATCGAGAAGCAGGAGCTTGGGGTCACGGGTCAGCGTGATCCCCATCTCAACCACCCGCTGGTCGCCATGTGCGAGCTCACCCGCGACACGGTCGGCCTTTTCGGTCAGCCGCATCACCTCGAGCAGCTCTCCGACGCGATTCTCGACCTCGCGCCGGAGGGCCCGGCCGATGAAGGGGCGGTGCGTGAGACCCATCGCCGTTTCCACCGCGACACGCAAATTCTCGTACACTGAAAGGTCGAGGAAGATCTCGGTGATCTGGAAGGTGCGGACAATGCCGCGCGCGACCAGGCGCGCCGGGGGAATGCCGGCAACGTCCGCGCCGTCGAACCGGATGCGGCCATCGGAGGGCGGGAAGAAGCCGCTGATGAGGTTGAAGAGCGTGGTCTTGCCGGCACCGTTCGGGCCGATTACCGCGCGCAATTCGCCCTGCTCGACGCTGAGCGAGACCTCCGAAAGCGCCTCGATCGCACCGAACCGGCGCGAGACAGACTCGAGTGCGAGCAGGCTCACGCGCTTCTCCGCCGCGGCAGGAAGCCCAAGAGGCCGCGCGGAAAGAAGAGGACGGCAAGCACGAAGATGAGACCGATCACCGTCATCCAGTTCTGCGTCACGCTGCTGACGTAGTCCTGAACGGCGACATAGATGATCGCGCCGACGAACGGACCCCAGAAGTTCCGCATGCCGCCGAGCACGCAGATGATGACGAAAATGCCCGAGAGCTGCCATTGCAGCTCGAGCGGCGAGGTGAAGTTGTTG
>JBOHZT010000517.1:0-1953 GCA_050738535.1 Steroidobacteraceae bacterium
CTATCGTCCCTGCGGACGGCGCACGAAGATCCTGATCGAGGCCGGGGCCTTCCCGTCGGACCGCCATGCCGCCGTCTCCCAGATCGAATGGCATGGTCTGGATCCGAGCGCCGAGCTGATCGAGCTCGCGCCGCGTCCGGACAGCGATCTGATCGAGGAGCGCGCGCTCGAGGCGCTCCTCGCCGAGCGCGGCGAGGAAATCGCCGTGGTGCTGTGGCCCGGCGTGCAATACCTCACCGGACAGGCCTTCGATCTCGGCGTGATCGCCGCGGCCGCGCGCCGCGCCGGGTGCGTCATCGGCTTCGACCTCGCGCATGCGATCGGGAACCTCCCGCTCGCACTGCACGACGTCGGCGCGGACTTCGCGGTCTGGTGCAGCTACAAGTATTTGAATGCCGGACCGGGCGCGATCGGCGGCTGCTTCGTGCATGCCCGTCACTGCGGCGCCGCGAGCCCGCCACGGCTCGCAGGCTGGTGGGGACACGATCCGTCCACGCGCTTCGAGATGGGCCCGTACTTCTGGGCCGCGCAGGGCGCCGACGGCTGGCAGGTGAGCAATCCGCCGATCCTCTCGAGCGCCCCGCTCGTCGCCTCGCTCGAGATGTTCAAGTCGGCCGGCATCGGCCGGCTGCGCGAGAAGTCCATCGCACTCACGGACTTCCTCGGCCGGCTGCTCGAGCCGCTGCCCCTGACGCTCGTCACGCCGCGCGATCCCGCGGCGCGCGGCTGCCAGCTCTCGATCCGCATCGGCGCGCGCGCCGGCGGCGGCGCGATGCCGAACCGGGGGCACCGGATCTTCAACTCCCTCAAGGACCACGGCGTCGTCTGCGACTGGCGCGAGCCCGACATCATCCGCGTCGCGCCCGCGCCGCTCTACACGCGCTTCGAGGACGTGTTCCGCTTCGCGGGGCGGCTCGCGCATGCCTTGAAGACCGTGCCGTGATGCGTCCTCAGCCGTGATGCATCCCCAGCCGATTCGCATCGTCGGGGCCGGCCTCGCGGGGCCGCTGTGCGCCATCCTGCTCGCGCGCAGGAACTTCCAGGTCACGCTCTACGAGCGGCGCGGCGATCCCCGCGTCTCACCTGCAGAGGCAGGCCGCTCGATCAACCTCGCGCTCGCCGCACGAGGGATCCGCGTGCTGGAGCGTGTGGGGCTCATGGAGCGCATTCGTCCGCTCATGATCACGATGCGCGGCCGCATGGTGCACGAGACCGGCCAACCGGCTCGGCTGCAGCCCTACGGCCAGCGGCCGCAGGAGGTCATTTACTCCGTCGGGCGCGCCGCGCTCAATCGGGTGCTCATCGAGGAAGCGGCGCGCCATCCGAGCGCCGAGCTGCGCTTCGACCAAGCCTGCGAGTCGGTCGATACGGCGCGGAACGTCATGATGCTGCGCGATGTCCCCTCCGGCCGAGCCTACGAGATGCCGCTCTCGCCGACCATCGCGGCGGATGGGGCGAGCTCGAGCGTGCGCTCGAGCCTCGCCACTTCCGGAGCGCTCGCCGTGCGCGAGGACGAGCAGGACCACGACTACAAGGAGCTCGCGATTCCACCCGCGGGAGGCAGCCACGTGCATGTGCTCGAGCGCGAGGCGCTGCACGTGTGGCCGCGCCACGGATTCATGCTGATCGCGCTGCCCAACACCGACGGCAGCTTCACGGCGACGCTGTTCTATCCGCGCTCAGGGCTGTCGAGCTTCGCCTCGCTCGTCGGCGAGCGCGCGATCGAGGACCTCTTCGCGCGGGAGTTTCCCGACGTACGCCCGCACATCCCGGACCTCGCGCGACAGTTCCGGGAACATCCGCAGGGGAGGCTCAGGACGGTGCACGCCTGGCCGTGGCACACGGCCGGACAGGCTCTCCTGCTCGGCGATGCGGCCCACGCGATCGTTCCCTTCCACGGGCAGGGCATGAACGCCGCGTTCGAGGATTGCAGCCTGTTCGACGCGTTGCTCG
>JBOHZT010000518.1:0-1951 GCA_050738535.1 Steroidobacteraceae bacterium
GCCGCAGGGCGCGCAACGCACGCTCCCCTCCACTACGTAGATACGTCGGAGTGGGTCTGGAGGAGGCCTCGTAGAGTTACGGGGCTGGGGTGGATTCTCGAGTCAATAGTGACCGATGTCGCCGGGATTGTCTCAAGGGTGAGCTAGTTGCCGTGGCGCACGTCGGCCGGCACGTCGGCCGGCACGTCTGGCGGCACGTCTGGCGGCTCGAACTTGAGCGACAGGCCGTTGGTGCAGTAGCGCAGTCCGGTCGGCGCCGGCCCATCGGGAAACAGATGGCCGAGGTGGCCACCGCAGCGCACACAGTGGACCTCGGTCCGCTGCATCGAATGACTTCGGTCCTCGGAGATCGCCACCGTCCCCTCGATCGGCGTGAAGAAGCTCGGCCAGCCGCTGCCGCTCTCGAACTTTGCGTCGGACGCGAACAGTGCGGCGCCGCAGCCGCGGCAGTGAAAGACGCCTTCCCGGTGCTCGTGATTGAGCGGACTGCTGCCGGAGCGCTCAGTACCGTGCTCGCGGAGCACGTGAAACTGCTCCGGAGTCAGCTCCTTGCGCCACTCCTCCGCGGATTTCTCGACAGGATGGGTATTGCTGGCCATGTGCATCGTCCTCCTGCGTCAGTCTACCTCCGCGGGCGCCGCTGAGGATGCCCGCTGCTGCATCACTTTACATTGTGGGTCCGCGGGCGCATCGTGCAGTGTGCGCTCCGAGCGACCGCCAGTAGGTGGTCCGCCAGGGCCGCGGTGCGCAGCGGCGTGCGGCGGCCGTTTGCGCTCAGGCGCGCGGTTCTCGACAATCAATAACTTACGGGATCCGAGCACAATGCGGCTTGCACGCCTCTGGCGTGAGCATCTGGCGGCGGGGTGTCCCCGAGAGCTGACCGGGATCGAGATTGCGGGCATGGATGCGCGTGAGCTCGACGCGGAGATCAACGCCTGCGTGAGCGCGCTGCTTACCCACACTCTCAAGGTGGACGGACGGATCGAGCGCCGCCTGGTCGAGGTGAGTGAGGATCTCACCCGCAGGCAATCGAGCTCGGAGCCTCCCGTGGCGCAGTACTGCGCGCGGCTCAACCAACTCGTGAGCGCGGTACTCACCGAGTCGCGGCTCCCCGACGCCTGAGGTTTTTTCGCGAACTGTCGGCTATAGTCTGTGGACGAGTAGTCTCGCGCGGCTAATGATAGCCGCACTATGCGGGACCCAATTGCTGTTGCCTTCGGACGTGTCCTGCGCGAGCAGCGTGATGCTCGGGGCCTCTCGCAGGAGGCGATGGCGCAGAAGGCCGACGTCGATCGGACTTTCATCAGCCAGATCGAGCGCGGCATCCGGCGTGCCACGCTGACCACGCTTTGCAAGCTGTCGCATGGCCTCGACGTCGCTCCCTCGACGCTGATCGCGCGGATGGAGCGGCAGCTCGCGGCGGATCGCGGCGAGCCGCCAGCGCTCGATTAGCCGCGGGCCGCGCTGCGGCACGCCGCGTCTCGCTAATGCGCGAGCGGCCCGTCGAATAGTTCCGGCCGCCGCGAGCGGTAGCGCTCGATTCCGATGGAGAGGCTCGAGGGGTGGCGGCCGAGCCGGCGGGCGACCTCGCCGAGGCGCGCCGTTCCCGATCGCATCGCCCGCCAGGCGACGATGGCGCGGCCGAGCGAGAGAATGCGCCGGCGCGAGCCCGACGCCAGTGCTTCCGCGTCCACTCCAAGCCGCGCCGCGACCCTCTCGATCAGTTGATCGAGCGCGCCGAGGTCGGCGGCTGGGCGGTGCCGCAGCGGCACGAGCCGTGCGAGCAACTCCCGCTCCGGATCGTTCCGCCACGCCGCGATCGGCGGTGCGGCGCCGGGCGTGGCCGCTCTCGATGTGGCGGCCTCGTACCTGGCGATCTCGCGCTCCATGAATCGCCGGTAGACCTCGAGCCTGCCGCCCCTGGGGTGCCCGGACCGCCCGGGGCATGCGC
>JBOHZT010000519.1:0-1951 GCA_050738535.1 Steroidobacteraceae bacterium
CCCTCGTTCAGGGCGAGCCTCAGGCCCTTCTGCGCCTTGCGCCGCGCGTAGAGATCGAGGAGCTCGGCCGCAACGTCGCGGATCTGGTCGGCGGCGCGCTTGCGCGCCTTCGCCCATTGATCGGTCCCCAGCTTGTGCAGCGGCGCGCTTTCGGGCGCGGCCCCGGTATAGCGGGTGACGAGGTGCAGCGCATGCACCGGCACGTACACCCGGTCGCCGTCGAGGTACTCCAGGACCAGAAACTCTCCGGGTTGTCCCGCGACCTCCATGGACTGCAGGCCGACGTAGCGTCCGACGCCATATTCCTCGTGCACCACCGGTGCTCCGGGATTCAGGTCCTGCAGATCGCGGAGGATGGCCTCGGGGTCGACGGCCGCGCGCTTTCGCCGCCGCTCCTGCCGCGCCCGGGCGCCGAAGAGCTGCGCCTCCGAGATGATCGCGATCCGCGGCTGCGTCAATGTCAGGCCGCCGAGGTCCGCAGCGACGGTGAGCGCGAGTGCCGAGCTGCCATCCGAAAACGCTTCCCAGCCTTGCACCGCCTCGACGGACAGTCCGTGTCCGCGCAGCAGGTCGCCCAGCACTTCGCGCCTGCCTGGCGAGTCGGCGGCAATCAGCACACGGCCATCGAAATCCGCAAGGAAGCCGTCCAGCGCGGCGAGCGGCTGCTCCGCACGCGCGTCGACGCGCAGGTCCCGCGGCATGACCGTCGGGAAGTTGCGCAGGTTGCCGGCCGCCGCCGCCCCGAGCGTCGTGTCCGCCTCGAACGCCTCCAGCGTGATGGAGGAGAAGCCATCGAGCCTCCCCTCGAGCTCCGTCGGCTCGACGAAAAGCTCCACGGGGGCGAGGAGCGGCCGCTCGATGTCGTGGCGGCGATCCTCGTAACGGGTCGCGATGCCGCTCCAGGCCTTCTGCAGCGCGGCGGGGAGGGCGGCATCCCGCACGATGATCGCGTTGGCGGGAAGGTAGTCGAGCAACGTCGCCGTCTGCTCGAAGAAAAGCGGCTGGTAGAACTCGATGCCGGCCGGCGCGAGGCCTTCGCTGACGCCGCGGTAGATGGTGGTCCGGCTCGGGTCTCCTTCGAAGCGCGTGCGAAACCGCCGTCTGAACTCCCTGACAGCCTCGGCATCGAGCGGCATCTCGCGCGCGGGCAGGAGGCGGACGCCGTCGAGGGCATCGAGCGAGCGCTGCGATTCCGGATCGAAGCGGCGGATGGCCTCGATCTCCTCATCGAAGAGGTCGATCCGCAGCGGCGCCGTACCGCCCATCGGGAACACGTCGAAGAGCGAGCCGCGCACCGCGAACTCGCCGGGGCTCGTGACCTGGCTGACACTCGCATAGCCCGCATCGATCAGCCTCTGGCGGAACGGCTCGAGCTCGAGCGCCTGCCCCCGCGTGAGCTCGAAAGCCCGGCTCTGCACGTACTGCTTCGGCGGCAGACGCTGCATCAGCGTGTCCGCCGCGACGATCAGGCATCCGTGCCGGGTCTGAGGCAGCTCGAAAAGCGTCCGCAGCCGCTCGGAGATGATGTCCGGATGGGGAGAGAAGAGGTCGTACGGCAGCACTTCCCAGTCGGGGAAGGCCAGGAGCTTCAGGCGCTCGCCGGCGAAGAAGCGCAGCTCTGCCGCGAGCCGATCGAGCTCGCGGGCCGCATCGGCCACGAGGACATACAGGCGTTCATCGGACCGCGTGGCTTCGGCGATCGCGAGTGCCGCGGCGCTGCCGTGGAGCTGATGCCAGCGCAGATGGCGCCGCGCGGCGCTCGGAACGGGCGGATCGAGGACTCTCAAATCGCGACGGGGACTTCCGAGACCTGCATGCGCTCCACGACGGGGACGCAGAAGATGTCGATCGAGCCGGAGCGGCCCCGCACCTGCATCGGCGGCAGCGGGGTCGCGCCGACGTCGAGCCCGAGGGCATCGAGCGATTGCTTGACGGTGCGCGAGAAGAGCAT
>JBOHZT010000520.1:0-1921 GCA_050738535.1 Steroidobacteraceae bacterium
AGCCACGCTTGCGCGGTGGCCGGAATCGGCACCGCGGCGCCGGGATGCCAGGCGTCGACACGCGCACGGCCGCTGCTGTCGGCCTTCGCGCGCACTGCAGTGCGCAGACCGGCATCGACCCACTTCACCGGATCGCGAGCAAAGGGCGGCGTGATGGCAAGCCGCTCGACGAGCGTACGGCCGGCCGCGCGCGTTTCAGTCGCAAGCCGCTCGAGATGCGGCCACGGCGCTTCGGGATTGACATGATCTGGCGTGACGGGCGAGACGCCGCCCCAATCGTTGACGCCGGCGCGGATGAGCTCGGCGAGCGAGCCGGGCTGCAGATTCGGCGGGGCCTGAAGCGACATGGCGGGACCGAAAATCAGCCGCGCGGCGGCGAGGGTCCACAGGTGCTCATCGAGCGGCGGCTGCGCGGCCGCCGCCATCGGGGTGCCCGGCTTGGCACGAAAGTTCTGCAGGATGAGCTCCTGGATATGCCCGTGGCGCTCGTGGAGCGCACGCAGCGCGAGGAGCGCCTCGAGCCGCTCCCGGCGCGTCTCCCCGATGCCGATGAGAAGCCCTGTCGTGAACGGAATCGAGAGTGACCCGGCGGCCTCGAGCGTCGCGAGCCGAGCCTCAGGATGCTTGTCCGGGGACCCGAAATGCGGACCGCCGCGCTGCGAGAGCCGCTCGGCGGAGGTCTCGAGCATGAGGCCCATCGAGACGCAGACCGGGCGCAGGGCGGCGAGATCCTCTCGAGTCATCACGCCGGGATTGAGGTGTGGGAGCAGGCCCGTGCGGCCGTGTACCTCGCGTGCGGCCGCGGCGAGATAGGAGAGGGTGCTCTCGTGCCCCATCGCCGCCAAAGCCTCGCGGGCGCTGGCGTACCGCAGCTCCGGCTTGTCGCCGAGCGTGAAGAGCGCCTCTTTGCAGCCTGCGGCGGCGCCCGCGCGCGCGATATCGAGCACTTCCTCGATCGAGAGATAGGCGCTGCGCAGCGCGCGCGGCGCCTTCGCGAAAGTGCAGTAGTGGCACACGTCGCGGCATAGCTGCGTGAGCGGAATGAACACCTTCCGCGAATAGGTCACCGTGGCGCCGTGGCCCTCGAGCGTCAGCTCTTCCGCGGCGCCGAGGAGCTGCGCGAGCGTGCTCCGCTCGATGAGGCGCAGCGCCTCGCCCGGATCGCGGCAACCCTGCTCGAACGCCGCCGCGAGGAAATGGGTGAGAGTGGCCATGCGGGAATCTCGATGGCAATATGCGCCGTAACTTCCAATTGTACGGCGAACCTACGAGCGAGAGAGCACTGTCCCATGACGAACCGACTCGAACAGAGACTGCGCTCGCGTGAGTTCGCCGTCACGTCGGAGCTGACGCCCCCGAAGGGCGTCGACCTCACGGATCTCTATGCGAAGGCCGAGCTCATGAGGCCGTGCGTCGATGCCATGAATCTCACCGAGTCGCCGCGTGCGCGCATGGCGATCGAGCCGCGGTCGGTCGCCCGCCTGCTGATCGATCGCGGCGTGGAGCCGATCGTGCAGGTCACCGCGCGCGACCGCAACCGCATCGCCATCCAGGCGGACTTGCTCGGCGCGGCGGCGCTCGGCATTGGCAATTTCGTCTTCATGACGGGCGACTCGCCCAAGAACGGCGATCATCCGGATGCGAAGCCCGTCTTCGATCTTACGACGGTCGACATGCTGCGCGCGGCGCGTGCTCTCGCAGGGGGTCACGATCTCGCCGGTAACGAGCTGAAGGGTGCCCCACCCGAGCTCTTCACCGGCGCGACGGCCAATCCGGGCGCTCAGGACCTCGCGGCCGAGATCGAGAACACCCGCCGCAAGATCGATGCCGGCGCGCAGTTCCTGCAGACGCAGGCGGTGTTCGACATCGGCCTCCTCGAGCAGTACCTCGCGAAGGCCGGGCTCGGGCAGACCGCGCTGCT
>JBOHZT010000521.1:0-1913 GCA_050738535.1 Steroidobacteraceae bacterium
CCGAGATCGAGAACACCCGCCGCAAGATCGATGCCGGCGCGCAGTTCCTGCAGACGCAGGCGGTGTTCGACATCGGCCTCCTCGAGCAGTACCTCGCGAAGGCCGGGCTCGGGCAGACCGCGCTGCTCGCGGGCATCATCCCGCTCAAGTCCGCGAAGATGGCCGCGTGGCTCAATGCCAATGTGCCGGGCATCCGGGTGCCGGACGCGCTCCTCGAGCAGATGCAGGCCGCCGCGGCCGAGGGTCGGGAGGAGCAAGCCGGCATCGAGATCGCGGTGAAGCTCGTGAAGGGCTTGAAGGGCGTGTGCAGCGGCGTGCACATCATGGCGCTCGGCTGGGAAGCCCACGTGCCGCGCATCCTGCAAGAGAGCGGCGTGCGGTAAGGCCGGGCGCGCGGCGGGCCGCTCGCGCCCCTTTGCGGGCCGGCTGCTCTACTTCACCGTGTATCCGCGCCCTTCGAGGCAGGCCGTCATGGCCCGGTCGTAGTCGGCGCGCTTGCCGGCGGCGTCCGCTGCCGGAACGCCTCCATCGAGGGCGGTGGGGTCGAAGCCCGTCTGGCCCGTGGCCCACTTGTGACAGTCATAGCGGTCCTGCGACTGCTGCGCGGCGCTCTGGCCCTTCTTGGGATAGATGTAGAGCTGCGGGCTCGGCGCAGGCGGCGGAGCGGCAGCGCCCGCGCCCGGCGGCGGCGCATCCGCGGCTTGCGGGTAGGGCGGCGGGGCGACTACCTCGTATCCGCTCACCGGCCCCCGATAGACGTAGTACGTGTCGTCCGCGTAGTAATACGGCACGCCCCCGACCCAGATCGTGGTGTAGAAGGGTGGCAGCACCGGCGCGAACACGCCGATCGGCGGCGATACCACGACGTAGGTGCCTCCGCGCGGCGCGTACCAAATGCCTCCGGCGAAAAAGAACGGCGCGCCGCGGAACCTCACGCGGAAATGCTCGTGCGGCAGCGCCCGCACGACGATGCCGCGGTTGAGATAGTTGTGGTCGTGATGAAAGCGCGAGTCGTAGTACTCGCGTCGGCGCGCGTGCGGGCGCGCCGCATGTTCGTGGTGTTCCACGCGCTCGTGGTGCTCCGCGCGCTCGTGTGCCCGCGGGCTGTCGGCGTGAGCCGGAACGAGCGTGGCGGCGAGCAGGCCGCCGCCTGCGCAGATGAGGATCCCGGCCAGCCTCGATGCGGTGGGTCTCATGGTCGGCTCAGTGGACGCTGTAGCCGCGCCCTTGGAGGCATGCCGCGAGCGCTCGGCGGTAATTGGAAGCCTGCTGCTCGATCTTTGCGAGCTGAGCATCGCTGTAGTTGGCCGCGGCCTGGTTGCGCTCGGCCCGCGCGGCATCGGCGCTCGAGCCGATCGCCCCCCCGATGATCGCGCCGGCAAGGGCTCCGAAGCCGCGATGCCAGGGGTTGGAGATGGCTGCGCCGAGCACTGCGCCGGTCACCGCGCCCACCGCGGTGCCGGTCCCCGGCGGCGGACCCTGCACGACGCGGACTCGCGCCTCGACGGGTAGGTTCGGCGAGCTGGGGTCGAAGCCGGTCTGCTTCTTGGCCCACAGATAGCACTCGTACTGGTCGCGATCGAGCTGGGCGGCGGTCTGACCGTGCTGGGGGTAAGCGTACACGGTGGTGTTGATCGGCGGTGGCGGCGGCGGGCCCGGAGGGGGCGGCGGTACCGTCGCGCAGGCGCCGAGCGAGCCCGCGGCGAGCACGAGTGCGGCGATGCGAGTGCCGCGCCTCAACGAGGCCACGCGCGCGCCATGCGGGCGCCGCGGCTCAAGGAGGCCCTGCACGCCGTCCGGGCCATGCGCCTAACGCGGCTCGAAAGATGATCCGAGGTGTCCACGTCTCCCGCTCCTCAAAGGGTTCGCTTGCGTCGAGGATATCCGGACAACGCGCCGCGCACCGTCCCGTT
>JBOHZT010000522.1:0-1897 GCA_050738535.1 Steroidobacteraceae bacterium
GTGCCGCGGCGTGCGCGGGGCTGCCGAGCCGCCATTGCCGCAGGCGGCGCTCGGCGCCGGGAATGCTCGTCAGGCCGCGTCGCGGGGCCGCGGTCCCACGTATCGCGACCGCGGCCTGATCAGGCGGCCGTGGAGGATCTGTTCGCGGGCGTGCGCCAGCCAGCCGCTCGTGCGGCTCGCGGCGAAGATGCACGTGAAGGCCTCGCGCGGGATCCCGAGCGCTTCGAGGAGCAGGGCGGTGTAGAACTCGACATTGGTGTGCAAGGGCCGGTCGGGCTTGTGGCGCGCGAGGCAGGCGAGCGCCGCGCTCTCGACCGCCTCGGCGAGCCGGAGTCGCTCGACGTCCACCTCACCCGCGCGCACGAGCCGCTGGAGGGCGCCTTTGATGGCGTCCGCCCGAGGATCGCGAACGCGGTAGACCCGGTGGCCGAAGCCCATCAGCCGCTCGCCTGCGGCGAGTGCGTGCTCGATCCAGGGCCGCGCCTGCTCCGGCCGGCCAACCGCATCGAGCATGTCGAGGATCGGTCCCGGGGCACCGCCGTGCAGCGGGCCCTTGAGCGCCGAGAGCGCGCCGATCACGGCCGAGGTGAGCCCTGCGTGCGTGGAGGCGATGACGCGCGCGACGAACGTCGAGGCATTGAGCCCGTGATCGCTCGCGGCGACGAGATAGCGGTCGAGCGCAGTGATCTGCGCCGCGCTGGCGGACTCGGCGCGCAGCATGCGCAGCAAGTCGGCGGCGTGGGAGGACTGCGGATCCGGAAAGGTGGGCTCGAGGCCGCGCTGCAGCCGGACGACCGCCGCCGTGAACACGGCGGGCGCCGCGGCGAGATCGAGCGCGGTCGTGAGATCGTTGCCGTCGGCGATGCGCGCGAGGAGCAGGCGCATGAGATCCACGGGCTGGCGGGAGCGCGCGTCGCGAGGGTCGAGCGTGCGGATATGCGCGAACACGCGGACTCGCGCCGCGCCGAGCTCGGCGCCGAGCAGGCTCGTATCGGGACACTCGGGGAACAGGTCGGTCCACAGGAGCGCCATCACGTCCTCGTACCGGCTGCCCGCCACCAGCTCATCGAGCGAATGGCCCCGGATGATGAGCCGGCCCGCCTGACCGTCGACATCCGACAGGACCGTCTCCGCCGCGACGACATTTTCCAGACCGCTTTGCATCGCCATCCCCTGCCGCTGTTCGTGTACTCTAGGCGCTCCATCATTGACGTCAATCTTGATGGATTCCATCAATGTGAGGAGGCATGAGCTGGCTCACGGCAAGAGACGCGCTGGACATCCTGGGGGTGAGGCCGCAGACGCTGTATGCCAACGTCAGCCGCCGCAGGATCCGCGCGCGATCGGATCCGAAGGATCCGCGCCGCAGCCTGTATCTCGAGGCCGACGTGCGCAAGCTCGCGCGGGCGCACAAGGGTGCGCGCAAGGTGGAGCGCGTCGCCGCCGGCACCATCGAATGGGGCGACCCCATCCTGCCGTCGGGCCTCTCGACCGTTGCACGCGGGCGGCTGTGGTACCGAGGCCGCGATGCGGTGAAGCTTGCGGAGCAGCAAACGCTCGAGGAGGTCGCGTGCCTGCTGTGGGACGCGGCGGCGGGAAGCCTCGGCGCATTTGTTCTCCGGCCTGCCACGCGGGGTCGCCGCCGGGAGCGGGTTTCGCGCAGAGCGGCGTGGGCCTGCAGCTCCAGGGAAGGGGTGAGTCGCGTCGGCGCGGCGGAATCGGTGCTGCGGAGCTTGTTCGCCGTGGTGGCCGATCGCGCGGGCACCGATCCGCCCTCGTACGGCCGTGCGCTGCCGGTTCTGCGCGGTGAAGCGGCGGACTTGCTCGAGACGCTGGCCGCGTCCGTCGTCGGGTCTGGCACCGCGCCGCTTCACGAGCGCCTGGCGTCGGCTTGGGG
>JBOHZT010000523.1:0-1895 GCA_050738535.1 Steroidobacteraceae bacterium
GCCATGTGATGCCGAGCTTGCCGAGGCCGCGCGCGATCTCCTCCACCCGCGGCCGGAAGTCCGTGAAAGTGTCATCGTCGAAGAAGATCTCCTTCACCTGGGGGAGATTGGCCTTGATCCAGCGCACCTCCTCGATGACGCTCGCGGGGCTCCTCACGCGGTACTTGTGGCCGCCGACGGTCTGCGGCCACAGACAGAACGTGCACTTCGAGCGGCAGCCGCGGCCGGTATAGAAGGAGACGTACGGGTGCTGCAGGTACCCGATGAAATAGTTCTCGATCGTGAGGTCGCGCTGGTACACCGGGGAGACCCACGGCAGCGCGTCCATGTCGGGGATCTGCGGGCGCGCGCCGTTGTGGCGGATGCGGCCGTCGGGGGTGCGATAGGAAATGCCGAGCACCGAGTCGAGCGGGCGCTCCTCGGCGATCTCCTTGCAGGTGTAGTCGAACTCCTCGCGCGCCACGAAGTCGATCGCGCCCGAGGCGCTGAGCGAGCCGGCGGGATCGACCGCGACCTTGGCGCCGACCATGCCGATCTTCAGGCGCGGATTCTCGTCCTTCAGCCGCTCCGCCACGTGCGCGTCGGTCGGAAAGGACGGCGAGCTCGTGTGCAGGATCACCAGGTCGTACTCGCGTGCGAGCGGCAGGATGTCCGCGAGCCCGAGGCCGTCGGCGGGCGCATCGATCAGCCGGCTGCCGGGCACGAGCGCGGCAGGCTGCGCGAGCCACGTCGGGTACCAGAAGGAGCGGATCTCGCGCTTCGCCTGGTAGCGCGAGCCCGCCCCGCCGTCGAATCCGTCGAACGAGGGGGGATGCAGGAATAGCGTCTTCACCGTGGTCTCTCGCGGCTGCCGCGGGGGTGTGAGCGGATCCGGAAGGGCCCGCTCCCGCGCGTGCCAGTGTCTCTAGGGGGTATCCGGAAAAGCGTGCGCGCGCTCATGCGAGCGGCTGAGCGGACCCGTCGCGAGCCACCCGGTAGCGGGCCTGCCGCCAGTGGACTCTTCTCGACGCGAAACCCCAGCACCACAGCACGAAGCTAAGCAAGTCATTGAGCGGCAACACCCACAGCTGCAACAAAGCGGAACCGGGCTTGCGGACGCCGAAGTGTAGCAGGAGTCGGGCGGCCCCGGTGATCGCGAGCAGCGCGAGCGTGACGGCGGTCCCACTCGCGAGCAGGCACCCGAGCGCGGCGACCGGCAGTCCGAAGGTCACGAAAGACCAGGCGTACCCGGAAGGGCGCACGACCCGGATCGTGCGCAGCCAGCGCAGCTCGTGGCGGATCAGGTTGCGGGCGCTCCGCTCCTCGACACACGTATCCACCACCACCTCGGAGAGCACCGTCGTGAGCCCCGCCTCGCGCGTGAGCTGGCCGAGGCGGTAGTCGTCGGCCAGCTGGTCGGCGATGGCGCGGAAGCCGCCGATCGCCTGCAAGGCATCGCGCCGCAACGCGATCGTCGCCCCGAAGGCGAAGGCTCGCGAGCCGAACGCGGCCGCGACGAGCACCGAGGGCATGAACCAGTCGTTGATGAACGAGGCGAGCAGCAGCGACCACACCCCGCCGCGCGCAAGGCCGCGGTAAGCGCAGGTGACGATGCCGACGCGGGGGTCCGCGAGCGGCGCGACCACCCGCACGAGGTAGTCGGGCGGCACGCGCACGTCGCTGTCGGCGATCACGAGGTGGTCGTGACGCGCACGGGGCATCATGTTCGCGAGATTGCTCACCTTGAGGCTGCTGCCGTGCTGGGTGGCATCGACGACGACCTCGAGATCGCAGCGCGGGAACTCGAGCTGTAGCTGCCGTGCCACGGCGAGCGCGGGATCCTCCGCATCGCGCACGCCGAACACGATCTGGACCTCGACGCCGACCTGCTCGCAAAAGGAGCGCAGCGCGCCGTA
>JBOHZT010000524.1:0-1887 GCA_050738535.1 Steroidobacteraceae bacterium
CGGCAGGGTGGCGAAGAGCGGACGTACGGTGTTGAGCGCGAGGTCCTGCATCGCTCCGACGCTGCGGGTGGGGCTCGAGAAGGCGAGATACCCGACCGGGACGCTGCCGGCGTCGAAGCGCACCACGAACGGCGGCACGGCGCCGGCCGGCATGTAGGCGTGGGCACGATTGACGTACTGGACCGTCTCGGCCATCGCCTGAGACATGTCCGTGCCGGGATGGAAAGTCAGCTTTAGCAGCGCGGCGCCCTCGATGGAGCGCGCCTCGACCTTCTCGATCCCGGTGATGTAGAGGAAGTGGTATTCGTAGTAGTAGGTGAGGAATCCTTCCATCTGGGCCGCGTTCATGCCGGGATACGGCTGGGCCACATAAATCGTCGGCACCCCGAGCGGCGGGAAGACGTCGGCCGGCATCTTGGTGAGCGCGAGCAACGCGCCCGCGACGATGCCGGCCACCCCGACGAGAACGGTGTATGGCCGACGCAGCGCGAGCCGCACGAGGCTCATGGAAGGCTCCTTTTCGGTCGGGGCCGGAGGCCCGAATGGCGGAGGAGCGTAGCGGCCGGATCCTGACCGCCCGATGACGCGCGGATGAAAATTACTTCATCCGCCGGGGGGAACCCCCGGCTCGAAGGGATCTCCACCCGCCGGGAGGGACCTCAGCCGTCGCTGCGTGGAGACAGCGGCATTTGCGAGAAGCGCAAGGTCGCGCGGGTCCCGCTCCCGAGAGTGCTCTCGATCTCGAGCTTGCCGCCGTGCAGGGCCATGATGGATTTGACGATCGAAAGTCCGAGCCCCGATCCGCCCTGCGTGCCGGTGCGCGCGGGGTCGGCGCGGTAGAGCCGATCGCCGAGCCTCGGCAGATGCTCCGGCGCGACGCCGATGCCGTTGTCGCTCACGGCGAGCGCGGGTTCTCCGCGAGGGCCCGTGCCGGCCCGCAGGGTGACGCGGCCGCCCCGGGGCGTGTATTTGAGTGCGTTGGAAACCAGGTTGCTCAGTGCGCGGCGCAACAGCTGCGGGTCGGCCTGCAGTCGCCCGTCGCCTTCGCAGCCGAGCTCGACGCCTTGCTCCTCGGCGAGCGCCTGATAGAAATCCGCGACGGCTTCGATTTCCGCGCGCGCATCGAGCGCGGCGAGCGCGGGCGCCGCGCGGGCGCCGTCCGCGTAGGCGAGGAAGAGCATGCTGTCGATCATGCGCGCGAGGCGGGACTGCTCCTCGAGCGCCGATTGGAGCACCTCGATGTACTCCCGGGGAGTGCGCTCGTGTGACAGCGCGACTTGCGCCTCTCCCATCAAATTGTTGATCGGGGTGCGCAGCTCGTGCGCCAGATCGGCCGAGAACTGCGAGAGCTTCTCGAACGCCTCCTGCAAGCGCTCGAGCATGTGGTCGAAGGCGCCCGCGAGCGCGGTGAGCTCGCGCGGCCAGGGCGCCTCGCCGATGCGCTCGTGCAGCTGCTCGATGCCGATGCGCTCGGTCGCGCGCGTGATGTCCGAAATGGGGCGCAAGCCGCGGCGGGCGATCAGCGCGCCGATCAGCGCGGCGAGCAACACCGCGGCCGCGAGCACTCCAGCCGTGTGGCGCAGATAGGCGGACAGCACCTTGTGTTCCGCCGATACGTCGAGCGCCACCTCGACCTGCCACGCCGATCGCGGGGAAGCCCCGTGCGCGGCGGGCATGCGCAATGTCACCGACTCGAGCACAAACGAGCGCCGCCCGTGGGAGTGCCGCGCGCGCACCGGATCACTCGCGGCATCGGACCGAGGAAACGCCTCGATCGGCAGAATCGTCGCCATGCCCGGAGTCTCCACGAGCACCCGGCCCGTGCCGTCGACGATGCGAAGCTGGAAGCGAGAGAAAGTGTCGGAGCTCGCGACTTGCGACAGGACG
>JBOHZT010000525.1:0-1881 GCA_050738535.1 Steroidobacteraceae bacterium
TGTACATGCGGACGGGGTCCGTCGTGCGGCCGAGCTCCGCGTCGAGCGCTGCGAGCGCTGCCGCGGCCTCCTCGATCGCCTCCTCGTCCGCGGGCGCCGCGGGCTCGGTCGCGAGCAACGACTCGGTATCCGGTGCCTTCTCGTACACCGGAATGCCCATGTCGTTGATGGTGTTGACGATGTCCTCGATCTGCTCCGGATCGACGATCTCGGAGGGCAGGTGGTCGTTCACCTGCGCGTAGGTGAGGTAGCCCTGCTCCTTGCCGCGTGCGATGAGCAGCTTGAGCTGCGATTGACGGTCTTCGGACATCACGGTCGCGCGGCGCTCGAGTCCCAGAACTCGCCTATCTCCTGCAGCAGCATTCTTTGCGCCACCCTTAGTCTCCATTTCGGGCTGAGCCATCTCGCCCTTGCGCTGAGCCGTCCCACCTCCGGGAGTGCCCCGGGCCGGAACGTTAGCGGCACGGCGCGGCAGAGCTTCAATCGCCCGCTTCGGCGCGGCGGGCTTTCTGTCCCGGGCGGTCGCGGTCGCGGCCCTTTTGAGCACGGCGGGCTTTGCCGCCGGCTTACGGGGTAGCGCGCGTCTTTTGCTGGCTGCGGTAGACTTCGGCTTACGTGTCATGGTGTCGCTGCGCACGGTAGGCGCTGATGAAGCGTTGATGTCCCCTATGTGAGAGCCGTCATGGGGCAACTCAAGGGCGCTGGTCGGGCAGAGCACGCCATTCTATGGGACTTGCGGGCGTCTGCCAAATTCCGCGAGCGCCGCTGCGCTCAAGGTGTCGCCGCCAGGCTTCGTCCTCGGGCGAGCCACATCGTAAGTCTTTGAATCTCCTGCCTCTCGTCACTCGATAGGGCGCCCTCGCGATCCCTCTCGAGCAGGGAGTCAAGGCGCCTGCGCCGAGCCTGCTCCGCCAGCTTCTTGAGCGCATGCGTAAGCTCGAGCTGTGCCGCGCCGGCATCCGGCACCAGTGTCTCGCCCGCGGCGAGGCGCGCGAAGTGCTCCGCCTCCGGCCGATCCCGCCAGCGCTCGAGGATTTGACCCGTGTTCGCGGCCGGCCGTTCCTGCAGCTCCGCGATCAGCGCCTGCAGCAGCTCCGAGCCCGGTTCGCCGCTGGCGTCGCCGGCGGGAACGCATCCGGGCGGGAGCGCGGTGGCCACCTGCGGAAACTGCAGCAGGAGCCGGATGGCCTGGCGAACGAGACCGCCGCGCCCAGGGCCGAGCATGCGTGTGCCGGCCGCGGGCGGGCGGCCGCCGATAGTCACGCCGAGCAAATCCGTGATCCCCTCAGGCGTGCGCTGGAATCCGAACGCTTCCGCCAGCCGCTCCACCAGGAGCCGCCGGTAGATGCCCTCCGGGACGCGCTCGAGCAGCGGCCGGATCGCTTGCGCCACCCGCGCGCGTCCGTCGGCGCCCCGGCCCGAAATCCGCTCGCCGAGCTCGCGGACGACGTACTCGGACAGCGGGAGCGCCTTCTCGATGCGCGCCTCGAACGCCTCGCGGCCCTCCTTGGCGACGAGCGTGTCGGGATCCTCGCCCTCCGGAAGGAACAGGAAGCGGATCTCTCTACCCTCGTGCGCCTCGGGGAGCGAGTGCTCGAGCGCTCGCCACGCGGCCGCGCGCCCCGCCCGGTCGCCGTCGAACGCGAAAATGACCTCCGGAGCGAGCTGGAAGAGGCGCTTCAGATGCTCGGCCGTCGTCGCGGTTCCGAGTGTCGCGACGGCATAGGACACGGAGAACTGGTGCAGCCGCACCACGTCGAGGTAGCCCTCGACGACCAGCAGCCGGCTCGAGGCGGCGCGGCTCCGGCGTGCCTCGTAAAGCCCATAGAGCTCGCGCCCCTTGTGGAAGAGGGCCGTTTCCGGCGAGTTGAGATACTTGGG
>JBOHZT010000526.1:0-1871 GCA_050738535.1 Steroidobacteraceae bacterium
CTGCGCCTGTGCGCGCGCATTGCGCTCGATGATCTGAATGCCCTGGCCCATGTCGGGCGACATGGGAGTGCGAGCGAGCACCTGGGACCAGCCGAGAACGGCGTTGAGCGGCGTTCTGAGCTCGTGGGACAGCGTCGCCAGGAACTCGTCCTTGATCCGGCTCGCCCGCTCGAGCTGCGCGCGCGAGGCGCGCTCCTTCTCGAGCAACTCGTCCTTCTCCCTGTTCGCCTTCTCGGCGGCGTCTTTCGCGGCCTGCAGCTCGCGCTCGCCGCGCTTCTGCTCACTGATGTTCCGAGCGATCTTGGAGGCGGCGATGATCCGTCCGCCCGCGCCTTTCATGGGGGAGATCGTGAGCGATACCTCGATCCGCCGGCCGCTCTTGGTGACGCGGACGCTCTCGAAATGCTCGATGCGCTCGCCCGCGCGCAGCCGCGTCAGGATCTCGTCCTCCTCCCGATGCCGCTCCGGCGGGATCAGCATGCGAATCGAGCGCCCCACGGCTTCCTCAGCCGAATAGCCGAAGAGCCGGCTGGCGCCGGCATTCCACGTCTGGATCACGCCCTCGAGGCTCTTGCTGATGATGGCGTCCTCGCAAGACTCGACGATCGCGGCGAGGTGCGCCCCCTTGCGCTCGTCGCTCTTGCGCCGGGTGACATCGCGGCGCAGGGCGAGCTGCGCGGTTCGGCCGTCGGGCAAGGCGAGGGGCACGGCGTGCGTCTCGATGGAGCGCCGGCCGCCCTCGAGACCGATGATGTCGTACTCCCAAGAGAGCTTCTCGCCGCCGCACACCCTGCGGTGCATGGCCTGCCATCCCGGGCGATCCCCGGGTGCGATGCGCTCGAGCGCGGACGTTCCGAGAATCTGCTCCTCGGAAGAGGCCTCGATCATGCGCAGGCCCGACGGATTCATGAACAGCAGCTCGCCCTCGGGGCCGATGAGCGCCACGCCGTCCGGCGTCGCCTCGAGCAGCCCATGCAGCCAGCGCTCGCGCTCCTTGAGCGCCTCGCGCGCGACGACCGACTCCGTCATGTCGACGCCGTGGACGAAAATCCCGGCGACGGGTCCGTCCGCCTCATCGCGCAGAGGTTGGTAGCCGTAGGTGAAATAGCGCTGCTCGTCGCGGCCCTCGCGGCGCAAGGTCACGGCCATCTCGGTGCACCCGAAGCTCTCGCCGCTCGCGAAGACCCTGTCGAGCAGCTGCCCGAACGGCTGTTCGGGCAGCTCCGGGAGAACTTCACGCAGCGGCTTGCCCATGATGTCCTGCGTTCTTCCGAAAACCTTGAAATAGCGATCGTTCGCAAATTCGAACCGGTGGTCGGGTCCGCGCAGGACGCAGATGAATGCCGGCGCCTGCTCGACGGTGGCGGCTAGGATTCTCTTCACCGGAAGCGGAACGAAATCGCTGCTCATGCGCCCGTGCTGCCTTGGAGTCCGAAGACTTCGTGACCGGCAGAGCGCTGCTCGGGCGTGGCCGTTGAGCGCTGGAGCAGGCTCGCCGCAACAGTAAGATAACCCGGTCCGGGGCCTTGGCACGAGCGCCCTTTTGCAGCCGCAGGATGGCTTGCGCGCAGCTTGTCGCCCTCGGCAGAATGATCCGGCTCGATGGCATGACGTGGTACAGGAAGGCAAGCGACTTGTTGCGGTATTCCGGACTGTCGTCTCCCCGGCAGCTTTGCTGCAGCGATCGAGCCCGTTTCGGGCCGGTCCGGGCTGCAGCGCAATGAGCGGCGGCCACCTCGTCGCCGTGACCGGCGCGACCGGCTTCCTCGGCGCGCACCTCGTCGCGGCGCTCGTGCGTGACGGGCAGCGGGTCCGGATCCTCGCAAGACGCGCGCCGGCACACGAGCTGTGGCGCGATGCCACCTTCGAAG
>JBOHZT010000527.1:0-1851 GCA_050738535.1 Steroidobacteraceae bacterium
CAGGCTTGCGCTCGTCGCGGAGGATCTCGGCTTGATCACGCCCGACGTGGTGGATCTCAGGCGCGCCTTCCGCCTGCCGGGCATGCGGGTCCTGCAATTCGGCTTCGACGGGTCCTGCGACAATCCACACCTACCGCACATGCTGGATCGTGATACCGTCGTCTACACCGGCACGCACGACAACGATACGGCGGCCGGCTGGTACGCCAGCCTGACGACCGAGGGGAGGCGCCGCGTCGATGAGTATCTGCGGCTCGCGCAGGGCGCCATGCCCGAGGCGCTCGTCGCCGCTGCGCTCGGTTCCGTGAGCGCGCTCGCGGTGATCCCGGTGCAGGATCTGCTCGGACTCGGCTCGAGCGCGAGGTTCAACACGCCCGCGACCACGCACGGGAACTGGACCTGGCGGCTCCCGCCGGGCGCGCTCACGCGGGAGCTCGCGGAGCGCTACCGCCACCTCAATCGCACCTACGGGCGCGCCGCATGAGGGCTCGCCGCCCGTTCCTGGCCGCCCTCGCGGCGCTCGGCGTCGTGGCAGTGTCCGGCTGCTCGCTGCTCGTATTGAAGCTCGAGCCTCCACGGCTTGCCATCGAGAGCGTCGCGGTCGAGCGGGCCGGCCTGTTCACGCAGCTCCTCGACGTGCGGATGCGCGTCGCGAACCCCAACGATCGCGAGCTGCCCATTCGCAGCCTCGAGTACACCCTCGACGTCGAGGGGGCGGAAGCGGCTCGCGGACGATCCACGGCCGCCTTCACGGTGCCGGCGCACGGGCAGACCGACTTCGACATGCAAGTGACGGCGAACCTCGCCGGAGCGATTCTGCGGCTGCTGGCGCGCGGCGGGTCCCGCGGCGCGCCGATCGCCTACCACATCCGGGGAAAGGTGCGCCTGTCGCACGGCCTGCTGCGCTCGATCCCGTTCGACGAGCGCGGCACATTTCGGTTGCGATGAGCCCGCCCGCGGAGCCTTCCCGCTGCGCGCGCGCTGCCGGTCTCGGCAGGAGGGGCTGAGATGGCGCGGAAGCGATCGCGCCGCGCGACGCGCTGGAGCACGCGGCTGCTCGACGCGCTGCTCGCGGTGCTCGTCGCGCCGGCCGCGCTGCTCCTGAAATCGGTGCGGCGGATGGGGCTGCATCGCCTCGTGCTTTGCCGGCGCGTGCTCCTTGGGATCGGCGTCCTGCCGGTGAGGCGGCATTACTACGAGCCGCTGACGGACCGACGGGACTTGCGGCATGCGCTCGAGGACGAGCGGCCGCTGCCGGGGATCGATTGGAACGAGGGCGGGCAGCTGGCGGCGCTCGCGGCGCTGCGCTTCGAGGGGGAGCTCGAGCCGCTGCTCGCGCGGGCGCGGCAGGATCCGGCGGGCTTTCGTATGGACAACGGGCAGTTCGAGGCGGGCGATGCGGAGTTCCTGTATCAAATAATCCGTGCGAGGAAGCCGGCAGCGGTGGTCGAGATCGGCAGTGGCCATTCCTCGCTCCTCGCGCAGCAGGCGTTGCTGCGCAATGCCGCGGAAGGCGCGCCCGGCCGCCAGGTTTGCATCGAGCCCTATCGCGCGCCCTGGCTCGAGCGGGCCGGGATCACGACGGTGCGCAAGAAGGTCGAGGAAGTCGATCGAGCGCTCTTCCGCGAGCTCGGCGAGGGCGATCTACTCTTCATCGATTCCTCGCACGTCATCCGGCCGCAGGGCGACGTGCTCGCGGAGTACCTCGAGATCCTTCCGTCGCTCGCGGCCGGCGTCATCGTGCATGTCCACGACATCTTCTCGCCGCGCGACTATCCGCGCGGCTGGGTGCTCGGCGAGCTCAAGCTGTGGAATGAGCAGTACCTGCTCGAGGCGTTCCTCGCCCACAAC
>JBOHZT010000528.1:0-1845 GCA_050738535.1 Steroidobacteraceae bacterium
GCCGTCGCCGCATGCGGGGCAGTGGCGCTCGCCGGCTGCTCGTCCGGCGATCCGCAGCAAGCGCCCTCGAACGGCACGGCGCAGGAGCTGACGCTCACCACGGCGCAGCAGCGCAGCATCCGCGTCTACACCGTCGAGCCAGCGAACTACCGGGCGAGCATCACCACCAATGCCACCGTCGATTTCGACCGCAACCGCGCGGCCGCGGTGCTCGCGCCGTTCTCGGGACCGGTGACACGGCTGCTCGTGACCCTAGGAGCACACGTGCGCCGCGATCAGGCACTCGCCTGGGTGAGCTCGCCCGACTTCACGACCGAGGTGGGCGCCTATCGCAAGGCGATCGCCGCCGCGCGAGCCGCCGATGCGATCGCCGCCAACGATCGCGTGCTCTACGTACACCGCGCGATTTCCGAGCGCGAGAACGCCGCGGCCGAAGCGGCCGCCATCGGCGCCAATGAGGATCGCGCGGCGGCATTGCAAGCACTCGAGGCGCTGCACATCGATCCGCGAACGATCGCCGACATCCGTGCGGGCAAGCTGCCCGCGCGCGGCGAGGGCGTGATCCGCGCTCCGATCGCCGGCACCGTGGTCTCGAAGTCCATCGCTCCAGGGGAAACGCTCGCGGCGGGCTCGACACCCTGCTTCACCATCGCGGACACCTCGCGGATGTGGGTGATGGCGCAGCTCTTCGGTTCCGAGGTCACCGAGGTGAGCCCGGGGGATTCCGCGGAGGTCGACGGCAGCGATGGCGCGAAGCCGCTCGCCGGCACCGTCACCCACATCGGCGCCGTGGTCGATCCGGTCACGCGCGCGGTGACTGCTCGCGTGCGCGTCGACAACCCGGCCGACCTCCTTAAGAAGGGCCAGTATGTGGACGTGCGCATCGCGTCGCGCCGGCAGCAGACCGGCCTGCTGATTCCCGTCTCGGCGGTGCTGCGCGACGACGAGAACTTGCCGTTCGTGTATATCGCCGAGCCGCAGGGGCGCTACGCGCGGCGCTCCGTATCGCTCGGGAGCCGCATCGGGAACCGCTTCGTCGTTCCGGAGGGACTCCATTCCGGCGATGAAGTGGTGGTGGACGGCAGCATCTTCCTCCGGTTTATCCAGTCCCAATGACGACCTCACCTGCCGGCGGGGCGCCGGAACGGGCGGCCTCGATCATCAACCGCATCGTCGCGTTCGCGCTGAGGCAGCGCCTGCTCATCATTCTGCTCTCGCTCGCCATGGCGGGTGCCGGCGCATGGGCCTACGAGGTCCTGCCGATGGACGCGTACCCGAATCTCTCGCCGCCGATGGTGGAGATCATCTCCCAATGGCCCGGACACTCGGCGGAGGAAGTCGAGCGCCTCATCACGATACCGGTCGAGCTCGCGATGAACGCGATCCCCGGTCTCGTCAGCAAGCGCTCGATCTCCCTCTATGGGCTCTCCGATGTGACCCTCACCTTCGCGGACAACGTCGATCATTACTTCGCGCGCCAGAGGGTCTACAACCGATTGCCGGGCATCGCCCTGCCGAACGGCGTCGCACCCTCGATCTCGCCGATGTCGCCGCCGTCGGGCCTCGTCTACCGCTACGTGCTTCAAAGTCCGGACCGCTCGCCGACGGAGCTGAAGACGCTCGAGGATTGGGTAATCGCGCCGCAGTACCGGTCGGTCCCCGGAGTAGCCGACGATTCCGCCTTCGGCGGCGGCAACATGCAGTACCAAGTGCTGCTCGATCCCGTCAAAGTCGCGGCCGTCGGCCTCACGACGTCGCAGGTGATCGCGGCACTCGCGGCCAACAACAGCAATGCCGGCGGCGGCTTCTATTCCCAGGGAGGCCAGTTCTTCTACGTCCGCGGGC
>JBOHZT010000529.1:0-1839 GCA_050738535.1 Steroidobacteraceae bacterium
CCGGATCGCGCCGGTCGAGGAAATCTTCCGGCTGCAGGATGCCGCGGAGTATGCGGCCGCCGAGCGCCTCTACCTGTCCGCCGCGCGTGCCTCCCGGGCCGCAGTCGTCCTTGCCGCGAGCCGCGGCAAAGGACTCGAGGCGGTGACCGCGGATCGTCCGAAGGTCATGCTCCCGATCGCGGGCAAGCCGCTCCTGCGCTGGCTGATCGATGCCTTCAAGAAAGAGAGCATCAACGAGATCACCGTCGTGGGGGGCTACCGCGCGGATGCGATCGACACGGCCGGAGTCCGGCTCGTCATCAACGAGCGTTACGAGCAGACCGGCGAGCTGGCTTCGCTCGCCTGCGCCATCGATGCCGTCGAATCGGACACCGTCTTCGCCTATGGCGATCTGCTGTTTCGCAGCTACGTGCTTCGCGACCTCGTCGAGAGCGATGCAGAGTTCGCCGTGGTGGTGGATTCCTCGCCGACGGGTGAGAACAATCGCACCGTACGTGATTTCGCGTACTGCTCGCGGCGGGATGACCGCGGGCTGTTCGGCACGCCTGTGCTGCTCGAGCGCGTATTCAGCGCAACGGACGCTGCCACCGGGACTGCCAGTGCGCAGGACGGAGTGCCCGGAGTTTCCGAAGTGGCCGCGCACGGACGCTGGATCGGGATGCTGAAGGTGAGCCGCACGGGCCTCTCGCGGCTCAAAGAAGTCCTGGGCGAGCTGCGTGCACGTCCCGACTTCGACACGCTCGATGTTCCTCGTCTTCTGAATGCGCTCATCGCGCAGGGCGCCCTCATCGAGGTGCAGTACGTGCACGGGCACTGGTGCGGAGTCAACGACCTCGAGGACTTTCGCCGCGCGGCGGATTTCGCGCACGCTCAGCGGCGCATCGGCGATTCCGAGGAGAGCGATGCCACGGCGCCGCCGGGGCCATGATCGAGGCGCGCGATTTCATCGAAGCGGCCCGTGAGCGCGGCTTCGGCTGGTATGCCGGGGTGCCCTGCTCATATCTCACGCCCTTCATCAACCATGTCGTGCAGGATTCCTCGCTGCGTTATTTCTCGATGGCAAATGAGGGAGACGCCGTTGCGTTGATCGCGGGAGCCACGCTCGGCAGCGGCGGTGCGCCATGCGGCGTCGCGATGATGCAGAATTCGGGTCTCGGCAATGCGGTGAGTCCACTGACCTCGCTCACCTGGACATTCCGTCTGCCGCAGCTGCTGATCGTGACCTGGCGCGGCCAGCCGGGCGTTGCGGATGAGCCGCAGCATGCGCTCATGGGGCCGATCACGCCGGCCATGCTGAGCACCATGGAGATTCCCTGGGAGCTCTTTCCGCTCGAGCGGTCGGCGCTCGGCGCCGCCCTGGATCGTGCGCGGGCTCACCTCATCGAGAGCGGACGGCCTTACGCACTGGTGATGCCCAAGGGGTGCGTCGCGCCTCGTGCTCTTGCGGCAGAGGCAGGTCCGGGCCGCAGTGCTGCGCCGGCTCCCGCGGTGCTGGAGGCGCACCGATATGCTCCTGATGCGCGGCCATCGCGCCGTACCGCGCTCGAAGCGGTGGTTGCACGCACACCGGTCGCCTCGACCGTCGTCCTCGCCGCGACGGGATTCTGCGGACGGGAGCTGTACGCGGTCGCCGACCGGCCCAATCAACTCTACATGGTCGGATCCATGGGGTGCGCCGCACCCCTCGCGCTGGGTGTTGCGCTCGCTCGTCCGGATCTGACAGTGGTCGCGCTCGATGGCGATGGCGCGGCGCTGATGCGACTCGGAGCGTTCGCCACGGTCGGCGCCTATGGCCCGCCGAATCTGCGCCATCTGCTGCTCGATAACGGCGTGCATGAC
>JBOHZT010000530.1:0-1839 GCA_050738535.1 Steroidobacteraceae bacterium
GGGCGCATTTCTCTCAATCTGTCGCTGAAGCAGCTGCGCCAGGCGAGCTTCATCCTGCGATGCCGCTCGGTATTCCGCCGGCACGGCGTGTCGCCCAACTCGCTCGAGCTCGAGATCACCGAGACGACGCTGATGGCGGATGCGAAGCGCACGGTGCGGCTGCTCGACGAGCTCTACGCGATGGGGCTGCACCTGTCCATCGACGACTTCGGCACCGGCTATTCCTCGCTCTCGGCGCTGCAACAGTTCCCGATCGAGACGCTGAAGATCGATCAGTCCTTCGTGCGCAACGTCGCGGAGGATGCGGGCGATGCGACGATCGTGCGCACCATCATCGACATGGGACGCAGCCTCGGGATGGAGGTCATCGCGGAGGGCATCGAGTCCCAGCGTCACCTCGCGTTCCTGCGCGACCACCAGTGCCACTTCGGCCAGGGGAAGCTCTTCGGCGAGGAGCCCTTCTCGGTCGAGCAGTTGCTCGCGCTCCTCGCGCGGCAGGCCGCGGGCAACCCGCCGTTCGCGCATCTGCTCCCGGCCGCGCCGACCGCCGCGAATCGCAGCGCCTGAGCGGCCGCAGGTCCTGACGGGCGGCGGCTCGGTCGAGCGCGCCCGAGCAGCACGGGCGCTTTTTTTCGTGCCGCGGGTCCGGGCCCTCGGGCTTCCGGTGTCCGACTTCTCAGGTCTCGTCGCGATAGCGCCGGATTCGAGCCGCGGCATAGAACAGCGCCGCCGCCACCGCGAGCCCGATCCACAGGTCAATGTTCCCGTATGCCTGGGCGAGCGCGTGCGAGACGCTGCCTCCGGAGGTAAACGAGGGCCGCGTGGGAAACCCGGCGGGGCCCAGGGCGGGTCCGGTGAACAGCCGCTCGATCGAGATGACGAGATCGGACTCCCAGCCGCGCCCCAGCCGGTACAGCAGGATGGTGCTGAGATAGTGGGTGCCGACGACGAGGCGCTCGAGGATCACGGCGACGAGCGGCGGCAGGATCACCCAGACTTGGACGTTGCGGCGCGCCCAGGCCGAGACGAGCATCAGGTACGCCGTGACCGGCGCATACCAGAGGGTGGCGAAGAGGAGGGCGAGCACCGTATCGCCCTCGATGCCGAGCCAGGTGCGCGTGTTCCAGAGCGCCTGGATGGGCGCTTCGGCGCCGAAGCCTCGCACCGAGAAGATGCCGAAGGCGACGAGGCTCGATAGGGCCGCGACCACGAAGACGATGGCCGGCGCAACGACGATCGCGACGGCTGCCTTCGACAGGACCGTCTCGTTGTCCGAGACGGGCAGCGAGCGCCAGAAAAGAATGCTGCGGTCGCCGCGCTCGTCATAGAGGCAACGGGTGGCGTAGAACCACAGCACGACGGACATCGTCACGTACTGCGCGAGCCCGAATCCGACCACGGCGATCGCGAAGATCGCGCGCGAGAGATCCTGGGGCAGCGCCACGCCCATGCTGTCGTGAGCGATGCTCATGCCCCGCCCGAACGCGGTCCCGAGCAGCATGAGGATCGAGACGGCGACGGGAGCCACCCACAGCGCGTGGTGCTCCCACAGCTCGCGCCGCACGAGCGTCAGGAAGCGCTTCATGGCGTCTTCCCGGCCATCCGCTCGTCGAGCGGCGCGCTTGCCGCCTTGCGGCCGGGCGGAGGCGGCGTGTCGTCCGGCCCTGCCCCGCCGCGCTGCGAGCTTTGCATCTTGGCGACGAACAGGTCCGCGATGGAGGGCGTGCGAATGTCGCCGAGCGCAGCGAGCTCGCTCGCCGGGCGGCCCTCGAAGACCATCACCGTGCGGCCGAAGACCTCGCGCTCGTAGAATGGTCCGAGCACGCGGGCGCGCGGCGC
>JBOHZT010000531.1:0-1837 GCA_050738535.1 Steroidobacteraceae bacterium
GCCTGACGGAGCGTTCGCGCTCCTGCGAACCGAGCCGCCCCCGGAAGTACTTCTGCGCGACGATGTTGGTCGAGTTCTGTGACCACGACTGCGGGAACTCGACGTCCGTCTGCTCGAAGGAGATCTTGCCGCCGTGGCCGATGCGCGCGTCGCGCAGCTCCCACTCGACGGACGCGAAGGGATCCTGACCAGCCGTGGTGAAGTACCGCTCGATCGAGAGGCCTCGCCCTGTGCCGCTATCCGTGATTGGGGCCTGCGGTGTCTTCGCCATGCCTTCAGATCTCCTTCTCGTCGCTGCTCCTAGAAAACTGTTCCTCGGCTCGCTGGGGGGTGGCTGAGGGGTCGAGAAGCATCCCGCTCCGCTCGGACGGAAACCGCCCGCTCGAGGCCACCCGGACCGGAAAACCCCGGTGGTTGCAGTAAAAGAAATTTTAGCGGCGCAAGACCGCTTTCGTTGACGCGTCAGGCCGGCGTCAAGGACGCGGTCGAGCCCATGTCAGGGCCGCTCGCTGTCGGCTTCCAGCGCCAGCGTCTGCTGCGTCAAGGCGTGCTGCGCGGCGGCTTCGACGAGCGCCTCTTCGGCGCGCACACGCTTCTCCGCCTCGACCCTGACGGCCTCGGAGAGCTGACGGGTCTTGGCCTCGGCCGTGTCCGCGCGGGCCTTCTCGGTCTCGAGCGCGTGCTGCGTGGCCTCGGCGGCCGTCACCAGTTCGTGACGGCTGCGCTGCACCTCGATGATCTGCTCGCGCACCTTCGCGCCGAACTCCTCGAGCTCGCCCGCGCGCTTGGCCGCCGTCGCTTCCGCGCTCTCGGCGCGCGTGACCGCGGCGCGCAGCGCGCGCTGCGCCTGCTCGAACCGCCCACGATGCTCCTGCACCTGCGCGCGCAGGAGCTCGACCTCGGCGACGAGCACCGAGGAGGCCTGCGAGCGTGCCTCGGCCAGGCGTGCCTCCAGTTCATCGCCACTGAGCCCGCCGGCCCCGGCCCCGGCAGCGGCTGCGACCGTCCCGCCCACCGCTCCGCGGAGCAGCTCGATCTCGGCCGCCCGCTTGGCCAGCGCGGCGTCGAGCTCCGCCAGCGTCGCCTCGAGCTCGGCGCTGTGGTGGCGCAGGGCGTCGGACTCGGTGCGGACCGCGTTGGTCTCCGCATGCGCGGCGTCGATCCGCGACTGCGCGGTGTCGAGGTCGTAGGTGTGCTGCGCGTCGGTGCGGGCCGCGAGCTCGCGCAGCGAATGGATCTCGTCCTCGATCACGGTCACGCGCTCGCGCACCGATGCCGTCTCCGCCCGGGCGGCGCCCAGCTCGTCGTCCATCGCCGCGCGCGCCGAGGCGTGCTCGGCCTCGCGCTGATCCAGCGACTGCTGCAGCACGGTGTTCTGGGCCTGCGCGTGCGCGAGCTGCTCGTCGAGCGCGGTCGCCTCGCGCCGGCTCGCGGCCGCGCGCGCCTGCGCGAGCTCGGCCGCCGAGCGCATGCGCTCGAGCTCGGAGACGCGGTCGGCGAGCTGCGCCTCGAGTGCAGTCGCGATGCGCGTCGCCGCGTCGCCGGAGGCGCGGATCTGGCCCTCGAGCGAGCCTGCGTTGGCCGCTGCGGCGCGCGCCCGGGCCTCGGCCTGATCGCGGTCGGCGATCGCCTCGTCGCGGTCGACCTGCCCCGCGTCGCGCTCGGCCCGCGCCTCGTCACGTTCGGTGCGCAGGTGCGCGAGGTCGGACTCCGCCGCCGATCGCCGCTCGCGCTCGCTCTGCAGCCGCCGCTCGAGCTCGGCGATCGCCAGCCTGCGCGACTCGGCGCGGCGTTCGGCCTCGACCAGTCGCGAGGGCTCGTGCGCGGGCTCCTCCGC
>JBOHZT010000532.1:0-1833 GCA_050738535.1 Steroidobacteraceae bacterium
GTTGCTGGCGCGCAAGTTGCAGGCCCCGCCATGCCCCGGTCGGCAGATAGGCCGCCATCGACGGCAGGTTGGCGACGGCGAGCCGGCTGCGGAAGAACACCGGCACGCGCACGATGCGCGCGCCGGAATCGCTCGACTCGCTCGGCAGATGAGCGGCCCGAGAGGTGAGCACGGTCACGTCGTGACGGCGCGCGAGCTCGCGCGCGATCGCGGCCATGACGACGCCTCCGCCGCCGCCGAGCGGGGGGTACTCGAAGTTACAGAAGAGAATGCGCATGGCGATCGAACAGCGGCTCGAAGAGCAGATCGACGAGCGAATGATGAATCCCCGGACCCCGGCGCGAGCGCTCGCGGCGCGGCTCGAGCCGTTTGATTCGTACTGGCAGGCGCCGCAGGAGCTCGAGAAGGGCTTCGGCGCGTTCGGCGCCTACTACCGGGCGAACTACCTCCCGCACCTGCCGGCGGACCGCGATGCGAGCATCCTTGTCGTGAGCTGCGGGCCGGGCTACCTCGTGAGCCTGCTGCGCGAGCGCGGCTACCGCCGGGTCATCGGGATCGATTCGGATGCCGCCAAGGTGGCCTTCGCCGCGCGCCGCAAGCTGCCCTGCGAGCAGGCGCGCGCCTTCGCGTACCTGGAGGGGCGGCGCTCGGCGTTCGATGTGATCGTGCCGGAGCAGGAGCTCAATCATCTCACGCTCGATGAGACGGTCGAGTTCCTCGGCAAGTGCAAGGAGGCGCTGCGCCCAGGAGGGCGCGTGATCGTCTATGCCATGAACGGCGCCAATCCGTTCGTCGGCTCGGAGAACCTGTCGCACAACGTCGATCATTTCTACAACGTGACGGAGTACAGCCTCGAGCAGATCCTGAAGCTGGGCGGCTTTGACCGCATAGAAGTGTTTCCGCTCAAGCTGTACGTGTTTTGGAAGAACCCGCTCAACTACGTCGGACTCGCCGCGACGAGCCTCATCGAGCTCGCGCTGCGCGTCGTCTACCGGCTCTATGGCAAGAAGGTGAGGGTGCTCAGCAAGAAGATTGCCGCGGTCGCCTTCAAGCCCGAGTGAGGGCTCAGCCACGGCTGGGGCTCCGCTCGGGAGCCGCGGCGCCATTGCCGCCGGCGCGCAGCAGACCCTCCGCGCGGTACCACTCGGCCGTGCGGCGGGCCCCTTCCGCGAACGGCACGTCGGGGTGAAAGCCGAGTCGTGTCCGCGCCTTGTCCGTCGAAAACCCAAACGACTTGCGAAAGAAATCGAGCCGGCGGCGCGTGAGCGGCGGCTTCACGCCGAGAGGGCCGCATGCGGCTTCGCACGCGTGCGCCGCGAGCGCGAACGGCCACAGCGGCGCGTGCGCCGGCGAGCGAGCATGTCCGAGGGCCTGCGCGATCCACTCGACCATCGCATTCGTCGTCAGGCGCTCCTCGCCCGCGAGCACGAAGGTTTCCCCCACCGCGCGGGCCTGCGTGACCGCCGCGAGCAACCCCGAGCACAGATCGTCGACGTAGATCAGCTGGTGCTCGTTCGTGCCGCGGCCGAGCGTCACATAGCGGCCGCGGTCGATCGCGCGGAAGAGCTTGAGCAGGCGCCAGTCGGCGGGCCCGTAGGTCTCGGAGATCCGCGTGATCACGACCTCGAGCCGGTCGCTGAAGGCGCGCGCCACGCATTCGGCGTCCGCCTTGGTGCGGCCGTAGGGATTGTCCGGCGCGAGGGGGCTGTCCTCGTCGAGCGCGGCGTCGCGCGCGGCCCCGTACACCCCGATGGTGCTGCCGTGCACGAAGCGGCGCACGCCGGCGCTCGCGGCGGCCTCGAGCAGCCGGCGCGTCCCCTCGACGTTCACCCG
>JBOHZT010000533.1:0-1820 GCA_050738535.1 Steroidobacteraceae bacterium
CGGCGGGCCCTTGCGCCCGCCGAGCGTCATCAGGTCCTCGAGCACCGGCTCGAGCAAATGGATCGGGACGAACATGTTGGCGTCGAAGCTCTCGCCGCTCACCGCTTCCTGCACCAGGAGCGAGCCGATGCCGCGCAGCCGCCCTTCGAGATCGAGGAGCGCGGTGCCGCCCCATTCCGGATGCGGGGGCGCCGTGAAGAGCGCATCCTCGAGCACGTATTCCCAATAACCCGCGAATTCCCGGCGCGCGATGACCTTGGCCTTCAGGGAATGGGGGAGGCCGCCGTGGCCCATGATGACGACGTCCTGTGAGACGTCGAGCGTCGGGCTCGGGGCGCGCGCGAGCGCCGGCACGGCGAGCTGACCGAGCGGCAGGACGAGCCCGAAGCCGGTCGCCTGGTCGAACCCGAGCACGTGCCCGGGCATCACGCGCCCATCGAGCGTCGTGAGCCACAGTGAGGTTGCCTCGGTGATGAGATAACCGATCGTGAGCACGAGCCCGTCGGGCTCGATCACGACGCCGCTGCCGACGCGCTCGGTGCCGAGCGCTGCCGCCGTGAAGGCGTCCTCGGGAACTTCGGAATGCACCATGACCACCGACCGGATGGCGGAATTCAGGTCGAACTGCACTTCGCCGGCCGTCGGCTGGAGCGCCTCCGGGAATGCCCATGCGGTCTCTGCAGCCATGCAGCTGCAATGTACCAGGCTCTGCGCGGCCGCGCGCGCCCGGATGTCCTTAAGCGCTCAGGCCTCGCGCAGCCCGCTCAAGATCTGTTTCCAGAGCGCGCGCTTCAGCACCTCGAGGTGCTGGTCGCCGAAGCTCGACCAGCCGAGCGTGCGCAGCAGCATCGGACGGCCGCGGCGGACGAGCGCGATCTGTCCGACGATCGTCAGGGCGCGGATGAGCGTCTCCGGGTCCTCGGCGGAGCGCCCGAGGATGCGCGCGACGATCGCCGCGGAGAGCTTCAGGATCGTGCCCGCCACGCGCTCGAAGAGCACGTCGAAGGCGGCGGTGCGCTCGATCTGCGCGCGCGTGAAGAACAGCACCCAACTCTCGGGGCGCTCCGTCGCCATGCTCTCGAGGAAAGGATCGAGCACCTGCGCGAGCAGCTCGAGCAGCGCGGCGCGCGGCAGCCGCGGATTGCGCAGGGCCTCGCTCACGCGTTCGGTGGCCGGGTCGAGACGCTCGCGCAGGTCGGCCATGATGTACTCGGCACAGGCGAGGTGCAGCCCTTCCTTGCCACCGAAGTAGTAGGTGAGCGCCGGCAAGCTCACCCGGGCGCGCCGGGCGATGGCGCGCGTCGCGGTGCGCTCGTACCCCAAGCTGCCGAACATCTCGATGGCGGTCTCGATGATCCGCAGGCGCGTGCGCTCGCCTCGGGCGTAGCCCCCGCGGGCGGGATGCCGCCGGGGCCGAGGCGCCGTTCGGCGGGTGGGCTTGCGAGCCATGTTCGAATGTCTATCGATTGACAGATGTCTATCGCACGATAGACAATTTCCGGAAGGCTGTCGAGCCGGGCGGCGGCGCGCGCCATGCGCAACATGGCGCTCGAGGACGCGGGAGAAGCGGAACTATGAAGCGCTGGGTGTCCGTCGCGGTCGCAGTGGTCGTCGTCGCAGGGCTCGCGTGGTGGCTCAGCCAGCGCCATGCGGTACGCGACTCGATCGTGCTCTACGGCAACGTCGACCTGCGGCAGATCGATCTCGCCTTCGACAACAGCCAGCGGATCGACTCCGTGCTGGTGCAGGAGGGGGACCGCGTCAAGCGCGGGGAGGTCCTCGCGACGCTCGATACGCGCCGTCTCGCGCCGCTCCTCGCA
>JBOHZT010000534.1:0-1802 GCA_050738535.1 Steroidobacteraceae bacterium
ATCTCAAATGGACGGAAGCCGCCGATCTCATCGTGAAGGGGGTCGCCCGGACCATCGCCGCCAAGGAGCTGACGTACGATCTCGCCCGGCTGCGCGAGGCCATCCGCGTACCGAAGCGCGAGCTCGCGGCGCGCAAGAACGTGGAGGAGGCGCTGGAGCGGCTCATTCCCGGCGCGAAGCTCATGAGCTGCTCGGGGTTCGCGTCCGCGATCATCCGGCGCATGAATGACTAAGGCGGTCTACGACCCCGATTGCGCCCGTTGCCCGCGGCTCGCGTCCTATCTCGCCAAGTGCCGCGAGGCGCACCCGGACTACTGGTCGCGCCCCGTCGCGTCGTTCGGCGATCCGGCGCCGCGGATCGTGCTCGTCGGGCTCGCGCCCGGGCTGCACGGCGCGAACCGCACGGGACGGCCCTTCACGGGCGACTTCGCGGGTATCCTGCTCTATGAGACGCTGTTCCGCCTGGGGCTTGCGACCCACCGAGAGTCCGTGTCCGCGGAGGATCCCCTCGAGTTGCAGGGCGTGCGCATCGTGAATTCCGTCAAATGTGTGCCGCCGCAAAACAAGCCTCTGCCGCAGGAGGTGCGCCGCTGCAACATGTACCTCCAGGCGGAGCTCGAGCAACTGCTGCCGCGCGCTCGGGTGCTGGTCGCGCTCGGCCGCATCGGGCACGACGCAGCGCTCCTCGCGCTTGGGCTCAAGCGGTCCGCGTTCCCTTTCTCCCACGGGGGCGAGCACCGGATCGATGCGACGCATCATCTGCTCGATTCCTATCACTGCAGCCGCTACAACACGCAGACCCGCCGCCTGACGGAGCCGATGTTCCGTCGGGTGCTCGAGCGGGCATGCGAGCTCGCGGGGATTGGGGCAGGGGGATGAGCGCCCGGCCGTTCGATGCGCAAGCTTTCGTCGCCTCCCTGCCGCGGCGGCCCGGCGTCTATCGCATGTACGATGCCGCCGGAGTCCTGCTCTACGTCGGCAAGGCGAAGCACCTCAAGGACCGGGTAAGCACGTACTTCAATCCCGGCAACGTCGCGCCAAAGATCCAGGCGCTCGTGCAACACATCGCCGCGATCGAGGTCACGGTCACCAACTCGGAGACCGAGGCGCTGCTGCTCGAGTACAACCTCATCAAGGAGCACAAGCCGCGCTTCAATGTGGTGCTGCGGGACGACAAAAGCTTCCCGTACATCCACCTCGAGACGGCGCACGAGTTCCCGCGCCTCGCGTTCTACCGAGGACCGCGCAATCGGCCGGGCCGCTACTTCGGACCCTTTCCGAGCGCGGGCGCGGTACGGGAGACCTTGCAGGGGCTGCAGAGACTGTTTCGGATCCGCAACTGCCGCGATTCTTTCTTTGCGCATCGCAGCCGGCCCTGCCTGCAGTATCAGATCGGCCGGTGCTCCGCGCCGTGCGTCGGCCTGATCGGCCGCGAGGCCTATGCCGCCGATGTCGACGCCGCAGTGAAAGTCCTCGAGGGGCGCAGCAGCGAGGTGAATGCGACGCTCGAGGCGCGGATGGAGGAAGCGGCGAGCCGGCTCGAGTTCGAGCGCGCGGCCGAGCTCCGCGACCGGCTCGCAGCCCTGAAGCGCATCCAGGCCGAGCAGATCGTCACCGCGGAGGAGGATCGGGACGCCGACGTGCTGGCCCTCGATGGCGAGCCGGGTGACTATGTCGTGAGCGTCATGCTCATCCGCGGCGGACGCAATCTTGGCACGACGAGCTACTTCCCGAGAGCCGCACTCGCCGAGCCCGAGGAAGCGCTGCGATCCTTCATGGTGCAGTACTACGCCCGCCAGGAG
>JBOHZT010000535.1:0-1796 GCA_050738535.1 Steroidobacteraceae bacterium
TAGCGCCGCGCCGAGCGGCGCGAGCGGCACGCAGCAGCCGATGACGAGAATCACCGTGAGCGGCCCGAGATTCAGGCTCATCCCGAGCCGCGCGAGACCCACGAAGCGCAGCGCGACGCTGAGCGCCACGACCGTGAGCGCCAGCGAGATGAGCATGAATGCGCATGCCGCCAGGATCTTGCCGTAGAGGAGCTGCTCGCGGCGCACCGGCACCGTGAGCAGCGGCTCGAGCGAGCCCCGCTCGCGCTCGCCGGCGGTCGCGTCGATCGCCAGGTACTGCCCGCCCATCAGCATCGCGATGATGATGAAATAGCTCAGCGTGCCGAGCATGAGCACCGAGCGGTCGGCCGGCGTGGCGACGTCGACGCTTTGCAGGGCGATGGCCGAGAGCGTCAGCGGATCGATGCCGCGTACCAGCAAGCGCAAGTGGACGAGCGTGGAGTTGTATTGCTCGATGATCGCGCTCAGCCGGGCGACGGCCTGGCGATTCGCGCCGTCCGAGGAATCGATGTAGAGCTCGAGCGGCGCGGGCGAGCTCGCCGCCATCTGGGTCGCGTACGCTTTGGGAACGAAGAGCACCTGCTTGAATCGCCCGTGCGCGACGGCGGCGCGTGCGCCGGCCGCGTCGAGGCTCACCGGCACCACGGTCACGCCGTACTGGACGAGCCGGCTCACCAGACTCGGCGCGCGTTCCCCATGCGCGACGGCGACCGCGAGCCGCGCGTCACTCTCAGCCGCGCCATGTCGGATCGCGAGTCCGAGCATCACCGCGAGCAGCGCGGGCACGAACAGGGGTCCGAAGACGAGCGCCGAGAAGAGCGTGCGCCGCTCGCGCAGGTTCTCCCGGAACTCCTTGCGGAACACCGTGAGCAGCGCGGCTATCGGGCGCGGCGCGCTCACGGGACCGAGCCCCCGGTGAGCCGCACGAACGCTTCCTCGAGATCGGGGCAGCCCGCCCGTGTGCAGATCTCGTCCGGCGTCCCGGCCGCGGCCACCGCGCCGTGTGCGACGATCACGAGGTCGTCGCAGAGCGCGGCGACCTCCTGCATCACGTGGCTCGAGAGCAGTACACAATGACCGGCGGCCTTGAGCCGCAGAGCGAGCGCGCGGAAATGCCTCACTGACATCACGTCGAGCCCGCTCGTCGGCTCGTCCAGCAGCACATTTTGCGGGCGATGCACCAGCGCCCGCGCGAGCGCCGTCTTGAGGCGCTCCCCTTGTGAGAAACCCTTCGCAGGCCGGCCGGCGAAGTCCTTCATGTCCAGGAGCTCGACGAGCTCCTCGACGCGCCGGGCGCACTCGTGCCGCGCGAGACCGTGCAGTGCGCCGAAGTACGCGACGTTCTCACGGGCCGTGAGCTGGGGGTACAGCCCGGAGCCGTGGGGGAGCACGCCGATCCGCTGCCGTGCCCCGAGCGGATCCGCCGCGACATCGACGCCGTCGATCAGCGCCTCGCCCGCGGTCGGGCGCAAGACGGTGCTCAGGATGCGCAGCGTCGTCGACTTGCCTGCGCCGTTCGGGCCGAGGAGTCCCGTGATCCGGCCGTCGGCCGCCCTCAAGGACACGTCGCGAACGGCGCTGACTGCGCCGAACCGCTTCTCGAGACGCTGCGCCTCGATCACTCGAGCCTGCCTGCGTGGCTCAAGGCGGCGGCCCCGCGAATGAGGTGAAGAAAGGAAACGGCCGTGCTCTGCGGGCGCACGACGCATCGAGGCCCTCGGTCGAGCCCCGCTCGAGGAAATCGGCCATCAAGCGCCCGATGCACGGCGCGGTGAGCTGGCCGTGACCCGCGCCGT
>JBOHZT010000536.1:0-1771 GCA_050738535.1 Steroidobacteraceae bacterium
CGAGCGCGCGTGGTGCGGACCAAATCGACGACCACGAAGTTGATCATGCGCCGGATGGTCTCGTGGATCCGCTTGCGCTCGTCGAGGCCGGGGTACTGCTCGAGGAGCGCGGTGTATGGCCGCTGGAAGAGCGGCACCGCCTCGAGGTCCGGCACCTCGATGAGGCCCGCGCGCAGGCCGTCGTCGAGATCGTGGTTGTTGTAGGCGATCTCGTCCGCGAGATTGGCGATCTGCGCCTCGAGACTCGGCTGGCGCCGGCGGACGAAGCGCTCTCCCACGTCCCCGAGCCTGCGTGCATTGCGCAGCGAGCAGTGCTTCAGGATGCCCTCGCGGCACTCGAACGTGAGATTGAGGCCGCGGAAATCCGCGTATCGATCCTCCAGCTCATCGACGACCCGCAGCGATTGCAGGTTGTGCTCGAAGCCTCCGTAGGAACGCATGCAGTGATTGAGCGCGTCCTGGCCGGCGTGTCCAAAGGGCGTGTGGCCGAGGTCGTGGGCGAGACTGATCGCTTCGGTGAGCGGCTCGTTGAGATCGAGCGCGAGCGCGATGGAGCGGGCGATCTGCGCCACTTCCATCGAGTGCGTCAACCTCGTGCGATAGAGATCCCCCTCGTGGTTGACGAAGACCTGCGTCTTGTATTCCAGGCGCCGGAACGCGTTGGAGTGCACGATGCGGTCGCGGTCGCGCTGGTACTCGCCCCGCAGCTGCGGCCTCGGCTCCGGGAAGCGGCGGCCGCGCGAGTGCTCTTCCCTCGCGGCGTACGGCGCGAGTCCTCCCTTTCGCTCATGGCGCCGCACCCCGGCGCTCACCCGTGGTAAGCGGCGACGGTCGCGCGCAGAGCGTCATCGGGATAGTCGCCCGTGACATAGGCGGCACCGATGCCGTGGAGGAGCACGAGGCGAATCCGCCCGCGCTTGACCTTCTTGTCGATTCGCATGTGCTCGAGAGCGGCGCGCGCCGGCACCTCCCGGGCGGCGACCGGCAGGCCCGCGCGCTCGAGGAGCGCCTGCAGCCGCTCGACCTCCGGCGGCGCGAGCGTGCCGCACTCGCGCGACATCGCGGCGGCCATCAGCATGCCCGCCCCGACCGCCTCGCCGTGGAGCCAGCTCGCATACCCGGTCGCCGCCTCGATCGCGTGGCCGAAGGTGTGACCGAGATTGAGGTGGGCGCGCTCGCCCTGCTCGCGCTCGTCCCGTCCGACGATCTCCGCCTTGATCTCGCACGAGCGGCGGATCGCGTGAGCGAGCGCTTCGGGCTCGCGGGCAAGCAGCCGCTCCAGATGGGCCTCGAGCCACGCGTAGAACTGCGCGTCGTGGATCAGGCCGTACTTGATGACTTCGGCGAGACCGGCGCGCAACTCGCGCTCCGGCAGCGTCTCGAGCGTGCGCGTATCGGCGATCACCGCAACGGGCTGATGAAAGGCGCCGATGAGATTCTTGCCCCCCGGGTGATTGACGCCGGTCTTGCCCCCGACGGAGGAATCGACCTGTGCGAGCAGGGTCGTCGGCACCTGAACGTAGGCGACGCCCCGCTGATAGGACGCGGCGGCGAAGCCCGCCATGTCGCCCACGACGCCCCCGCCTAGCGCGACGACCGTCGAGTCCCGCCCGAGGCGGTTGGCGACCATCACGTCGAGGATGCGGGAGACGGTCGCCAGGGTCTTGTGCGACTCGCCGTCCGGCAGGATCGCCTCGACGAGCCGCCGGCCCGCCAGGGCGCTCTTCAGACGCTCGGCATGCAGCGGCGCCACGACCGTGTTGCTGACCAG
>JBOHZT010000537.1:0-1749 GCA_050738535.1 Steroidobacteraceae bacterium
GCGCCTCCTGCCCCTCGTCCGGGATGTGCTCGCGCAGGCTCGCACGGGCCCGCGCGAGCTCGACGGGATCGCCTATACCGCAGGTCCCGGCCTCACGGGCGCGCTCCTCACCGGAGCCGCGCTCGCCCGGTCGCTGGCCTATGCCTGGGGCGTGCCGGCCCTGGGGGTCCACCATCTGGAGGGGCATCTGCTCGCCGCGCTCCTCGAGCCGCAGGCGCCGCCGTTTCCGCACCTCTCGCTGCTCGTTTCCGGCGGTCACACGCTCCTCGCCGAGGTGCGGGCGATCGGTCGGTACCGGGTGCTCGGGGAGACGCGGGACGATGCGGCGGGGGAGACTTTCGACAAAACGGCAAAGCTCCTGGGACTTCCCTATCCGGGCGGCCCCGAGCTTGCAAGGCTGGCCGAGCTAGGCCGCCCGGGCGTGTTCGAGTTCCCGCGCCCGATGCTCGGCCGGCCGGGGCTCGAGTTCAGCTTCTCGGGCCTGAAGACGGCCGTGCTGCACGCCATTCGCGGCCGCCCGCTCACGGACGAGCTGCGCCGCGACGTGGCGCGGGCGGTCGAGGAGGCCATCGTCGATACGCTCGCGGGGAAGGCGCTCCGGGCCCTCGAGGCCACCGGACTCGATACACTCGTCGTCTGCGGCGGCGTCGCCGCGAACCGGCACCTGCGTGAGCGGCTCGCAGTGCAGACGGCGGCGCGCGGCGCGCGGCTCTACTTCCCGCGGCTGGAGCTGTGCACGGACAATGCCGCGATGATCGCGGTCGCCGGGCTCGCACGGCTCTCCAAGGGCGAGCACGACGATCTCGCCATCCGCGCACGGGCGCAATGGCCGCTCGATTCACTGAGGCCGATAGATCCATGACCGTTTCCGATTCCTCACCCGGCGCCGCGATCCGCGGCGATGCGCTGTTTCTGCGCGGGCTCGCCATCGAGTGCATTATCGGTTTCATCGAATGGGAGCGGCACGTCAAGCAGACGGTCGTCGTCGATCTCGAGCTGCCGATCGACTGCCGCGGTGCGGCGAGCACGGACGAGGTGGCCGATACGCTCGACTACAAGCGGCTCGCCAAGCGGGTGATCGGTTTTGTCGCTGCCTCCGAGTTCAAGCTGGTCGAGACGCTGGCGCACCGCACGGCGCTCCTTATTCTCGAGGAGTTCGGCATCACCTGGGTCCGTCTCACGCTCAACAAGCCCGGCGCCATCCGCGGCTCCCGGGACGTGGGCGTCACGATCGAGCGCTCACAGGCCGATCTCGCCGCGGGAGCGTCCAAGAGGGCCGATCCCCTCGCGGCCGGCCGCACACCGGAGGGCTCGCATTGATGCCGCAGGTCTACGTCGCCGCGGGCAGCAATGTCGATCCCGAGCGGCATCTCGCGCAGGCGGTCCGTGAGCTCGAGCGCGAGTTCGGAGCGCTGCGCTGCTCGCCCTGGTATCGCAACGCGGCGGTCGGGTTCGAGGGGGAGGACTTCATCAACTTCGCGGTGGGCTTCGAGTCCGCGTTGCCGGTGCGCGAGGTGCGCGCGCGGTTGCACCGTATCGAGGAGCGCTGCGGCCGGCCGCGTCAGGCCCCGAAGTGGGCGCCGCGAGCGATGGACCTCGACATCCTTCTCTATGGGGATCTCGTGTGCGCCGAGCCGGGACTGACCCTGCCGCGTCCGGATCTCACGCAGCGCGCCTACATGCTCGGGCCGCTTGCGGACCTCGCCCCGAGCGTCGTGCATCCGACGGCCGGCGTCACGATCGGGGAGC
>JBOHZT010000538.1:0-1731 GCA_050738535.1 Steroidobacteraceae bacterium
CATCTGCTCGGCGCGGTCGGCGCCGGGAACGTCGCGCGCGGCGATGCGGTGCTGAGTGTGCATGCGGGATTTCGCGGGCAGGAGATCTGCGCAGCCTGGCCGGCTCCGCGGGAGGCTTGGAGCCTGGAGGAGCGGCCCGCGGGCCTGTTCGTGCACTTCTTCCGCGCCGCCAGGCGCGAGACGCGCGCGGCTGCGGCGATGTGATGCAGGCGAGCTTCGATGCCGTCATCGTCGGCGCGGGCCCCGCAGGCACGACGGCGGCGATTTTGCTGGCGCGAGCCGGCTGGAGCGTCGCGCTCCTCGAAAGGGAGGTGTTTCCGCGCCGCAAGGTTTGCGGCGAATGCCTCTCGGCGCCGAGTCTGCCGCTCATCGATGCGCTCGGGCTCGGACGCGCCTTCGCCGAGAAGGCCGGGCCCGCGCTGCACCGCGTCGCGCTGTGGTGCGGCGAGCAGTCGGCGAGCGCCGCGCTTCCCCAGATGCCCGGCACGGATCACCCGTGGGGCCGGGCGCTGGGGCGCGACGAGCTCGATTCGCTGCTGCTCGAGGCCGCTCGCTCGGCGGGAGCTTGCATCCTGCAGCCGTGCGCCGCGCGTTCCTTGACCGGATCTCCCGGAGATTTCTGCTGTGCGGCGATACGTCGCGATACCGCAGCGGCGCTGACCTTGCGGGCGCCGGTCGCCATCGCAGCGCAGGGATCGGGGCGGCTCCGCGCTGCCCAACAAGCGCGCGGCGGCGCCGGCCGCGCGTCCGATCTGCTCGCGTTCAAGGCCAATTTCGCGGACGCGAGGCTTCCTCATGGGCTCCTGCCGGTGCTGGCCTTTCATGGCGGTTACGGCGGAGTGGTCGTGGCCGGCCGCGACTCGGCGACCCTCGCGTGCTGTATTCGGGCCGATCGGCTGAGGGCGCTGCGGCGTGCCTCGCCGGGCGATCGGGCTGGGCCGGCCGTCGAAGCCTACCTGAGGCGGGAATGCGCTTTGCTCGACGCCGTGCTCGCCGGCGCTTCACGGGTCGGCCCCTGGCTCGCCGTCGGTCCGATTCGACCCCAGGTCCGGATCGCGAGGCTCGGCACCGGCGCTTTCCTGGTCGGCAACGCGGCGGGGGAAGCGCATCCGATCATCGGCGAGGGGATCGCTATGGCGATGCAGTCGGCTTGGCTCCTGGCCGCCGCGCTGGTGCGCTGCGGCCGAGAGCCGCTGCGGCATTCCGATGCGGCGGCCGTGCAACGCGGCATCCAGCAGCGCTATGCCGCTGCCTGGCATGCGTGCTTCGTCTCGCGCATGCGTATCGCCGCGCTGTTCGCGCAGGCCGCCATGCGTCCCGCGCTTGCGGCACGATTCGTGCAACTGTGCGAGGCGATGCCAGCCGTGCTCACGGCCGCAGCCCGCTGGAGCGGGAAAGTCGCGGTTTTTCCCGATCCGCCGAGCTTGGAGCGTGAGAGATGACGGCGTTCGAGCGCTTGGTGCAGATTCTCGAGCAGCGCTACAGGATCCCGCGGGAGCGCGTGAGGCTCGATGCGCGGCTTGCCGAGCTCGGCGTCGATTCTCTCGGCATGGCGGAGATGCTGTTCTTCTTGGAGGACGAGTTCAAGATCGCGTTGCCGCGCGAGCCTCCAGCGCTCGTCACGGTGGGCGATGCCCTGCGCTGCGTCGAGTCGCTCGTGGAAGAGCAGCGAACACAGTCGCCCGGCCGGCGCGCATGAGGCGCGCATGAGAAGGGTCGCGATCACCGGCA
>JBOHZT010000539.1:0-1722 GCA_050738535.1 Steroidobacteraceae bacterium
CCTGCCCGTAGATGTCCCACTCATTCACGTCGCAGCCGGCGAGGATCAGCCGCTTCGCGACGTCCCAGTTCGCGTTCATGATCGCGATCGTGACGGGCGCGTAGCCGCCCGGATCCGGTAGGTCGATGTTCACGTGGTGCTTGATGAGCACGTTGACGCACGCGAGGCAGTTCTCGCGCGCGGCATACAGCAGCGGCGTGAGCCCGCCGCGGTCCTCGCTCTTGGCGCGGCCCTCCGCCGTGATGTGGCGCTCGTAGTCGTAGCGCGCCGCGCGGGCGTTGATGTCGGCGCCGTGGTCGATCAGCAGCTCCATCATTTTCGGATGATGGCGCGCGGCAGCCCACATGAGCGCAGTCTGGCCGCGCCAGCGACCGCGTGCATTGACATTGGCGCCGTGCCGCAGCAGGAGCTTGGCCGCTTTCAGATGGCCCGTCCGCGCGACGAGCATCAGCGCCGTCTCCCCGTCCGGGTTCGGCGACTCCGGATTGGCGCCGGCCTCGAGCAGGAGCTTGATGATCGCCGCATTGCCGGTCGTGGCCGCGAGGCTCATCGGCGTGGCGCCGTAGTTGTCGGCCTCCGACACGTTGGCGCCTTCGCGGAGCAGGCGCTTCACCCCGATCACGTCGTTGCGGTACACCGCCCACTGCAGCGGCGTGCTGCCGTCGGCCCGGCGATGATTGACGGCCGCGGACAACGGCGCCGCCTTGTACGACAGCGATGAGCAGCCCGCGCACACGAGCAGCGCCAGAGCGGCCAGGCCGGCCAGCCGCGCAGTCGGCATGTCAGATCTCCGAGAACGTCCCGTCGCTGTCGCCGATCTTCGTGACGGGCACGCCGACACGGTCCAGCACGGTGACCAGCAGGTTCGAGTGACGCGAGTTCGGCGGGTAGTGCAGGTGCTGTCCGCCCTTCACCTTGCCCCACGCCTTGCCGATGAGCGCGCACGGCAGCGGGTTGTTGTTGTGCAGATCACTATTGCTCATGTTGCTGCCGTAGAGCACCAACGAGTGATCGAGCAGGTTACCGTCGCCGTCCTTGATCCCCTTCAGCCGCTCGGCGAACTTCGCCATGCGCTGGGTGTGGTATCTCTCGATGAGCACGAGCTTCGCGAGCTTCACCGGGTCGCCGCCGTGATGCGAGAGCGGATGGAAAGCCTCGGGCACTCCCGCCTGGGGATAGGTGCGCATCGTCGCTTCCTTGGCGAGCTTGAAGGTCACGACGCGCGTCTGGTCCGTCTGCCACGCGAGCGCCATCATCTCGAACTGTACGTCGAGCAGCTCCGTGAAGTTGTCGGGAGCGCCGAGCGGCGCATCCGGCAGATGGGTGAGCGACGCCGACTTCGCCTCGAGCTTCTTGACTCGCAGCTCGACGGCGCGCACCGAGTCCAGATAATTGCTCACGATCGCGCGGTCGCTGGCGCCGAGCCGACGATTCAGGCGCGCGGTGGCCTCCTGGGTGTAATCGAGCAGGCTGCCGGTTTGCTGCAGGATCTGCGTGCGCTGCGCGCTCGTGTCGCCCTCGCCGAACATCTCGAAGAAGACCTTGCGCGGATTGATCTCCATCGGCGCCTGCTGGTACGGCCTGAGGTAGGAGAGCGAGCTGAAGCCGCCCGCCTCTCCGCAGATCTCCAGAGAGGGAAGCGGAGTCGCCTTGCCGATGACGCGCGCGGCCATCTGATCCGCCGTGATGCCGGCACCCGTCTTGGCGTTCCAGTCCTGCGGA
>JBOHZT010000540.1:0-1720 GCA_050738535.1 Steroidobacteraceae bacterium
AGGGCTGCCTCGGCGCACGCTTCGGCGACTTTTGAGTCGTCGAGCCCCAGGATCGCGGCCATGGCGCCCGCGCCGGCGGGCACCGCCTCCTGCATCGCCTTGCCCCGAAAGCGCACCAGATCGACGGCTGCGGCGAGCTCGAGGGCGCCCGCGCATACGAGCGCCGTGAACTCCCCGAGGCTGTGACCGGCGACGGCGCCCGGCGGGGCTCCGCCGCGGCGCTGCCAGACCCGCCAGATCGCGACACCGGCGGCGAGCATCGCAGGCTGGGTGTATTCGGTCGAATCCAGCCGCTGCGCCGGACCGCTCTGCGTGAGCGCCCAAAGGTCGAAACCGAGCACGCGCGCTGCCTCGGCGAACGTGACGCGAACCTCGTCCTCGCCCTCGAGAGAGGCGAGCATCCCGAGCGACTGGGAACCCTGGCCGGGAAAGACCATTGCGATGGACATTATTGCGACACTTCCCCCCTCGTGGTCGCTCGAGCGTCTGGCGCGGGATTATAGCGGGCGCCGCGGTCCCCAGAATGGCCAATCCAGGATCAAGCCGGACCCCGCTCGCCCTTGCCTCCTGCGAGAGGGCTGGATTGGCCGCCCACTCGCTCACCAGCGATCAATTTAGATCCGGGACGCTTGGAATCTCCGAACGGACAAGAAGCAGCGCTCCTGATGCCGTCGTGATGTCCGCGTGGCGCGCTCCTGCGTCGGCGATGTGAAAGTCACCCTCAGCCACTCGATGGGCACCGATCGAGATATCGCCAGAAAGGACGAAACACTCCTCCGCCTTGGAATGATCGTGCGCGGGAATCTTGCTGCCAGGCTCCATCTGGAGCAGCGCCACCTGCACATTCTCCGCAGTGCTCTGCATGAGCACCCCGACCGACACTCCCCGGCACAGAGTCGCCCAGGCAATCCCGGGTCCTCTAACGGTCCTCGTTAGCGGTGGCGCTGCGGCCGCCGCCTCTTCGAGGATCCTGCTCTTCAGTCGCTCCCTTTGGGCAGTGGGGATCTCCATCAGCGGTCGGTCGGCCCCAAGCACGTCAAGAAGAAGCGCGACGATCTCGTCCTCAGCACTATTCCGGCGGGATCTCATTTGCGCCACTGCCATTGAGCTCGGCTCGCAATCGAGCGAGGGCGCGCCGGATGTGCGACTTTACGGTGCCAAGAGGCAAGCACACTCTGCACGCGATCTCCTCGTGAGTTAGCCCCTCAAAGAACGCAAGCGACACGAGGCGGCGCCGCACGGGGGAGAGCTCGAGCAACGCTTCGCCCAGCCGAGCAGCTGCGGAATTCAGGTTCGAAAGACCCTCCGGACTCGGCGCCAGCAGCGTACTCAACTCCTCAGACGCCACCTGCGTATATTCTAGCATGTTCCGGCGATTGCGCCTGTGGCGGTCGAGAGACCGAGAGCGGCAGATCGTGAACAGCCAGGCGAGCGCGGCTCCTCGCTCCGGATCGAACCGGTGCGCGTTCCGCCAAACCTCGATATACGTATCGCTAATCACCTCTTCCGCATCCAGCCTGTTCCGTACGATCAACTGCGCGAGACCGAAGAGTCTCGCGACAGTGAGATCGTACAGCTCGGCGAGCGCCTTTAAATCTCCGCCTTGGATCCGCGCGAGGAGAAGCTCGGTGCCACATGAATCCTGTGTGACAGCACGCGACCCGACCTTGGCCGGGCTTTGCCCGACCTTATCGCCTTCGCTCGCACAACCAAGCGGTAG
>JBOHZT010000541.1:0-1708 GCA_050738535.1 Steroidobacteraceae bacterium
CCCCGACATGCCCGGCGCTCCGGACGTCTGGCTGCTCGGCTCGAGCCTGTGGAGCGCCTCGGCCGCCGCGCAGCTCGGGTTGCCTTATGCGTTCGCGCATTTCATCGCTCCCGGGCCGACGCGGGCGGCGATCGAGCATTACCGCGCCCACTTCGAGCCTTCGCGCCATCTCGCGGAGCCGCATGCGATCGTGGCTCTCGGGGCCGTGTGCGCCGAGACGGACGCGGAGGCGGAGCGGCTCTGCGCAAGCGTACGGCTCATGGGGCGCCGCCTGCGGCAAGGGGACCTGCGTCCGGTGCCGACGGTCGAGGAGGCCGAGCGGGAGCTGGCGGCCCAGGGTGCCTGCGCTCGTGGGCCGAGCGGGGACCCCGGGGAGTCCGGAGAGTGGCCGCGGCACGTGGGGGGCTCGCCGCAGACGCTGCGCCGCACGCTGCAGTCGATCGCCGACGCGCTCGCGATCGAGGAGCTGATGATCGTCACCATCGTGCACGATCATGCGGCGAGGCTGCGCTCGTACGAGCTGCTGGCGCGAGCATTCGATCTCCCGCAGTGCTAGAGTCCGCTACCCGGTGTCGAGAGGCGAGAGGGGAGAACACCATGCTGCGTAGCTCTGCTTGGCTCACCGCGGCGATCAGCGCCGCGCTTGTCTCGTTCACCTTGCCCGCGGCCGCGGCGCGGCATCACGGCACCGCGCACATTCCCGGCTATATCCGGTCGGCCGTCGCGAGCTCGGCTCGCCCGCAGGCGGACCGCAAGCGCGACGCCGAGCGCAAGCCCGAGCAGGTGCTCGCCTTCTCGGGCATCAAGCCCGGCGATACCGTGGCGGAGCTCATTCCGGCGGCGGGCTACTACACGAGGCTCATCAGCAAGGTCGTCGGCTCCTCGGGCCACGACTACATGCTCGTCCCCGGGCCGCCGCCGAGCGCCGCGCACAATGGCCACATGGCGATGCACGGGAGCATGGCCGCGCATGGAGGCAGCATGGCCGCGCACGGCGGTCACATGGCCATGCACGGGCACATGAGTCACCGGCCGAACATGATGGAGGAGGCGCACGCGCTCGCGAGCGATCCGCAGTACCCGAATCTTTCCGTCGAGTCGCTGAAGATGGCGGGCGGTTTCGGGCTGCCGCACCAGGTCGACATGTTCTGGACCACGCTCAACTATCACGACTTGCACAACATCCCGGGCGCGAACATGGCGGCCTTCAACAAGGAGGTCTACGACGCGCTGAAGCCGGGCGGGATCTACTTCGTGGTCGACCATGCGGCCGCCGCCGGCGCCGGGACGAGCGAGACTCGCACGCTCCACCGCATCGATCCCGCGGCCGCCAAGCGGGAGATCGAGGCCGCGGGATTCAAGTTCGTCGGCAGCAGCAACCTGCTGCGCAACCCGCACGACCCGCATACCAAGATCATCTTCGATCCGTCGATCCGCGGGCACACGGACCGCTTCATCTTCAAGTTCAGGAAGCCGTAGCGCCCAGGAAGCCGTAACACCCGCAGCGCGCGGGGCGGCTCAGACGGCGGGCTCGAACCCGAATACGCTGCCATAGAAGGCGAGCTCGGCCTCGAGGGAGCGCACGAGGCTCTCGGCCTTGCGGAAACCGTGCTGCTCGCCCTCGAACTCGAAGTAGGGCGCCGCGATCCCCTGGCGCTCGAGCACCGCGACGAGCGCGCGCGACTGGCTCGGCGGGACCACGCGATCC
>JBOHZT010000542.1:0-1706 GCA_050738535.1 Steroidobacteraceae bacterium
CTTCACGAACAGCCGATTGAGCCGCTGCACGTAATCGGCGGGATTGCCGAGCTGGCCGCCTTCGGCGAGCATCGCCTGATCGTAGAGCAGCAGTGCGAGCTCATTGAACTCGGCCGCATCGACGAGCCCTTCGAGATAGCGGACGACCGGATGACCGACATTGAGCTCGAGCAGCGGCTTCGCCGCCGGCGCCTTTTGCCCTGAAGCCGAGAGGATCCTGCGCAGGTTGGCGCCGAGGTCGTGCTCACCGAGCACGAGGCATGCCGGCGACTCGGTGAGCCGCGAGGTCACCCGGACCTCGCTCACGCGATCGCCCAGCCCATCCTTGACGCGCTTCAACAGCGCCTTGCTCTCCTTGAGCTCGCCGTCGGCCGCTTTGCGGTCCTCCTGCGTCTCGAGGGCACCGAGCTCGAGATCGCCTCGCGAGGCGTCCTTGAGGCGCTTGCCCTCGAAGGCCTCGACCTGCCGCATCACCCATTCGTCGACGCGGTCGGCCAGCAACAGCACCTCGATGCCGCGGGCCTTGAGCCTCTCGATGTAGGGGCTCGCGCGCGCCGCCTCGATGCTGTCGGCGATGAGGAAATAAATGCGCTCCTGCCCCGGCTTCGCACGCTCGAGATACTGCGCGAGGCTGGTGCGCGGCTCGTCGTCCGGCGAGTGGGTGCTCGCGAACCGCAGTAGCGGCAGGATCTTGTCGCGATTGGCCGCATCCTCGGCGAGCCCCTCCTTGAGGACAGCGCCGAATTCCCGCCAGAAGACCGCGTAATCGTCGGGCTTCTCCGTCGACAGCCGCTGGAGCATGTCGAGGACTCGCCGGGTGAGGCTGCCCTTGATGGCGTCGACTTCCGAGTCATGCTGCAGGAGCTCCCGCGACACATTGAGCGGCAGGTCGCTCGAGTCGACGACTCCCTTCGCGAAGCGCAGGTAGAGCGGCAGGAACTGCTCCGCGTCGTCCATGATGAAGACGCGCTTCACGTACAGCTTCAAGCCGCGCGCCGCGTCCCGCTGCCACAGGTCGAAGGGCGCGTGCCGCGGCACATACAACAGGCTCGTGTACTCGCGCTTGCCCTCGACGCGATTGTGACTCCAGGCGAGCGGGTCCTCGAAATCGTGGGCGATGTGCCGGTAGAGCTCCTTGTACTCGTCGTCCGTGATCTCGCTGCGCGGGCGGGTCCACAGGGCTTTCGCCTGATTGACGGCCTCGTACTCCGCAGCGGTGGCGGCGCCCTCCTTCGCCGGGGGCTTGCGCATCCGCACCGGGAAACTCAGGTGATCCGAGTACCGCTCGATCAGCGCACGCAGCCGGTACGGATCCAGGAACTCGCGGGCGTCCTGCTTCAGATGCAGCACCACGGTCGTACCCCGCTCCTCGCGGGTGAGCGCCTCGACCGTGAACTCCCCGTCCCCGCTCGAGTCCCAGCGCACGCCGGCGGCAGGCTCCGCGCCCGCCTTGCGCGACAGCACCTCGACGCGGTCCGCCACGATGAATGCGGAGTAGAAGCCGACGCCGAACTGGCCGATGAGCCGCGAGTCCTTCTGCTGATCCCCCGAGAGCGTCTTGACGAATTCCGCCGTGCCGGACTTGGCGATGGTGCCGAGATGGGCGATCGTCTCCTCCCGGGTCATGCCGATGCCGTTGTCGCGAATCGAAACAGTGCCCTTCTCGGCGTCGCTGTCCACCCAGATCGCGAGCTGCGGGTCCGCGG
>JBOHZT010000543.1:0-1706 GCA_050738535.1 Steroidobacteraceae bacterium
GGAGCGCCCGGCGAGAAGCCCTAGCCCGGCGGCGGCTCGGGCTCTGGCGTGCCGGGGGCGTCGCTTTATCCCGCGGGCGGCACTTCGTAGAAGAACCCCTCGGGAAGGAACGCTGGCGCGATCGCCTCGCGATCGGCCGGCGAGACGCCGCAGGAGGCGTAGACCTCGCGCCAGTGGCGCACCGAAGCGATGACTTCCTCGATGACCAGGCGCGCTTCGCCCTCATCGAGCCCAAAGCGGTTCGAATGGCTGACCAGATTGTAGATGCTCGCGGCACGTCCGTAGCGCCCCACGCTGAGCGCAAGGTCGCGCCGCTCGATGCTCACTTTCGGCGAAGGCACCAGATCGTAGGCGGGTGACAGCCGCCATCCGCGCGGAGTGCGAATCAGAGCATGGTTGCGCGGATGGTCGTCATCGTTGGTGACCGCCGCGTTGAAGGCCATGCGCCGGAAGAGCTCGGCGGAATCGGCCTCGGGCCGTTCCACCCAGCGGCGCAGGGCGTCCGCCAGCAGAGGGTACGACCAGCGATCACGGTCGAGATGGCTGTCGCCGCTATCGAGCACAGTCAGTCCGCTCACCATGCCGAAACGATGATAGCCGCTCTGGGCCCGCTGCCGGTCGAAGCGCTCGAGCAGCAGCACGTCCAGGGAGCCGATTCTTTCGACGCGCGCACGCGCGGTGTTGATGCCGGCGCGCGCGGCAAGCGCGAGCGTTGCGAGCTCGATGCGCTGCAGGTTCATCCGATCGCCATGCAGCGGAAATTTCGCCAGATACAGTACATCGGCATCTTCGACGGTCGCCTTCGGCCGCGCCCCTCCCAGAGAAGTGCCGGGCTGCAGATACTGCAGAAGCTCCGAGGGAACCGGCTCGCGATTCTCGATCTTCTGTGCCACCGCAACGAGTTGCTCGAGGTGATGAGTCTGGCTGTAGGCTCGCACTGGAGCCGGGGGCTGCGCCTTCAGTCCGAAGCTCAAGTATCCCGCCCCGTCCTGCGGGCCATTCAGCAGGTAATCGATCTCATCGAGATCATCGGGCTCGCGTCCGAGTCGCCACTCGATGACGCGACGGCCCCACGCATCCGGCGCCGCATCACGTACCGCGCCGGGAATTCCCTTCAGCGCGGTGAACTCGCACACCTCAGGGGTCAGCGGCAGTTTGAACGGGTCGAACGGGGCCGCGTCCTGGCGATCCAGGTAGCGGTTCCCGTATCGGAAGCGCCCTACACGAGCTCCATCGCGCATCGTGAGCACGCGCAGGACCGCGGCCGGCACGACTTCGAGCGTGCCGGGAAGCTGAATGTAGATATAAGTCTCTCGCTCAGAAGTCATAGTCCCTATCCGTGGCGTGGCCGCGCGCGCGCTTCGGCCGGCGAGCCGCCTCGAGAGCCTTTCCGTGGGAGTCCTGATCGGGATCCGCCACGGACTCGAGCGCACCATCGAGTCCCAAAGCCCAAAGAACGGAGACCAGAGCTACGACCGAGGTGCCTGCCCTGCCGTGCTCGAGGGCGGTGAGCGTGTTTCGATTGATGCCAGCCTTATTGGCGAGCACGGCGATCGACCAGGTGCGGCGCAGTCGCGCAGTCCGGATGCGGTCGCCTAGTCGCTCGAGACGATCTGTCACGAGAGGGGGAACAGAGAAACTAGTCATAAAATAGGCATAAACTACAGATGTGCCTATTATACGGGCAATTCACCTCGGCTCAAACA
>JBOHZT010000544.1:0-1698 GCA_050738535.1 Steroidobacteraceae bacterium
CCGCCACCACGACGACGCCAGGCACCGGGAACGGATCCCGCTCGGGCGCGAGGCGAAAGAAGCCTACGACGCGCTCGAGCAGGTTCGGGTCGAGGTCATCGGCGCCCGCCATATGGAAGGCGTTGCCGCCAATCTTCGGGCCCGCCTGGCCGAGCAATGCGAGCAGGAAGGCTACGACCGGATGACGCGGAAGGATCAGCTTCCGGTCGCTGCCGCCCTCGCGCTGATCGCCCGCGAACGGCTTTCCGGCGAGGCGACACCCGCTTCGGCATCCCACATCCTCGAGGCCTGGCGCGACACGCTCGGCGTTGGCGCCGAGCGCGCCCTTTCCGATCTCGCCCGCCTGCAGGACGACCAGGTGGGCTACGCCCGCGCGGCCCGGCGGCTTCTGGCAGCACTCGACCTTGCGGAGGCGGAAGCGGACGCCGAGCAGCAGGACGATGGCGAAGAGAACGCGGGCGAGGAGCAATCGAGCGCCGAGGACCAGAGCGGGCAGCCCCAGGGCCGCTCGGAAGCGGATGCCGAGGCGATGCTCGGCGTTGATGCCGATGAGTCCGAGGGTGAGACCGCCGACGAGTCCGAGCAGGGCGAAGAGGATGCCGCCGAAGGCGATGAGCGCCCCGGCGGCCCGCAGCCCCGGCGAGATGCGGCGGCCCATGAAGGGGAGGGTGCCTACCGCGCATTCACCCGCAGCTTCGACGAGGAAATCGGCGCGGAGGACCTCTGCGACCCGGAGGAGCTGACCCGCCTCCGCCAGCAACTCGACCAGCAGCTCCAGCATTTGCAAGGCGTCGTCTCGAAGCTCGCCAACCGCCTGCAGCGCCGCCTGCTCGCCCAGCAGCAGCGCGCCTGGGACTTCGATCTCGATGAGGGGCTGCTCGATGCCGGCCGGCTGGCGCGCGTGGTCGTCAACCCGACGCAATCCCTATCCTACAAGCGCGAGCGCGATACCGAGTTTCGGGACACCGTGGTGACGCTCCTGCTCGACAACTCCGGCAGCATGCGCGGCCGGCCGATCACGGTCGCGGCGATGTGCGGAGATATCCTCGCCCGCACCCTCGAGCGCTGCGGCGTCAAGGTCGAGCTGCTCGGCTTCACCACCCGCGCCTGGAAGGGCGGGCAAAGCCGCGAACGCTGGGTGGCCGAGGGCAAGCCGCGCAACCCGGGCCGGCTCAACGATCTCCGCCACATCATCTACAAGGCCGCCGACCAGCCCTGGCGGCGGGCGCGCAAGAATCTCGGCCTGATGCTGCGCGAGGGCCTGCTGAAGGAGAACATCGACGGCGAGGCGTTGCTCTGGTCGTATCGCCGCCTGGTGGCCCGGCCCGAGCACCGGCGCATCCTGATGGTGATCAGCGATGGCGCGCCGGTCGATGATTCCACTCTCTCCGTGAATGCCGGCAACTATCTCGAGAAGCACCTCAGGGAGGTCATCCACGACATCGAGGCGCGCGAGTTCGTCGAACTGGTCGCCATCGGCATCGGCCATGACGTGACGCGCTACTACCGCAGAGCGGTCACCATCGTCGATGCCGAGGAGCTCGGCGGTACGATGATGAAGAAGCTCACCGAATTGTTCGACGAGGATGAAGCCGCGACCTGGCAGCGCATCGCCGCCAATCGGGCCGCCCTCGTCATCTGATCGCGCGAGCGAGCGGGGGCGGAATGATCCTGGTCACCAACAGCGAAGGGTACCCG
>JBOHZT010000545.1:0-1698 GCA_050738535.1 Steroidobacteraceae bacterium
CTCGCCGAGGCCGGCACCGACCTCGCCGTGATCCAAGCGCTCATGGGGCACGACCACGTGGACTCGTCGGCGGCCTACATCCACCTCGCCCCCACCCACCTGCGCGCCGCCTACGACGCGGCCCGGGCCCGACAGCGCGCGCTCGAAGAGTCCCGCTGATGCCTCCGGCGAAGGTCGCGGTCCCCGCCGAGGCCGCCCACCTCTACGAGGCCTACCTCGCCTGGTCCTCCTCGCGTCGCGTCGGCAACAAGACCTTCGACAGTGCCTCGCGCACCTTCCTCGTCCGCTTTCCCGATCCCCAGGCATGGGCGAGCCAGCCGCTCGAGGTCCGACTACGCGCCAACGCCGCGCTGCGGCCCTTTCTCAACTTCTGCATGTTCTTCGGCCATCTGCATCCCGGCTACGACTGGCTGCTCAAGCGCCGCCTGCACGCCGTGTTGCGCGACGCAGCGCTGAGCCCACTCGGCGAGGACCTCGTTCGGTTTCGATCCGGCGCCGAGGCGCTCGGCTACTCCGAGGGCGCCCGCCGGGGCATGACCTCCCAGGTGGCGGCGCGCCTGTTGATCCAGAGCGGCCGGCGCCTCGCAGATCTTCGCGACGAGGACCACGCGCAGTTCGAGGATGCGATCACCGAGCGTGAGGTTCGCGAAGGCCGCTCCTTTGCCCACTACCGCGGCGCCCTCTACGCGTCACGCGCCGTCATCTACCACCTCGGCGCCCCCGCCGAACCCGTTCCCAAGCGCTCGACGCTCGGCCGCTGGAGCTGGGAACGCCACCTCGAAGGCGTCGGGCCACAGATCCGCCGGCCGATGGTCGCCTACCTCGAACGCCTGGAAGGCACCCACGCACGCTCGAGCATCCAGGGCATCGCTTCGGAGCTCGCGCACTTCGGCCGCTTCCTCGCCCGGCGTGACCCTGATCTCGCGTCGCTCACGCTCCTCGACCGCCGGTGCCACATCGAGCCCTACCTCTCCGAGGTCGCCCACGCGCTGAACCACCGCAGCGGCCAGCCGATCGCGGCCTCGACGGCCAAGAGCCGCATCCTCGCGCTCGGTTCCTTCTTCGACGCGATGGCCGAGTGGGGCTGGGACGAGGCGCCGTCCCGCCGGCTCGTCTTCTCCCGCGATGTCCCCAAGCTGCCGCACCCCCTCCCGCGCTACCTCCCGCCCGACGACGATCGAGCGCTCGTCTCGGCGCTCGAGGTGTCGCCGAACCGCCTGCTCGCGGACGCGCTCTTGCTGTTACGCGAGACGGGGCTGCGCATCGGTGAGCTCTGCGACCTGGAGCTCGACTGCGTCCACGAGGTCCCCGGCCAGGGCGCCTGGTTGAAGGTCCCGCTCGGCAAGCTCCTCACCGAACGGATGGTCCCGCTCGACGACGACACGGTCGGCATCGTCGATCGGATCGTCGCCAACCGCTCGGAGGGACGCCCCCTCCGCCACCCTCGGACCGGCTCGCTCGTCGAGTTCCTCCTCACCCACCAGGGGCGGCGGATCTCGGCTGGCACGCTGCGTGGAGAGCTCCACCGTTGCGCCAGAGCCGCGGGTCTCGACGATGCAGTCCCGCACCAGTTGAGGCACACCTACGCCACGGCCCTTGTAAATGCGGGCTGCTCGCTCCAGGCGCTGATGGCCCTCTTGGGCCACGTCTCTGCCGAGATGAGCCTGCGTTACGGGCGGCTCTTCGACCAGACCGTGC
>JBOHZT010000546.1:0-1697 GCA_050738535.1 Steroidobacteraceae bacterium
GGCGTCGATGAAGCCCATCTGGAGCATCTCGTCGGCCTCGTCAAGCACGACAAAGCGGATGCCCCCCAGCGACAGGGTGGCGCGCTCCAGGTGATCCATGATCCTCCCCGGCGTGCCGACCACCACGTGCACACCGCGCTTCAACGCATTGAGCTGCGGCGTGTAGCTTTGGCCACCGTAGATCGGCAGGACGTGGAAGCCCGGCAGATGCATCGCATATTTCTGAAAGGCCTCGGCCACCTGAATCGCAAGCTCGCGCGTGGGCACCAGTACCAGGGCTTGGGGACTGCGTTGCCGCAAATCGAGCCGTGACAGCAAAGGCAGCGCGAACGCCGCCGTCTTGCCGGTACCGGTCTGTGCCTGCCCGAGTAGGTCCGTACCCGAGAGCAGCACGGGAATCGTCGCGGCCTGGATGGGCGTCGGCGATTCGTAGCCCACGTCGAGCAACGCCTGCAGCACCGGGGCCTCCAGACCCAGGTCGGCAAAGGTGCCGGGATCGATTGCGCCTGACTTCATCGCGGCAGTTTAGCGCCTAAACCTCGGGATGAGGTTGGCAATCGACTGTCGGCGCCGCCCCGAGCTCGAGGCGGTCACCTGCGAAGACGCCCTGGTCTGGGCTAGTGAGAAAGGATTGGCGCGCCGAATGCCGCAAATCCGAGATCCCCGAGAGGGGTATGGGAACTCAAGCGTATCTCACCATACCAGGTCATCGGGAACCACAAAGCTGCGGTAGGTCTCGTCATCGGTGCCGGCCGGATCACTGGCGAAGCCGCCCACGATCACCGCGTGCTGATCGCGCTCGCGAATGCGAGCCGCAGTGTCTGCCGGCACCAGCTCGTAGCGGCCGTTGCAGCGGACGATCGCAATCTCGCCACGACCGATCCTTTCACGTACGGGCGCATCGGCAGGAATGCGACGGATCTTGTTGCCGTCGACGAAGTTGTAAAGCTCGTCGGTCTGAGCTCGCGGCAAGCGGTTGTGCTCGACCAGTTGCTCGATCTGAGCCTGGCACGCTTTCTTGTTCGCTTCTTCCCTTTGGCGACGGCTCAGCTCTTGATCCCGAGCGGCCTTGGCGAGCCGCGCCTGCTCCGCGGCCAGTTCAGACTCGGACGCCCCGCCACGCTTGCTCTTCGGCAGCTGTTGTCGCTGCCGCTGCTGCTGCCGTAGGTGGCGCTCCGCGTCCTTGGATTGCTTTTCAGTGGCCAAGCCGGCCGTCAACAACTGATCGCGCAGCGACATGCTCATGATGGATGACTCGAGAATGGACCCACGGCGCCGCAATCGGTCCGGGCAGGCGGTGCAGGGACGCTGCGGCTGCTCACGCAAGAGTAGCAGAGTGCCCGGAAACGGGGGTACACACGAGAACTATTGGCGCAGGGAGTACCACGGTGCGGGGCTCCTGTCTGAGCTGGCGCAGGCACGAGCCCCTCGCGCACCCGCAGCGCCGCTATAGCCGCACCAGTCCGCGCCTGTGAGCCACCGCGACAGCTTCCGTACGGCTGATCGCATCGAGCTTCGTCAGGATCGATTTGACGTGCGTTTTTGCCGTGCCCTCGGTAATCGCAAGCCGCCTGGCGATGTCCTTGTTGCTGCGACCCTCGGCGACGAGCGCGAGCACGTCGAGCTCCCGCTGCGTCAAGCTCGGCTTTGCCATCCGCTGCAGCGCCTTTGCCGCAACGGAGGACGAGGTGTACGGC
>JBOHZT010000547.1:0-1693 GCA_050738535.1 Steroidobacteraceae bacterium
GCCGCAAGAACGTTGTGCAGGCGCGCTCGTTCGCCGAGATGCTCGAGCAGACCCTGCGCCGCTATCAGAGCCGCGCGATCGAGGCCGCCCAGGTCATCGAGGAGCTGATCCAGCTCGCCCGGGAGATGCGGGCCGCGAACGCACGTGGGGAGGATCTCGGACTCAGCGAGGACGAGCTCGCGTTTTACGATGCGCTCGAGACCAACGATAGCGCCGTCAAGGTGCTCGGCGAGCCGACGCTACGGATGATCGCGCAGGAGCTCGTGAGGATCGTGCGCGCCAATGTGAGCATCGACTGGACGCTGCGCGAGAACGTGCGCGCGCAGCTTCGGGTGCTGGTGAAGCGCATCCTGCGCAAGTACGGCTACCCGCCGGACAAGCAGGAGCGGGCGACGCAGCTGGTGCTGGAGCAGGCGGAGGTGCTGTCGGCGGGATGGGCAGGGTGACGCGATGATCTCGACGATTGAGGAACGTGATCGCGCGAGGCAACGGCTCGAGCAGCGATCATCGGAGGCGTTGGCCGCGTTCGTCCTGACGCTGCTGCATGCGCCGCATGGCGTCGGCGCATATGTCGAGGCGTTCATTGCCGCTGACGAGCCGGAGCGGTCGGCCGGGCTCATCGAGGCCCAAATCTCAGCCTTGCGGCGCGGAGAGACGGACTACGAGTGGCGTCACCGCCGCGGCGACGAGTTCACGGCACGAGCGGGGCTCGTGCTCGACGCGATCGAGCACGTTGTGTTGCCGCGCGATGCGGCAGGGGCGCTTCGGCTCATCGAGCGGTTCTACGAATGCGAAGGGGCAATCGCGGACGGGAGTTTCGGAGACGACTTCGGGCTGTCCTGTCTGTTCGAGCGCGCGGCGCGGCTCTTTCAGGCGGCGGGCGGGGCGCTGCCGGCCGCGGAGGTCGATGCCCTGCGGGAGCGGCTGCTGGCTCACGATGACTACGGACTGCGACGGCACCTGCGAGCGAGGAACCCGTGAACTCATTCCGGTTCATCCACACGGCGGATATCCACCTGGACAGCCCCCTGAAGGGGCTCACCCGGCACGAAGGAGCCGCTGCGGAGCGGATTCGCTCGGCCACGCGCACCGCGTTCGACGGTTTGATCTCCGAGGCGATCGACCGGCAGGTCGCGTTCGTGGTGATCGCGGGGGATCTGTACGACGGGAGCTGGAAGGACGTTCATACGGGGTTGTTCTTCTCGCACCAGATGGGGCGGCTGGCGCAGGCGGGGATCCGGGCTTTCGTGCTGCACGGCAATCACGATGCGGAGAGCCAGATCGCCCGGCGGCTGCAATTACCGGATTGCGTCAAGGTCTTCTCGCACCGCAAGACCGAGACATTCGTGCTCGAGGACCTGAAGGTGGCGCTGCACGGGCAGAGCTTTCCGCAGCCGGCGGTCACGGAGAACCTGGTGCCGGGATACCCCGAGCCGCGCGCCGGGTGTTTCAACATCGGGGTGCTGCACACGGCGCTCGGCGGCATGGGGGAGCACGAGAACTACGCACCCTGCAGTCTCGAGGAGCTCGTGGCCAAGGGCTACCCGTACTGGGCCCTGGGTCACGTGCACCGGGGGCAGGTGCTGCACGAGCACCCGCATGTCGTGATTCCCGGCAATCTCCAGGGGCGGCATATTCGGGAGACCGGGGCGAAGGGAGCGTATCTCGTGACCGTCGAAGGGGGCGAGGTCGT
>JBOHZT010000548.1:0-1676 GCA_050738535.1 Steroidobacteraceae bacterium
TCTTGTTGCGGTCCCAGGGCACCCTGAGGAGCCATTGATCGGGCGTGCTCGACAGCGTCGGGCCGTGCGAAGTCCACATCCCTAAAGTGATTCGCGCCACGCACTCACCCCCTGTCCACGCCAAGATCCCGCTCGCTCACTGCGCGGTTTCGCGCGCTCACGAGGCAGTCTCTTGCGCTTGCCACACCGTCTCGCGCGCTCACGACACCACCTCGCTCCAGTACTCCTCCATCCGCTTTCGTGCAGCCGCGTCGGGAAGCGTTCCGCGGCCGGCGCCCTGATCGTCCACGAGATGCGCCACCTTCGTGGTGCCGGGAATCGCGCACGTGACCGCCGGGTTCGACACCACGTACTTGAGGAGGAACTGCGCCCAGCTCCCCACGCCGATCTCGCCGGCCCAGGCCGGGAGCTTGCTCGCCGCCGCGCGGCGCATCAGCTGCCCATGCACCAGGGGAAGGTTGACGAGAACCGCGATCTTGCGTGCGACGGCGAGCGGAAAGATCTGCCGCTCGGCGTCGCGGTCCGCGATGGAGTAGTCCACCTGAATGAAATCGAGCGCGTACCTTTGCATGTAGCGGACCAGGTCGCGGTGCTGGAAGGGGCGCGACGTGGTGATGCCGTAATAGCGGATCCTCCCCTCGCGCTTCCACTTCCGCAGCAGCGGCATCAGCGCGTCGACGCCCTGGAGATTGTGGACCTGGAGCAGGTCGACCTTGCGGGTACGCAGGCGCTTCAGCGAGCGCTCGAAGCTCGCGGCCCCACCGATCCCGCCGAAGAACCCGCGGCCGTCGGTGAGCTTCGTGGCAAGGAACGTGGAGCTCCGCAATCCGGAGTCGGCGAGCGCGTCACCAATGAGCGCCTCACTCGCGCCGTAATCGGATGACGTGTCGATCACCGTGCCGCCGAGTCGATGCATCCGGGCGATCACGTCCCGGATGTGCGCTCGCTCGTCCTCGCGGAACGAGTCCGTACCGAGCCCGATCACCGGCAGCCGCTCGCCCGTCGACGGAATCGGTTTGGTGATGAGCGGCTCGCCGGCCGCCGACGGCGCGCGGCTCGCTGACGCGTGGCTCGCCGCTGCAGCGGCGGCAAAGCGAGCGCCGCCCGCGCCGACGGAGGCGAGCAGCCCCGCCCGCAGCACATCCCGTCGCGAGAGGCTCGAACGGATCCGTGCATCCATGGGCACCCTCCGCATGATCCAGAGTGAACGGCCGGCCGCCGTTCAGTGAGTTCAAGGAGTTATACGGCGGGGAAGCCGAAAACGCCAGGGGCGCCGGTCGGGCGTAGCGCTCGATGTAGCGACATAGCAACAGGTAAGGATGGCCGGAAAAGTTTACGATTGCGGCATGAACGGCGTCTATGTATGATCGCAACAGTCAGTTTCTGGAAGCGATTTCCACATGAGCATGGTTTTTGCTTCGTCCGCAGAAGGAAGCCTGTATCGCAAGTGATGCGGGGAGCGGACAAGCCCGACACGGTTGAGAAACTCGGGCGATCGACACGGACCGGGGAAGGCGGGCGCCCTTTTTGGCGGCCGTCCGGAGCGCAAGGCGTGACTCGACACGCCGCTCGAGGATGAGCGGAGCTCGGTTCCGGCGCTTCAGCCCTGCGAGCATTGACGGTCCGTGACGAACCGATCTTGGGATGTGGCCGCCGCGCGCCGGCCGGCCGCATTC
>JBOHZT010000549.1:0-1668 GCA_050738535.1 Steroidobacteraceae bacterium
AACCCGAGCTGCACGCCCTGCTCGAACTGCTCGACGGTCGCGACTTCCTCGGCGATCAGGGTGAGGCCGCGCTGCACCAGCTTCGGCACGTACCGCGCGAGCTCGGCGGGCGTTTGCTGGGACACGTCGATCTTGACGATGTCCACCTTCGCGAGCAGCGCCGGATCGTTGAGCCGCGGCGAGTAGTCATCGAGCGCGATGCGATGGCCGCGGGCCTGCAAGGCCCCGATCGCCTCGAGCAGCTCGGGCCCGCACGGGATGTCCTCCACGCATTCGATGACGACCCGCTCGGGGTGCAGCGAGATCGGGGAGTCGGTGAGCAGCAGCTCGCGCGGGTACTGGATGTACACGGGCAGGCCGCCCGCGAGTCGATCGAGGCCGATCTCGAGCGCGGCGTCCGCGACGACCTTGACGGCGGCATCGCGTGCGCTCACGGCCGCGGCCGGCTCCTGCGCGCCCGGCTCCTGATACAGCAGCTCATACCCGAGCACGGTCATCGCCGGTCCATAGATCGGCTGGCGTGCGACGAGCGCAACGGTGCTCGCGCGCGCAGGCTCCCCGGCGGGTGCTGGCGCCACTGGCGCGCGCGACTGGCCGGCGCTCCGGTTCATGTCGGCCCCTGAATCCTCATGCCCCGTGTATCGGCCGGCACGGGAGCCGCTGAAGGTGTGCATGGCCGCTGCAAGGCGTGCAGGGTTCACATCCGCGCTCGGGACGGCCTGCGCCGCCCGCCGCGGCCTCGCGTCCGAGCGCCCGCCGGCCGAGCATGGCGCTCCCCGGGGGCGGAGCGTAGGATCGGGCGCTTTGATCCGGCCCCCGCACCAGAGGACCGCCGATGCCCGCGTCGTCCGCACCGATCTTCTCGAAGCGCTACCGGGCGTGGCTCATCTTCCTGCTGATCCTCATCTACGCCTTGAACCTCGCGGACCGGCAGGGCCTCGCGGCGTCCGTCCAGGCGATCAAGCTCGACTTGAAGTTCACCGACGCCGAGCTCGGCTTCATCCAGGGGCTGGGATTCGCGGTGTTCTACACGCTGATGGGCCTGCCGCTCGCACGGCTCGCCGAGCACAAGAGCCGTACCAAGATCGTGGCGGCGTGCGTGGGTCTGTTCGGCATCATGTGCGCCCTGTGCAGCACCGCGAGGGGCTTCCTCTCGCTGCTGTTGATGCGCGTGGGCGTCGGCGTCGGCGATGCGGGCTTCGGGACCCCGGTCGCCTCCCTCGTGGGCGACCACTACACGAGGGAGAAGCGCGCTTCGGTGATGGCGGTCATCTGGCTCGGTGCGCCGCTCGGGGTCGTCGGCGGCTCGGCCGGCGCGGGCTATCTCGCGCAGTACGTGAACTGGCGCGCGACCTTCATCGTGATCGGCGGCCTCGCGGTGATCGTCTCCATCATCGCTTTCTTCACGCTGCGGGAGCCGCTGCGCGGCCTGTGCGATCCCGAGCCGCGCTCGACGGAGCCCCCGCCGTCCACCTCGACCGTGTTCCGCTTCCTCGCCTCCAAGCGTTCCATGTGGCACGTCGTCATCGGCTGTGGGCTCGGGGCGACGTCGATGAATGCCATCGGCCAGTTCCTGAGCGCATTCCTGATCCGCAACTACCACATGGGGATCGCCGATGCCGGGCGCCTGCTCGGGATGATCGCCGGCGTGGCGATGGCCTCGGGTCT
>JBOHZT010000550.1:0-1667 GCA_050738535.1 Steroidobacteraceae bacterium
TGCCCACCCTGCCCGAGCACCAGGGCTGGCGTGCGATCCAGGCGATCACCTCCAGGGCATCGTCCTGCTCCTGCGCGAGGTACTCATCGTGGAGGATACCGTCCGAGTCCCCTGAGCCGCGCATGTCCACGCGGATTGCGACATAGCCGTGGGCCGCGAGCCAGGGGTGCATCGTCTCATCGCGCCGGCGCGTGAAATCGCGCCGGCGGTACGGGAGGTACTCGAGAATTGCCGGCAGCGGAGCGCGCTCCGCGCCCTCCGGTATCCAGATCCGGGCCGCCAGCCTGCAGCCGTCGGACATCGAGATCCACACGGTCTCGAGGTCGCGAATCACGTCCGCGCCTCATCGAGGTAGCGCGCGATGGCTCCGCAGTACCAGTCGGAGAAGCGCAGCACCAGCTGCTCTGAGATTCCCGAGTACGGCCCCGGCTCATAGGCAAGCGACTTGACTCCCCGCTGATTGTTCTCAGCGAGTGCGCGGTCCTGGTCGTTGGTCGCGTTCCAGACCGTGAGCAGCCGCGCGAGCTCGTAATCGACGCCCTCCACGGCATCCTCGTGTACGATCCACTTTCCGGTGACCGTGGTCTCGCACGGGCCGGTGGGCAGCGCCTGAAAAAAGAAGCCATAGTCGCCCACCACGTGACTGAAGGCATTCGGCTGCACCGCCCACCACATGGCTCCAACGTCCCCGTCTCCGACCCGCCCGAGCTTTCGCGCCACGGCCGGGCGGCCGTCCATGGTGTAGGAGACCGCCCCATCCGCCAGAGGATAGCGGCCGATCTCGTACCACGGCCCGATCACCGGGCCGGCCTTCAGACCCTTCGCCTCGCATCGAGTCTCGTACGCGGCAATCCAGGCCGCGGTTCGACCCGACACATCCGGCGCCGTGAAGTCGCTGAACGAGCGCATGAGTTGCGGGTGCCCTGCCTGGCAGTGATAGCACTCGCGCGCGTTCTCCATGACGAGCTTCCAGTTGGCGCGCTCGATGAGCGTGACGGTGTGGGCCACTTTCGCACGCCCGAGCTCGTGCGGCTCCAGCATTGGCTCGAGCGCTTGGCGGAAAGGGGCGAAGTCCGGCGGCTCGTCCGCCAGGCATACGAAGATGAGCCCCGCCAGAGTCTCGACCCGCAGGGGCCTGAGCTGATATCCGCCGGGCGCGAAGCCCTCAGGCATGCGCGGGGCGCGGATGAGCTGTCCGCTGAGGTCATAGGTCCACTGATGGTAGGGGCAAACCAGTCGGCGCCCCAGATGGCCGCGGCTCTCGCGACAGAGCTGTGCGCCGCGGTGGCGGCAGGTATTGAAGAAGCCGGCAATCGTCCCGTCCTGCTGGCGCAGGATGAGGATCGAGGAGCCTCCGATATCGAGGGTCAGGTAATCGCCCGGGCGGCTGATCTCCCCGGTGAGGCCCGCCTGGATCCAGTGACGCTCGAAGATGGCATGCCGATCGAGCTCGTGAGCCGCTGGATCGACATAGAACGCCTGGGGCAGCGAGTGCCCTCGCCGCCGCTGCGAGAGAAACGCCCGCATCTGCTCCGCCGTCGACATTCGCTTAACCCCGTTAGCGCCTCGCGCTTGCCCACGAAATGATGCCCAGGCCCCGGCGCCCAAGGCTTCGCTCCCGCGCAGGATTGCTAGGAGTTCGGCCGCGATGATAAGCACTCGAATGC
>JBOHZT010000551.1:0-1646 GCA_050738535.1 Steroidobacteraceae bacterium
ATCCAGCAGCGCATGCACGATCCCTCGTGCGATCTCCGAACCTTCGCGCTCGTTGGTCGCGGCGAACGACTCGTTGAACAGCACCACCGCACCGGCGTGGATCTGCCCGGCGATCGCATCCATCCGCGCCAGCTCTTCGTCGAGCTTGCCGCTTTTCATCGCCGCGTCCTCCTCGCGCTTGAAGTGCGTGAAGAGGCCGCTCGCCACACCGGTCTCGAAATGCTCCGCAGCGACGAACATGCCGCATTGCATCATCACGAATGCGAGGCCGGCACTTCTGAGAAACGTCGATTTGCCGCCCTGGTTCGCTCCGGTGATAACGACGATCTCCTTGCCCTCGCCGTTCACATCGTTGCCGATCGCTTTCGCTGTCATACTGAGTTGCAGCCCCGCATCATAGAGGCCGCGGCAAGAGAAGCACCGCTCTCCCACTGCTGCCGGGCGAGGGAACGCTACTCCTTGCCCCTTGCTTTCGAGCGCCTGCCTGAGATTGAGGCAGCCGACATAGAACGCGAGCTCCGTCCGGAGCAGCGTGAAGAAGCTCAGGATATGATCGGTCGAGCGCGCCAGCGCGTCGGCGACGAGGTTGATGCCGCGATCCCTGAGTTCGGCAAGCATCCGGCCTCCGGCCTCGTCCCGAGGGTGGAGGCGGTACGTGTATTCCGGCGGCCCGGCCATGAAGAGCCGGCCGAGCCAGCCCCGCTCGCTCACGTTCGGCTGGCGCAGTGTATAGTCCCGTCCCTTGTTGCCATCCCCGAGCGCCGCACTCATCAGGACGCCGCCGCGGAAGCGGAGCTGCCGTAAATGGCCGTCGATCTCGGCAAAATACTCGTCCGAGAGCTCCTCGATCAGCATCGCGAAGAAGCGCCGGAACCCCGTCGACCCGAAGCTGTCCTCGGTTTCCTCGGCAATTTTCAGGAGCCGCTTCAAGAGTCCTACGAACATCTGCAGCACCTCGACCGAGCGGTGCAGCACATAGCCTGGACTGCGCGAAAGCCCGCCCCAGAACTGCTTGCGCTCGGTGTCGATCGCCTCCACCGCCAACGCATAGATGCCGCGCGCCACGTCCTCGCGCGCGATGCAGTCGCGGAGCACCGCCTGTCGGAATCGAATCTCCACGGGCGTCGTCAGGCTCGTGAGCAGTGCCACGTTGGCGATCTCGCTCAGGAACTTGTCGTCGCCTGCCATCGCCTTGATCACGGCGCCGAGCCCGAGATCCTGAGTCAGATCCTCCGCCGCCGCCGGCAGCTCCGCGGTCCGGTTGAAATCGTGATCGGGGTGCATGAGGAAGACCTTCATGCGCCGATCCGCTCGCGGAGCTGCCGATACGTGAGCCCGTACTTCTCTGCGACCGCGATCGCATAAGCCCGCCCGTCCGCCGGTCGGCGTACGATCTTGTAGGTTCTCGATGCCGGGTCGCCGGGCACGATCGTGCTTGCCATGCTGACGCCGGTGTCGCCGAGGCGCGCCAGCTCCTCGACAAAGGTGACGAAGAGGCAGATCAAATCCTTCTCGATCACCCGCCGCACCACCTGCCGCCCGATGAAGGCCGCGTCCTGGAGGCTGGTCGAGCTGAAGCTTTCGTTCATCACAATGATGCTGCGCCCGCTCGCCCGGCGGAGAATGTCATGCACGCGGAGCAGATT
>JBOHZT010000552.1:0-1644 GCA_050738535.1 Steroidobacteraceae bacterium
CCTCGCCAAGGAGGAAGAGCACGCCGACGATCTCTCCGACCTGCTCTACGCGATGGAGCCGCAGAGCCCAGACGCGCCGCGCGCCCTGTATTTCGCGGACGAGGTCCCGAGCACCACTTCGCCGGACGAGGCAGGCGGACCGCCCCGGCAGTGAGGTACGGGGGCCGCCGCGGGCGGGTCGCCGGGGCACGGGTGCCGGCGGCGGCACCGCCGCCAGATCGTGTCCGTCCAGAATGTGCCCGATGGGCCGATGCCTTGATTCCGGCGGCCCAATACGCGAGATTACTCGGCAGCTTTACCGTATGCAGCCGATGGAATCCGACTTCTGGCAAATCTTGGCGGTCCTCGCCGATACGCTCTCCGCCGAGGCGCTCCCGGGCGAGCCGTGGGAGCTCGGAGCGGGGACGCGCCGATGAGAACCGAAGACCTCACCTCGCTCATCACGGCCGTGTTCATCGTCGGGATGGTCTGGTTCCGCACGCGGATGCGCTATGGACACCGTGGCGGCCTCAAGCTGCAGCGCGCCGGCCGGTTCTACTTCGCGGCCGTGCTCGCGGCGCTCGCGATCGGCTGGTTCGCGGCTCCGCCGCTCGGCCGGTCGCTGTGGCCGGGTCCGGGCGCGGACGCCACGATCATGCGGGTGCTCTGGTTCCTCGTCACCTATTACTGTTTCATCGTCGTCCATCGCGCGCTGCAGAGCCGCCGCATCGAGGTCTTCGGCGGACGCGATCCGCCCTGAAGGGCGGCTTGCCGCGCGACTAGAGGATGTAGCGGCTCAGGTCCTCGTCCTTCACGAGGTTTCCCAGGTGATCGTCGACGTACTTGGCGTCGACGGTGACCGTTCCGCCGCTCAGCTCGGCCGCGTCGTACGAGACGGTCTCGAGCAACCGCTCCATCACGGTGTGCAGCCGCCGGGCGCCGATGTTCTCCGTGCGCTCGTTCACCTGGAAGGCGATCTCGGCGATGCGTCGCACCCCGTCGCTCGAGAACTCGACGCTCACCTGCTCGGTCCAGAGCAGCGCCTTGTACTGTGCCGTGAGCGAAGCGTCCGGCTCGGTGAGGATGCGGACGAAATCCTCCACCTTGAGCGAATCGAGCTCCACGCGGATCGGCAGCCGGCCCTGCAGCTCCGGGATGAGATCCGAGGGCCTGGAGAGGTGGAACGCGCCGGAGGCGATGAACAGGACGTGATCGGTCTTCACCTGCCCGTACTTGGTGGCGACCGTCGAGCCCTCGACGAGCGGCAGCAGGTCGCGCTGCACTCCTTCGCGGGATATGTCCGCGCCGCCGATCCCCTCCTCGCGGCGGGTCACCTTGTCGAGCTCGTCGATGAACACGATCCCGTTCTGCTCGGCGTTCGCGATCGCTTTGACCTTGAGCTCGTCCTCGTTGATGAGCTTCGCGGCCTCCTCGTCGGTCAGGAGCTTCAGCGCCTCGCGCACCTTCACCTTGCGCGTGCGGGTCCGGTTGCCGCTCAGGTTCTGGAACATGGACTGCAGCTGCTGCTGCATCTCCTCCATGCCGGGGGGCGCCATGATCTCGACGCCCATCGGGAGCATCCGCACCTCCACCTCGATCTCCCGGTCGTCGAGCTCCCCCTGGCGCAGCATCGCCCGAAACTTCTGGCGAGTCTCGGCATCGCGC
>JBOHZT010000553.1:0-1643 GCA_050738535.1 Steroidobacteraceae bacterium
GCCGCCGGCCGATGTCTTCGAAGGCGAGAAGGAGATCGTCATCTGCATCGCGCTGCCCGGCGTGCGGTCGGAGAGCGTGACGGTGCAGATCGTTGCGAACGCGCTCGTCGTGAGCGCCGAGCGGCTGCTGCCCCCCGAGCTCGCGCAGCTGCGCATCAGCCGGCTCGAGATCCCCTATGGCCGCTTCGAGCGCCAGCTCGAGCTGCAAAGCGGGCGCTACGTCGTCGTCCAGCGCCGTATGGCGGACGGTTGCCTCACGCTGACGCTCTCGAAGGAGTAGGCGATGGCAGACCAGCCGCAGACCCTGGAGCTCACCATTCTGCCGGTGCGGGATGTCGTGCTCTTTCCGGCCGTCGTCCTGCCCGTCGCCATCGATCGGCCGCGCTCCACCGCGGCAGCGCAGGAAGCCGTCCGCTCTCATGGCAAGATCGGATTTCTGCTGCAAAGGAGCGATCGCACGGAGGATCCCGGCCCCGATGACCTGTACGAGGTGGGCACCGTCGCGAGCATCGCGCGGTTCGTCACCGCGCCCGACGGGGTGCACCACCTCATCTGCCAGGGCGAGCAGCGTTTCGTGGTGGAGGAGTTCATCGAGCGCGAGCCGCTGCTGCGGGCAAGGGTGCGGCTGCACACCGACCCCGAGGCGGTGGGCGGCGAGGTCGAGGCGCGCGCGCTCTATCTCAAGGACAGGGCCATCGAGGCGCTGAAGCTGGTGCCGCAGGCACCGGTCGAGCTCATTGGCACGATCCAAGCGATCAAGGCGCCGGGTCAGCTCGCGGACCTCGTCATCAGCGTGACGGACGTGAGCGCCGCGGAGAAGCAGGGCGTGCTCGAGACACTCGAGCTCGCGCCGCGTCTCGATCGGGTGATCGGCGCCCTCGCCAAGCGTATCGAAGTGCTGAAGCTCTCCCACGATATAGGCGAGAAGACGCGCGAGGCTTTGAACGAGCGCCAGAAAGAGGCGGTGCTGCGCGAACAGCTGCGCCAGATCCGCCGCGAGCTCGGCGAGGAGGGGGAAGGCCCGTCCGTCGAGGTGAAGGAGCTCAAGGAGGCGATCGAGCGCGCGGGCATGCCGGAGGAAGCGCGCGAGCAGGCGCTGCGCGAGCTCAACCGGCTCGAGCGCATGCCGGAGGGCAGTGGAGAGCATTCGATGGTGCGCACGTACCTCGACTGGCTCATCGCGCTTCCCTGGTCGAAGCTCGATCCGGAGAATCTCGACATCGAGGCCGCCCGCAGGGTGCTCGATGCGGATCACTTCGGCCTCGAGAAGGTGAAGCGGCGCATCCTCGAGTTCCTGGCGGTGCGTAAGCTCAACCCGGAGGGCAGGAGCCCCATTTTGTGCTTCGTGGGTCCGCCGGGCGTCGGCAAGACGTCCCTCGGGCAGAGCATTGCTCGCGCGCTCGGCCTCAAATTTGGGCGTGTGAGCCTGGGCGGCGTGCATGACGAGGCCGAGATCCGCGGCCACCGGCGCACCTACCTGGGGTCGCTCCCGGGCAACATCCTGCAGGCCCTGCGGCGCGCGGGGACCCGCAATCCGGTGCTGATGCTCGATGAGGTGGACAAGCTCTCGTCGAGCTATCAAGGAGATCCTTACTCGGCGCTGCTCGAGGTGCTCGATCCGGAGCAGAACTCGACCTTTCGGG
>JBOHZT010000554.1:0-1643 GCA_050738535.1 Steroidobacteraceae bacterium
GGGCCTACGATCCGGACCCCGATTACTCCTTTCACTGGTTCAGGGACTCGGCGATCGTCGTCGATGCACTACGCCTGCTGTGGGAGAGTGGGACGCAACCGCGCGGGTGGGAGCACTTCGGCGCATTCGTCGACTTCAGCCGCTCGCTCGGCCGCCTCGATGGGCGCGAGCTCGCGGCCTCGGGCGAGTGGCGCGAGCGAGTCGCGCCGGCATACCGCCAATACCTGCGCCCGGACGAGGAGCTCGCGCGGCTCCACGGCGAGGCGATCGCCGCGGATACGCGCGTCAACGCGGATGGCACGCTCGACATCACCCGCTGGGCTCGCCCGCAGCACGACGGCCCTGCCCTGCGTGCGCTCACAGTGCTCCGCTGGCTCGCCGGGGGAGCGGACGGCGGGACCCGCAGTGCGAGCCGCGCTGGCACGCCGGGGCTTGCAGAGGCAGCCGCTGGACTCCTCAGCGCCGATCTGGATTTCCTGCTCGCGCATGCGCGCGAGCCCTGCTTCGATATCTGGGAAGAGGAGCACGGGCTCCACTACTACACCTTGCGCGTCTCGGCTGCGGCGCTCGATCGAGGCGCCGCATGGCTCGCGGCCCGCGGCGAGGCGCAGCGAGCGGCGGCTTGCCGCAGCGCCGCCGCGGAGCTCCTCGCGATGCTCGATGACTATTGGAGCGCGGACGAGGGCTTCTATCGATCCCGGATTCTCGCCTCGGGCGCCCGCTCGACGAAGGAGCTCGACATCTCGGTCATCCTCGCGACGATCCATGCAGCCCCGCCGGACGCACGCGAGCCGGGAAGAGCCGAGCACACGCGCCATGCGGTTGGCGAGCCAGCACGCCACTCGGTTCACGATCCTCGCATCCACGCGACGCTCGAGCGGCTCATGAGCCTCTTCGATGCGGAATATCCCATCAATCACGCGCGCCCGCCGGACCGTGCGCCCGCCATGGGCCGCTACGCCGCGGATCACTACTACTCCGGAGGCGCCTACTACTTCTCGACGCTCGCGGCCTCGGAGCTCGACTTCCGCGCGGCCGCAGGCGCGCACGAGCCGCGCGCAAGCAAGCTCCGGGAGCGCGGCGACGCTTTTCTACGGACGGTCCGTGCGTTCACGCCGCCGAGCGGGGATCTCGCGGAGCAGTTCGACCAGCGCACGGGCGCACAAGCCTCGGCAAAGCAGCTCGCGTGGAGCTACGCCGCGCTCATTTCGTGCGCGGTTGCGCGCCGCTCGGCGGGTGCTGCTCCGCCGGGTGCTGCTTCTGGGGGTGCTGCTTCTGGGGGTGCTGCTTCTGGGGGTGTTGCGCCGGGGCGTGCTGCGCCGGGGGACTCTGCGCCGGCGGGTTGACCGGCTTGGCGGGCGTCGGGCTGCTGCTCGATGCGCCGCCGCTCGACTGCTGAGCGTTCGGCGGCCGAGCGCTCGGCGGGCGCCAGATCGGCAGCTCGATGAAGCTTCCGCCCAGCCACTTCACCTGGGCCGGCAACGGCCCCGCGGCTGCCGCGCGAGGCTCCCGGCGGCGCGCCTCGAGCACCAGGACGATGCGACTGCCGGGATGCAGCTCGACGCTCGTCAGCCGCTCGCTCTCGAACCGCAGCTCACTCGAATCCGCGCGCGTGCGGGCCGCTGCTTGAGCCGCTGCTGCGG
>JBOHZT010000555.1:0-1636 GCA_050738535.1 Steroidobacteraceae bacterium
GGCCATGAGGCCGACGTTGCTCACGTTGCCCATCGTCGCCACGTCGTAGGCGCCGTGCTGCTTGCAATCCTCGATCACCGCCTGATAGATGCCCGCATAGCAACGGTCCGGGATCATCGCCTTGGTGTCGTGGAGCTTGCCGTCCGGACCCCACATCCGTCCCGAGGCGCGGATCGCCGCCGGCATGGAGGCATCGATGATGATGTCGCTCGGGACGTGCAGATTGGTGATCCCCTTCGCCGAGTCGACCATCGCGAGCGGCGGGCGCTGGGTGTAGGTGGCCGCGAGGTCCGCCTCGATCGCCGTTTTCTCGGCGGCCGGGAGCCGCGCGATCTTCGCGTAGACATCGCCGATGCCGTTGTCCGGGTCCACTCCGATCTCCTTCAAGCGCGCCGCGTGCTTGGTGAGCGGCTGCTCGAAGTACACGCTCACCGCATGCCCGAAGAGGATCGGATCGGAGATTTTCATCATCGTCGCCTTCAGGTGCAGCGAGAGCAGCAGCCCCTCGCGCTGCGCGGCGGCGATCGTCTCGCGGTAGAACTCGCGCAGCGCCCCCACGCTCATGAACGTGGCCTCGATCAGCTCTCCCGGCTGCACCTTCACGGCTTGCTTAAGGACCGTCGTCTTTCCGGCCGCATCGGTGAGCTCGATATTGAGGCTCCCGGCGCGCTCGATGAGCGCGGCCTGCTCGTGGGCGTAGAAATCACCGCCCTGCATGTGCGCCACGTGGGTCTTCGAGTCAGCCGACCAGGCGCCCATCGAATGCGGGTGCGACCGCGCGTACTGCTTGACCGCCTTCGCCACGCGCCGGTCGGAGTTGCCCTCGCGCAGCACCGGGTTCACCGCGCTGCCGAGCACTTTCGCGAAACGCTGCTGCCACTCGCGCTCCGCGGCGTCGCGCGGCTCCTCGGGGTAGGCCGGCACGGGGTAGCCCTGCGCATTGAGCTCGGCGATGGCGGCCTTCAGCTGCGGGATCGAGGCGCTGATGTTCGGCAGCTTGATGATGTTCGCCGCCGGTGTCTGCGCGAGCGCTCCGAGCTCGGCGAGATCGTCCGGCCGCCGCTGCGCCTCGCTCAGCACGTCGGGGAAGTGGGCGAGGAGGCGGCCGGCGAGCGAAATGTCGCGCGGCTCGACCCGGATGCCTGCCGTGCGGGCGAACGCCTGCACGATGGGCAGGAGCGAGTAGGTCGCCAGCGCCGGAGCCTCGTCGGTGAGGGTGTAGAGGATCTTGGCGGCTGCGGCGCGGTTGTCGGCATTCATCGAGGGTCCTTGCTGGCGATCGGGGTCTTAAGGCTTGCGGCCGGAAAGTACCATACCCGTTCTGCGATCGCGCTCCGCAGGATGGGCAGGCGCGCCGGGCGGCGGCGCGTAGTGCAGCACGCGCCGCGGATCACCGCGCGCGGCACGAGCAGCACGCGCCGGGGCGCCGCGTCGAGCCAGCGGGACGCATCCTCGGCCTCGGCGAGCGGATCGAGCCCGCGGCGATGGCCGAAGTCGACCACCGGCCGGTCGTAAGTGAGCCCGACGATCCCGAGCGCGGCGAGGAGCGACGGCAGCAGAAACGTCCAGCGAATCGATCCGGTGAGCTCGAAGCCGGCGGCGAGCAGCCAGAAGTAAAGCGGCGGCTTGTCGCCGT
>JBOHZT010000556.1:0-1612 GCA_050738535.1 Steroidobacteraceae bacterium
CCGCGATACGCGCGGCGCGCGGCGCCGACGGCCTCGGCGAGGCGGTCACGGCGGCTATTTCGCCGGCATGGTGAGCGGCTTGCCCTGATTCTTGATCATGAAGATGAGCAGCTTCAACGGCCGGGTCGAGCTGCCGTTCGCGGAGACCTCATGGATGTCGTTCGGCCCTTCGTAGAACCACTGACCCTTGTGGAGCGTCTCCTTCGGCTTGCCCTTCACCTGCGTGATGAAAGTGCCGTCGAGCACGTACACCCACACATGGGCGTCGTGCCTGTGGGCTGGGGAGGAGCCTCCCGGCGGCACTTCGAGCGTCAGCATGACCGCTTGCTTACCGGGAATGTCGGTCAGGTTCTTGGTGTTGAGAATGTGGATCCCGCCCGCTCCCCGGTGAGGTGCGGCGGAGGCGAGTGTGGCTGTGCCCGCGAAGCAGCAGGCGGCGGCGACGAGCCCGAGGATACGGAGGCGCGAGGCAACGGACATGGCAACTCCCGGAAGCGATAGACGGCTCAGCATACGGCATCGTCGCGGAGGCGGACATGTCCGGCGCGGCATGCCAGCCATCGCCGGCGGTGAAATGCCTCGGGGCCGCTGCGCGCCGCTGCGCGCCTCACATGACGCGCATCGCGTCCGGATTGTCCGCCGCCACGCCGCTCGGCTGTGGGAGCAGTCCGGCCCGTACCGCCCGGTTGACCGCCGAGAGCAGCGCGAGGAGCGAGGCCGTGATGATGCTCGAGTGACGCCCTGCACCGAAGAGCGTGCGGCCCGCCGCATTGGAGATCTCGACGTACGCCATTGCCGCTGCGCCGCTGCCGGCCCCGCAGGCGTGCTCGTCGTATCCGACCACATCGATGGGAAGGCCGAGGGCGTGAACCGCGGCGTCGATCGGGCCGGAGCCCGTGCCGCGGGCGAGCGTGCGCGCGCCGTCGCGCTCGAGATCGAGGGTGATGCGCTCGCGCCGCGCGCCGTCGCGTGCGGCGGAGAGCTGGTGCGCCCGGTAGCGCCAGGGGCCGTCGAGCGTCAGGTACTGTTCCTCGAAGAGACTCCAGAGTTGCTCCGACGAGAGCTCCTTGCCACAGCGCTCCGTCGCTTGCTGCACGACTTGGCTGAACTCGATCTGCAAGCGGCGCGGAAGCCGTACTTCCCGGTCCCTCTCGAGCAGATACGCGATGCCGCCCTTTCCCGACTGGCTATTGATCCGGATGATCGATTCATAGGAGCGGCCGAGGTCCGACGGATCGATCGGCAGGTAAGGCACGTCCCAAACGCCTGCCGGATCGCGGGCCGCGAGCCCCTTCTTGATGGCGTCCTGGTGCGAGCCGGAGAAGGCCGTGAACACGAGCTCGCCGGCATAAGGCTGGCGCGGAGGGATGGGCAGTTGTGTGCAGGCCGCAACGAGGCGCGCAATCGCGCTCAGCCCGGAGAAATCCAGCCCGGGGCTCACGCCTTGGGTGTAAAGATTGAGCGCGAGCGTGACGAGATCGACGTTGCCGGTGCGCTCCCCGTTCCCGAAGAGCGTGCCCTCGACGCGCTCGGCGCCCGCGAGCATCGCGAGCTCCGCCGCGGCGACGGCGGTGCCGCGATCGTTGTGCGGATGCACGCTCAAGGTGATCGC
>JBOHZT010000557.1:0-1602 GCA_050738535.1 Steroidobacteraceae bacterium
GCGTTGCCTGGGCGCAGGAGGTGCCCGCCGACTTCCACGCGCGGCGCCGGGCCGAGAGCCGCACCTACTGCTATCTCATCGCGAACTTCGGGACGCGCGCGGCGCTGGCCGCCGGGCGCGCCACTTTCATCCATAGGCCGCTCGATGCCGTGCGCATGCAGGCTGCGGCGGCCTGGCTCCTCGGGGAGCACGACTTCAGCGCGTTTCGCGCGGCGCAGTGCCAGGCGCGCACGCCGGTGCGCCGGCTGCGCGAGCTCAGCGTCGAGCGGCAGGGCGACTGGATCCTCATCCGCGCGGCGGCCAACGCCTTCTTGCATCACATGGTGCGCAACATCGCGGGGCTGCTCATCGCGGTCGGACGCGGCCGCGCGCCTCCCGAGTGGGCGCGGGAGGTGCTCGCTTCGCGCGACCGCACCCAGGGGGCTGCGACCGCGCCGCCCGACGGGCTCTACTTCTGGCGCGTGCAATACGGGCCGGCCTATCGCCTGCCGATCCGAGGCGCCGCCTCTTGGGCTATGATCGCAGGCTTGCCGCGCTTCGATTGCCTCACCGGATCCGACGAGACCTCCGCATGACGTGGTTCGAGAAGATCATGCCTTCGCGCATCAAGACCGAGCGCCGCAAGCGCTCGGTGCCCGAGGGCCTGTGGATGAAGTGCCCCGCCTGCGATGCGGTGCTCTATCGCGCGGAGCTCGAGCGCAACTTGCACGTGTGCCCGAAGTGCAGCCATCACATGCGCATCGCGGCGCGCGAGCGGCTCGCGCATTTCCTCGACCCCGGGGAGCGGCTCGAGCTCGGCGCGGAGCTGTCCCCGGACGACGCGCTCAAGTTCCGCGACAGCAAGCGCTACAAGGACCGACTCGCCCAGGCCCAGAAGGCGACGGGCGAGAAGGATGCCCTGGTGGTGCTCGCCGGAACGCTCAAGGACATGCCGGTCGTCGCCTGCGCCTTCGAGTTCCAGTTCCTCGGCGGCTCGATGGGATCGGTGGTCGGCGAGCGCTTCAAGCGCGCGGCCGACTACTGCATCGAGCACCGCTCGCCGCTCATTTGCTTTTGCGCGAGCGGCGGCGCGCGCATGCAGGAGGCGCTGTTCTCGCTGCAGCAGATGGCCAAGACGAGCGCGGCGCTCGCGAATCTCGCCGCGGCCCGCGTGCCGTACATCTCCGTGCTCACCGACCCCACGACCGGAGGCGTCTCCGCGAGCCTTGCCATCCTCGGCGATCTCAATATCGCCGAGCCGCGCGCGCTCATCGGCTTCACCGGGCCGCGCGTCATCCAGCAGACCATGCGCGAGACCCTGCCGGAGGGCTTCCAGCGCAGCGAGTTCCAGCTCGAGCACGGCGCGCTCGACATGATCGTCGACCGGCGTGACATGCGGGACCGCATCGCGGCGCTGCTGCGCCTCCTGCTGAAGCAGCTGCCCGCGGCCGCCTGAGGCTCACGGATTGAGGCGGCAGCGGTCGTTGCGCTTGCCCGGGCGCTTCGCGTGAGCCCCGCGCGCATGAGCCTCGAGGAGTGGCTCGCGCGGCAGGAGTCGGTTCACGCGCGCAGCATCGATCTCGGGCTCGAGAGAGTCGGCGTCGTCGCGCGCGAGCTCGGGCT
>JBOHZT010000558.1:0-1596 GCA_050738535.1 Steroidobacteraceae bacterium
AAATCCGAGAGGATGATCGTCGGCGCGAACGACTCGAGCGCGGCGCGCATGGCGGCCTCCGTCTCGACGCGCCGCATGACGTGGACGATCCCGCTCGCCTCGAGCTGGCGGCGGGCGAGCTCGGCCTCGACCTCCAGGTCCTCGACGATGAGAATCCGAATGGGCGCGCTCTGCTGTCGGCGCGAGTCGCTCTGCGCTGTGATGCTCATGGCGGGCGGCCCCTCAACTTCAATGTCCAAACGAGGGCGGCGCGGACTCCTCGCCGCGTGTCGCCTGGAGCTTCCTCGCTATTGACTTTGTGGCACGTGACCAGCCTCTCGTCCTGGGACGGCGTGTGGAGACCTCACTCACAGTTCGGGGCAGCCGCGCTTCACTTAATGTCCGAGCGGTGCATCCTCGAATTCGAGCCATGGTCCAACAGGCCCCTGCGGCGCGCCGCGACGGGCCTCCGAACCCGGATTGCCCGGTCGAATCGCCCGCGATGCGCAACTTCCTGACATGCCTCGCTCTGCTCCTCGCCGTCGCGACCGCGCGCACCGGGCTCGCCGGGCCGGTCTCGGAGTACCAGCTGAAGGCCGTCTTCCTCTTCAATTTCACGCAGTTCGTCACGTGGCCCACCGATGCGTTCCCGAGCGCGGGTGCGCCCCTCGTGATCGGCGTGCTGGGGGACGACCCGTTCGGTTCCGACCTCGACGCCGTCGTCGTCGGCGAGCGTGTGGGCGGGCGCCGGCTCGTCGTGCGCCGCTACCGAGACGTGTCCGACATCAAGGACTGTCAGGTCCTGTTCATCGACCGCTCGGAGTCAGGAGCGCTGCGCAAGGTCGTCGCGGCGCTCCGCGGCCGGAGCATCCTGACGGTGAGCGACATCGATAGCGCGGCCGAGAACGGTGTGATGATCGGGCTCGTGCTCGAGCAAGGACACGTGCGCATGCGAATCAATCTCGCGGCGGCGCGTGCGAGCGGCCTCGCGCTGAGCTCGCAGCTTCTGCGGCCCGCGCAGCTCGTGGGTCCCGGGGAGGAGCGACCATGACGGAGCCGGCCCGTCCCATCAAGCGCACGCTCATGACGATGATGCTGCTCACGAGCGGCGTGGTCGTCCTGGTGACGTGCGCCGCCTTCAGCGCCTACGAGCTGCTCGCTGCGCGCCAGCTCACGAGGCGAGATCTGACGACGCTCGGCAAGGTCGTCGCCGCGAACAGCACCGGAGTGCTCGCCTTCGATGATCCGAAGGGAGCCCTGCAGACCCTCGCGGCGCTCAAGGCCGAGCCGCACCTCGCAGCGGCGGGCCTCTACACCCGCAGCGGCAAGCTCTTCGCCACCTATCGGCGCGGCCCGGGCGCGCCGGCGCTTCCGGCGAGCCCTCCCCGGCCAGGTTACCGATTCGACGGCCAGTGGCTCATCGGCGTCCAACCGGTCGTCCAGGGCAGCCAGCGCATGGGGACGCTGTATCTCGAGTCCGACCTCGGAGTGAATGTCACTCAGTTAGGCCGCCAGGCGTCGAGGACGTCCGTGTCGGCGGATGATTGCGCGAGCACGGCGGCGCGTCGTGTGCAAGCGTGGAAAGGCTTTGGGTCTCTGCTTGATAGCGCGCGGTTC
>JBOHZT010000559.1:0-1592 GCA_050738535.1 Steroidobacteraceae bacterium
GGCCTCCTCCCCGGCCGGCGCCCCCAAAGGCGTCCGCGTTCTGCTACCCTTCGCGCCCGCTCCGCGGCCCCACCTCCCCTCCCCATGAACCGTCCGATCCGCAACATCGCCATCATTGCCCACGTCGACCACGGCAAGACCACGCTGGTCGACTGCCTGCTGAAGCAGTCAGGCACCTTTGCCGCCCACGAGAAGGTCGGCGAGCGGATCATGGACTCGGACGACATCGAGCGTGAGCGGGGCATCACCATCCTCGCCAAGAACTGCGCCATCGAGTACGGCGGCACCCGCATCAACATCGTGGATACGCCTGGCCATGCCGATTTCGGCGGCGAGGTGGAGCGGGTGCTCTCCATGGTGGACGGGGTGCTGTTGGTCGTCGATGCGGTCGAGGGTCCGATGCCCCAGACGCGGTTCGTCACGCGCAAGGCGCTCGCGCTCGGCCACAGAGCCATCGTCGTCGTCAACAAGATCGATCGGCCGGGCGCGCGGCCAGGCTGGGTCGTCGACCGCACTTTCGAGCTGTTCGACCGGCTGGGCGCGAGCGACGCCCAGCTCGATTTCCCGGTGCTCTACGCCTCGGCGCTGCAAGGCTGGGCCAGCACGGAGCCGCTCGTACGGCCACCGGACATGACCGCGCTCTTCGAGGCCGTGCTGCAGCACGTTCCAGCTCCTTCGAGTGACGCCGAGGCACCGTTGCAGCTGCAGATCTCGACGCTCGACTCGAACAGCTACGTCGGCCGGATCGGCATCGGGCGGATCCGGCGCGGGACTCTCGTCGCCGGCCAGACGGTCGCGCTGCGCCACGGCGATGAGGACCGGGGCACCGCGCGCATCGGGCAAGTACTCGCCTTCCAGGGCCTCGAACGCAAGCCGGTGCCGGAAGCGCCCGCGGGGGACATCGTCGCGGTGACCGGGATCGAGGCGGTGAACATCGGGCTCACGATCTGCGATCCCGCCGCGCCCGAGGGCCTGCCGCCCATCAGCGTCGATGAGCCGACGCTCGCCATGACGTTCCAAGTCAACACCTCTCCCATCGCCGGCCAGGAAGGCAAGTTCGTGACCAGCCGGCAGCTGCGTGAGCGGCTGTACCGGGAACTGCAGCGCAACGTCGCGCTGCGGGTCGAGGATACGGACGAGCCCGACGTGTTCCGCGTCTCCGGGCGCGGCGAGCTGCATCTGACGATCCTCATCGAGAACATGCGGCGCGAGGGCTACGAGCTCGCCGTGGGCAAGCCCCAGGTCCTGATGCGCACCGTCGATGGCGAGCTCCACGAGCCGTACGAAGCGCTGACGGTAGACGTCGACTCCGAGTACCAGGGGGCGGTGATGGAGGCTCTCGGCCGCCGCCGCGCGGAGCTGAGCGACATGTCGATCGACGGCGAGGGCCGCGTGCGTCTCGACTATCGAGTTCCCGCCCGCGGCCTCATCGGATTCCAGGGGGAGTTCATGACGCTCACCCGGGGCAACGGGCTCATGAGCCACATCTTCGACGGCTTCGCGCCCGTCAAAGGCGAGATTCCCGACCGGCGCAACGGCGTGCTGGTGAGCAACGAGAACGGCGAGGCCGTGGCATACGCCCTCTACAACCT
>JBOHZT010000560.1:0-1588 GCA_050738535.1 Steroidobacteraceae bacterium
TGGGCCGGCTGGCCACTCGCCCGACGCCGTCGGCTCGACGCTCCTCGTCGCCGGTGCCGTGCTAGTCCTGCCGGTCGCCGCCTTCTACCTGGCGCAGCGCCGCGGGCTGTTCAGCCGCTCGATGCGCGCGCTCGCGCGGCTCTTCGCCAAGCGCGACTGGTCGCGGCTGACGAGCCACGCCGAAGCAATCGATGCCGCGATCGAGGCTGCTTATCGCGCTCGCGGCCGCGTGCTCGCGAGCTTCCTCGCGAGTCTCCTGGGATGGCTCGTCGGCACCGGAGAGGTGTATATCATCTTGAGGGCGATCGGCTCGCCCGTCGGGCTGCGCGACGCCGCGCTGCTCGAGAGCCTCGGCCAAGCGATCCGCGGAGCGGCGTTCGCCATTCCCGGCGCGCTCGGGGTGCAGGAAGGCGGCTATTTGCTGCTCGGGCCGCTCGTGGGTCTGACCGCGGACACGGCGCTCGCGCTCTCGCTCGCCAAGCGTGCGCGGGAGATCGCGCTCGGCCTGCCGGGGCTGCTCTATCTGTACTTCATGGAGCGCACGCGGCGCCGCCGCGTGCTCCTCGCCGCGGCCGGAGACTGAGGGCGCGAGGCTCTTGGCTGTTGTAAATTTCAGCGGATCGAGGACTCGAAACCCATGCGCGCCATCATTCTTGCTGCGGGCCGAGGCTCGCGTCTCGAGCAGCCCGCGGGAGAGCAGCTGCCGAAGTGCCTGCTCGAGCTCGGGGGCAAGAGCTTGCTCGAGCGCCATCTGCTGCAGCTGCAGGCGGTGGGGGTCACGGACGTCGTGCTGGTGCTCGGCTTTCGCCGCGACCTCATCGAGGCCGCGCTTGATCGTCTCGGCTGGCGGCCGCGCCCGCACATCGTCGTGAACGAGCAGTATCAGCTCGGCAGCATGCTGTCGCTCCACACGGCCGCCGACGCGCTCACGGGCGGTGGCGACGTGCTGCTCATGGACGCCGACGTGCTCTACGACGAGCGGATCATGGCGGCTCTCGCGGCCGGCAAAGGGCCCGCCAATCGCGTGTTGATCGATCGGGGCTTCGAGCCGGGCGCCGAGCCGGTCAAGCTGTGCATGCGGTCCGGGGTGCCGATCGAGCTGCGCAAGGCGCTCGCGCCGGACCTCGAGTACGACACCGTCGGCGAGTCGATCGGCTTCTTCCGGCTCGATTCGATCGAGGCGCGCCGGCTCGCGCAGCTCGTGGGCGGCTACATCGAGGCCGGCCGCGCCGATCTGCCGCACGAGGAGGCGGTGCGCGATTTGCTGCGCGAGCACGGCCGCCGGTTCGAAGTCGCCGATTGCACGGGGCTGCCCTGGATCGAGATCGATTTTCCGGCCGATGTGGTGCGCGCGGCGCGTGAGGTGCTGCCGCGGATCGAGGCCGCGTCGCGCGCCGAGGCGCTGCCATGAGCGCGAGCCGGGACTCGCGCGAGGAGACGCGCGCCGCGAAGCTGCGCCGGATGCTCGCGAGCGAGCGGCTCGAGTTCCTGATGGAGGCGCACAACGGCCTGTCCGCGCGCATCGTGCGCGAAGCGGGGTTCCACGGGATCTGGGCCTCGGGCCTCAGCCTCTCGGCGCAGTTCGGCG
>JBOHZT010000561.1:0-1586 GCA_050738535.1 Steroidobacteraceae bacterium
TGCCGAGCGGGTACATGTCCGGCGCGAGCCGGGCACCGACCAGCACGGCGGAATCGAATTTCCTGGCACTCGCGTGCTCGGCCGCTTTGCCGAGGATCTTCGTGAGCGCGGTGAGGCTGATGGAGACGGCTTCGACCGACAGGGCGTATACCGAGAGTTTCAAGTGAGGCTCCTTCCGTTCAAGCGACATAGGCTACCCGAGTGGCCCCTGCGGCGCTCGCTGTGCAGAGCGAGCTGGCGCCACGGAACCATCGGTGAAACAATAGGCCCATCCGGCCGGTCGATTGCTTTGTTAATGAGTCCAATCCTGAATCGCATCTGGATGCCTGCGCAGCTCGCCGTGCTGGCGAAGGTGGTCGATCTCAACGGTTTCTCGGCTGCGGCCCGCTCGCTCGGCGTGCCGAAGGCGGCCGTGAGCCGCGCGGTCGCGGACCTCGAGCGGACCCTCGGAGTGCGCGTGCTCGAGCGCACCACGCGCAAGCTCGCGCTCACCGCGGCCGGCCGTGCCGTGTATCCGCACGCGAGGCGGCTCGTGGAGGAAACCGAGACGGCGCAATCGCAGGTCGCCCGGCTGCGTGCGCCCCATTCCCGGCCGCTCAGGGTCGCCGCCGACTCGACCTTCGGCCGGGTGCTCCTCACGCCGCTCGTCCCCCGGTTCCTCGAGAGCTTTCCCGAGGTGCCGCTCGAGGTGGTGCTGCATGCGCGGGATCTCGAGTCTTGTGACGTGGCACTTTGTACGAGAGCTCCCGCCCTGTCCGGCATTGTCGAGCGGGCACTCGGCGCGCCGCCGGTGGTGCTCTGCGCGACGCCAGCCTACCTCGACCAGCACGGGGCCCTGCTACGGCCCGAAGATCTCCACCAGCACGACGTGCTGGCGCCCGAGGGCGAGAGCCCCGAGCTGCGACTGCTCCTCGCGCGCGGCGCACAGCGCGCCGAGGTGTGCCTGTCACCCAAGCTGACGGTCAACGACCCCGCGGTGCTGCATGCGGCGACGGCTGCCGGGCTCGGCATTGGGCTGCTACCCGAGTTCCTCTGCCGCCAGGGCCTCGCGACCGGGAAGCTGATGCGGGTCCTGCCGGAATGGACCCCGCCCGCGGGCGAGCTGCTGAAGGCCGTTTACCCCGAGGAGCTCGTGGCGGATCTCAGGGTGCAGCAATTCGTCGATTTCATCGCCGCGAGCATCGTTCCGGCGCTGGCGCACGCGTGACGCCGCTTGGGCGGGCGCCCATACCCGAGGAGGCATCGACCCCATGTACCGCGCGCCGCTCGAAGACATCGGATTCGTCCTCAACGAGTTGATCGGTGTGCAGGCGCTCGAGGGGTGCGCAGGTCTCCCGGAGGATCTGCCCGAGCTCGCGCAGACGGTGCTCGGCGAGGCGGCCCGATTCGCGGAATCCGTGCTCGCGCCGCTCAACCAGCCGGGCGATGCCGAGGGCGCCCACTGGAGCGCATCCGGGGTCACGGCGCCGGCGGGCTTCAAAGCGGCCTACCGGCAGTTCGTCGAGGACGGCTGGCCTCAGCTCGGCGCGAGCCCGGAGTATGGGGGACAGGCCGTGCCGCAGCTGCTCGCAACCGCCGTGCAGGAG
>JBOHZT010000562.1:0-1575 GCA_050738535.1 Steroidobacteraceae bacterium
GGTGAAGGATCTCAATTCCAATTTCGTCATGCGGACCGTCAAGGACTCGGGCGGCTTTCCGGACATGACGCCGCGAGGCCGCTCTGAAACCGCTGCACCCGTCCGTCGGCACCGCTCGGGCGGGGCAGCGGGACCTGCGGCACGCGCCTTGCTCGTCACTCGCTTCCGATAGATCGGAGAGACACATGCCAAAGGGAAAGTCGAGCAAGCGAGCGCACAGGCAATCGCCGGACGCCAACGAGATTCTGGTGATGGAGCTGCAAGAGATACACAGCGCGGAGACTCAGCTCGCGCGCCTGCTCCCGCGGTTTGCGAAGGCCGTGGAAGCCGAAGAGCTGCGTAGGTGCATCGAGCAGCGGCAAGAGGAGAGCGAGCGAATCATCGAGGAACTCGATGCCGCCTTCGATGAACTCGAGGAGCGTCCGGGGCGCAAGCGAAACCCGGCCGCCGAAGGACTCATCAGCGACGCGCGCGAGCATGTGCAGGAGCTGGCGCAGGGTCCGGCGCGGGATGTGGTTTTGCTCGGCGCGATGCAGAAGCTCGAGCACTACTGCATCGCGGCGTGGGGCACGGCAAGATCGCTTGCCGAAGCCCTCGGCGAGGAGATTCCCGCGGGCGCGATGGAGCGCGCCCTCGAGGAAGGCAAGGCGTTCGACGAGCGACTCACGGAGCTTGCGGAAAGCGAGGTCAACCCGGCGCTGCTCTCCTCGACCGAGGAGTCCGAGTCCGACGAGGAAGAGGAGGCGCCTGCGCCGCACACGCGGGCTCGCAAGGAGAGCGGTTCCTCGCGCAGGGTCGCGCAGTAGCTCGCGACGCGCTTACCGATCACGGCTAGGGAAGCGGCCAGACCTGGAACGCGTCCGGATCGATATCGATGCGGCACTCGTCGCCGGGACGAGCGGCGCAGGCGCCGTCGAGCAAGGTCAAGCGGGTGTCGCCGATGCGCACCGTGATTTGTCGGTCGATGCCAACCTGTCTCGCGGTCTCCACGGCCGCGGGATAGGTGCCGCCCGCGCCGATCCGAGCACGCGCCGGCGAGCAGCTCCAGCCCACGCGCGTGCCGGGCGTGAGGGGCGGACCGGCGACCGAAAGCGTGACGCCGCGGCCGATCGCGATCCGGTTCGTGCCGGCCGCGAGCCCGGCGGCGGTATTGCGCGCCCCGAGCAGGCGCGCGGCCCTTTCGTTTACGGGGCGTCTGAAGACCTCGGCGGTCGCTCCGACCTGCAGTACCCGGCCGGTTTCGATGAGCAAAATCTCATCCGCGAGCAAGGCCGCTTCCTCCGGATCGTGCGTGACGAGGACGGTGGCGGCGGGGAACTCCTCTTGCAGCTCGAGCAGCTCCTGGCGCAACCGCGCGCGCAACGGCGCATCGAGCGCCGAGAACGGCTCGTCGAGCAGCAGCAGATTCGCAGGCCGCACCAATGCCCGGGCGAGTGCGACTCTTTGCTGCTGGCCGAGCGACAGCGCAGCCGGCTGGCGGTGCTCGAGGCCCTCGAGGCTCAGGCGGGAGATCCAGCGCCGTACCGCGAGCGGATCGGAGCCGACCGGAAACTCGAGCTGCCGCAGCACCGTCAA
>JBOHZT010000563.1:0-1574 GCA_050738535.1 Steroidobacteraceae bacterium
GCGGCAGCAGAAAGCCGGTGTCACGGTTGATCGGGCGGAAATTACTCATGCTCACCCTGCTCTGGTACCGAGGAGACCTCCTGTGATTATCGCCTATCTACCCTCGTCAAGTCCGACAGGCTGCTAGGCGACGTGTTCACAACATGGTAGGTAACGGATTGAACGTCAGTTATCCCACCGCTGAAGGAGCACGTCGCCTATGGAATCGTACCGCAACGCGCAAGCCTTGGAGGAATACCAGCCGGCCCGGCGAGAGCTGGAGGGGCTGATCGGTGAGCTGGCCGAGCTCGAGAGGAGCTTCGAGGAGCACGGCGAGATCGAGCGGCACATTGCGGTGCGGGGACAGGAGCTGATGAGATTGCTGCTTCAGGGGCACCTGAATCGGTTGTGGCAGGACCAGGAGAGCCGAGAGGATGAGGTGAGGACGCCGGGTGGCCGGCACCGCTATGCGCGGGAGCGATGTCGCGGGCTGATGAGTCTTTTCGGTCCGGCGCAGGTACGGCGGCTGGGCTACAGCGATCATTGCGTCGGAAGCGTTCCCCCCCTGGATGCGCGGTTGAATCTTCCGTTGCAGAGGTACTCGCACGGCGGTATCGCGGTTGCGCGCCCTGCGCATGAGCGGAGATTGGGATGAGTACCTGGCCTTTCATAAAGGCCAGGAGCGCCTACGCAACTACCCCAATGGCTCGATCAGCAGCGCCTCGCGGCATGAATCGTGTCGCCGAAAGGAGCCGCACCCAATGAATTTGATGCTTTTCCTCTTCCGTCAGAAGTCTTTCGCATCAAAGGTCGGCGCACGGCATTGGCACGTCTGTATAGAGCCGGAAAGACGCTTCCGTTAGCGCACGCATCCATGCAGTACATTCGCGTCCGCGGCGCGCGCACCCACAACCTCAAGAGCATCGATCTCGACCTCCCGCGCGAGCGGCTGATCGTCGTGACGGGGCTCTCGGGCTCCGGCAAGTCCTCGCTCGCGTTCGACACGCTGTACGCCGAGGGGCAGCGGCGCTACGTCGAGTCGCTCTCCGCCTACGCCCGCCAGTTCCTGTCGATGACGGACAAGCCCGATGTCGACGCCATCGAGGGGCTCTCGCCGGCCATCGCGATCGAGCAGAAGGCCGCCTCGCACAATCCGCGCTCGACCGTCGGCACCGTGACGGAAATCCACGACTACCTGCGCCTGCTCTTCGCGCGCGCCGGCACGCCGCGCTGCCCCGACCACGGCATCGATCTCACCGCACAGACGGTGAGCCAGATGGTGGACCAGATCCTCGACCTGCCCGAGGGGACGGCCGTCGCGCTGCTCGCGCCGCTCGTGAGCGACCGCAAGGGCGCGCACGCCGACATCCTGCAGGACCTCGCCGGACAGGGCTTCGTCCGCGTACGCGTCGACGGCCGCGTGCGCGAACTCGTCGAGCCCCTCGCGCTCGATCCGAAGAAAAAACACACCCTCGAGGTGGTCGTCGACCGCCTGCGCATCAAGCCCGACGCCGCCTCCCGGCTCGCCGAATCGCTCGAGACGAGCCTGCGCCTCTCGGGCGGCCTCGCGCGGCTCACATGGCTCGACGCGGAGC
>JBOHZT010000564.1:0-1565 GCA_050738535.1 Steroidobacteraceae bacterium
GCCGTTCGCGACCACATGGACGCCGCCGATGCCGAACGGGCCGTTGAGATCGACGGTGCTCTGCGGCCCGCGCTGCCGCCAGTCGAGATGCGCGCTGAAGCCCTCGCCGCCGGCCGCGACCGCCACCCGGCCCGTCAGCTCGAACGAGCGCAGCGACTGCAGGTGCGCGCGCTCCTGGGCCCACGGAACGATCACCGCCGAACGTCGCGGCGCGGTCACGCAGCCGGCGAGGAGGACGATGGCGAGCGCCGCGAGGAGCTGGCTCCGGCGCGGCGCGGCCCACCGGCGCCGCATCAGCTCGTTCCGGAGTGCACCAGGCGGTGCACCGCTTCCTTCAACGCCTTGGAATCCGGATTGCGGGCCAGCGCGCCGGCCCACACCTTGCGCGCCTCCGACTTCGCGCCGCTCGCCCAGAGCGCCTCGCCCCAGTGCGCCGCGATCTGCGGGTCGCGGCTGATCGCGTAGGCGCGCTCGAGGTAGGGAAGCGCGCCGCGCGCATTGCCGCGCCGGAGCGTCACCCAGCCGAGACTATCGAGAATGGCCGGGTTGTCGGGGGCAGCCGCGAGCGCGCGCCGGATCAGCGACTGGGCCCGCCCGAGCTGCATCCGGTGATCGGCGAGCGTGTAGCCGAGCGCGTTCATGAGGTTGGGATCGCCGGGCCGCGCGCGCAGCAGCTGCCCGAACACCCGCACCGACGCATCGACCTGCCCAGTGCGCTCGAGAAGCGTCGCGCGCTCATACTCGAGCCGCGGAAATTCCGGAAACCGCCGCAGCGCCGTCAGGATGAATCCGAGCCCGCTCTTGGCGTCGCCGTGATCGGCGAGCAGATCCGCCTTGGCGAGCGCCACGTCGACCGCCTCCTCGGGGTGCTCGCTCTCGTAGCCGTCGAACACGCCGAGCGCCTGGCTGCGCTTGCCCTCCTCGAGCAGGATGCCCGCCGAGCGCGTATCGGCCGTGAGCGCGAGCGGGGTCTCGCTCAGCTGCCGGTAATCGGTGAGGGCCTCGGCCTCATTCCCCGCCCGTGCCGCGATGTCGCCGAGATAGAGATAGGTCGATCCGGGAGCATCGCCCCGCTCGACGAGCTGCTCGAAGCGGCGCTGCGCATCCGTCACGTCGCCGTTCTGGAACGCGAGCATAGCGAGCCGCGAATCGATCACCGCGGCCGAGACACCCGCGTCGCGGAGCTTCTCGAGCTCGGCCCGCGCCTCCTGCGGCCGATCGAGGCCCGTCAACACGTCCGCGATCTCGAGCGTGCTGCCCGCCGGATCCACTTTCATGGCCTCCCGCGCGGCGAGCATCGCCCCGCCGGCATCTCCCTGCAGCACGTGCACCCGGGCGAGCAGGCGCAGCGCGCTGCCCGAGCGCGGATCCTCCGCGAGCGCCTGATTGGCTCGCTTGGCGGCGAGATCGAAGTGATACGCCTCGAGCGCGAGCGCGCCGAAGGCGGTGAGGATCGGCGCCGGCGAGTGCGCATTCGCGGTACCGCCGAGCGCCGCGAGCGTCGTGTTCGCGCCGATGTCGGGGTCCTCGCTCAGCAGCTCGAGCAGGGAGAGCTCCTCACGCTC
>JBOHZT010000565.1:0-1564 GCA_050738535.1 Steroidobacteraceae bacterium
GGTCTCGCACACGCAGTCCGACGTGGAGGTGACGTGCCTGCCCAAGGACCTGCCGGAGCACCTGGAGGTCGATCTCGCGGAGATGAATCTCGACGAGACGAAATTCCTCGCGGACATCCCGCTGCCGGAAGGTGTCGTCATCACCGATCTGGCGCATGGCCGCAACCGTCCGGTCGTCTCGATCCACAGCCCGCGCGCCGAGGAGCCTGAGGCAGCGACGGCCGAGGCCGCAGCGGCTGCTCCCGCGGAGGGCGCTGCGGCGAGTGCGGCTGCGGCACCCGCCGGCGCTGCAGCCGCGGGGGCTGCGGAGCAGAAGAAGGAGTCCGCGCCTGCCAAACCTGCCAAGAAGGAGAGCAAGAAGTAGCGGGCACAGGCCGCCATGGCTGCAACGGCGCTGAAGGTGATTGCCGGGCTCGGCAATCCGGGCGCGCAGTATGCGCGCACCCGCCACAACGTGGGCTTCTGGCTGGCCGATGCGCTGGCACGCCGCTACGGCGGTACGTTTCGGCTCGAGCCGCGGTTCCAGGCCGAGCTTGCGCGGATTCGCGTGGCGACGGCGGAGGTGTGGCTCGTGAAGCCGACGACGTACATGAACGAGAGCGGCGCGGCCGTCGGCCGTGTCGCGCACTTCTACAAGGTGCCGCCGCAGGAGATCCTCGTCGCCTGCGACGAGCTCGACTTCCCGCCGGGGACGGTGCGTCTGAAGCACGGCGGAGGCGCTGCCGGACACAACGGAGTTCGCGATGTCATGGCGCATGTCGGTGAGTCGTTCTGGCGCTTGCGGATCGGTATCGGCCGTCCTGGCGCCAAGGGCGAGGGGATCGAGCACGTCCTCACGCGGCCAGCGGCCGACGATGAGCGCGCGATCCTCGAGGCGGTCGAGGCCGGTGCGGACGCCGTTCCCGTCATGGTCGAGCAGGGCGCTCAGGTCGCGATGAATCGGCTGCACTCGCGTGAGACCCCCGCGCGCAGCGGGTCCGCGCCCGCCTCCGGGTCCCCTTAACCGCTCGCGACGCCAATCATGTCCATCAGATGCGGAATCGTCGGTCTGCCGAACGTCGGGAAATCGACACTCTTCAATGCGCTCACCAGCGCCCGGATCGCGGCCGAGAACTATCCTTTCTGCACCATCGATCCGAACGTCGGCATGGTTGCGGTGCCGGACCCGCGGCTCGGCGAGCTCGCCGCGATCGCGAAGCCCGAGAAGATCGTGCCGGCGACCGTCGAGCTCGTCGACATCGCAGGGCTCGTCGCGGGTGCCTCGCAGGGGGAGGGGCTCGGGAACCAATTCCTCGCGCACATCCGCGAGGTCGACGCGATCGCGCACATCGTGCGCTGCTTCGAGAATGGCGACATCGTGCACGTCTCGGGGAAGGTCGATCCGCTCGCGGACATCCAGACGATCAACACCGAGCTCGCGCTCGCGGATCTCGCAAGCGTCGACAAGGCGCTCGATCGCGCGGCGCGCGCATCGAAGAGCGGCGACAAGGACGCCGCCCGCAAGCGCGATCTGCTCGAGCGAGTGAAGGCCGGACTCGACCAGGTGCAGCCCGTGCGCGCTCAC
>JBOHZT010000566.1:0-1556 GCA_050738535.1 Steroidobacteraceae bacterium
GGCGCGGGCCGCTCCGGCGGCTCGGGTCACTCGAGCCGCTCGCCGCCCGCGCCGCAGGCGCTGCGGCTGCCTGCCGAATGCATGCTCGCCGGCGCCGAGTCGCTGAAACTGAGGCTCTCCGAGCTCGTGCAACTCGTGCAGGTCGTCACAATCGACACGGCCGACGTGCGGCGCATCGACACGGCGACCTTGCAGCTGCTCGCGGCCTTTGCCCGCGACCGCCGCAACGGCGCGTTCGAGCTGCGGATGGCCGGCGAGTCTGCGGTTTTCGAGGAGTCCGCACGACTGCTCGGGCTCGCCGATCTGCTCGGACGGCCGAGCGCGTAACCATGTCTCTCGATCTCACCCAGTTCCACGGCGCGTTCTTCGAGGAAGGTTTCGAGGCGCTCGACGCGATGGAGGCCGCGCTCCTCGCGCTCGACACCGGCGCGCCGGACCCCGAGATCATCAACACGATCTTCCGCGTCGCGCATTCCATCAAGGGCGGCAGCGCGACGTTCGGTTTCGGCGACATCGCCTCGTTCACCCACAGCCTCGAAACGCTCCTCGACGAGCTGCGCGGAAACCGTCTCACGGTCTCCGACGCGATCTCGAATCTGCTGCTCAAGTCCGTCGACGTGATGCGGGACATGCTGCGCGCGGTACAAGGCAAGCTCCCGACCGACGCGCAGCGCGTCGCCGACCTGCAGTTCGATCTCGAGCTCGCCATCGCGCAGAAGGGCGCCGGCGAGTCGGGCGCACGGCCGGCCGACCGTCGCGGCGCTGGGGGCCCGCCCGAGGCCTGCTGGCGGATCCGCTTCCACCCCTACGCGCAATTCTTCGCGCGCGGCAACGATCCGCTGCGCATGTTCCGGGAACTCGCCACGCTCGGCCGCATCGAGGTGAGGACGGACGTGCTCGCGCTGCCGCCGCTCGCCGAGCTCGATCCGCAAGCCTGCCACATGGGCTGGGAGATCGAGCTGCGCGGCACCGCCACCGAGGAGGCGATCCGCGAGGTCTTCGACTGGGCCACCGGTGAATCCGATCTCGACGTGCGCCGTGTGTCCACTGCAGGCGATGCACCGGCGGCCGATGGGCCTGCCGCATCCGCCGCCACCGATCCGCCCGCGGCGGCCGAAGCACATCCGAGCGCTGACGCGCATCCGCGCACCGAGGCGCTCGCGCGACCCGACGCACACCCGGCAGAGGCGCACGCTCGAGCCGCGGCTCACCCGCGAGCCGAGACGCACCGGGCCGACGCCCCGACCATCACGGCCATCGGCGATACCGGATCCATTCGCGTGAGCGTCGAGAAGATCGACGAGCTCATGAACACCGTCGGCGAGCTCGTCATCACCCAGGCCATCCTCAGCCAGCTGGGACGCGGCCTCGATGGTCCTTCGGCCGAGCAGTTCCGCTCCGGTCTCGCGCAGCTCGAGCGCAACATGCGCGAGCTGCAAGAGAGCGTCATGCGCGTGCGGATGCTGCCGATCAGCTTCGTGTTCAGCCGCTTCCCGCGCATGGTGCGCGACCTCGCACAGCGGCTCGGCAAGCAGATCGAGCTCAAGCTCACCGGG
>JBOHZT010000567.1:0-1543 GCA_050738535.1 Steroidobacteraceae bacterium
GATCTTGCTGCACCGCAATTTCGGTCAGCATGCCGCGATCCTCGCGGGGTTCGAGTACGCGGCCGGCGCCGTCATCATCACCCTCGACGCCGATCTGCAGAACCCGCCGGAGGAGATTCCGCGGCTTCTCGAGACGGCCCGGGCGGGCCACGACTACGTCGGCACGGTGCGCCGCGGCCGCCAGGATCACTGGGCGAGACGCTGGACGTCGAAGGCGATCAACATCGTCCGCGATCGCACCACCCAGATCCGCATCACCGACCAGGGCTGCATGCTGCGGGCCTATTCGAGAGGGGTGGTCGACGCGGTCAATGCGACGCAGGAGCTCAACACGTTCATCCCGGCGCTCGCCTATCTCTACGCGCGCGATCCCGCGGAGATCGAGGTGGCCCACGAGGCGCGCCGCGCCGGCGCCTCGAAGTACTCGCTCTACAAGCTCATCCGGCTCAACTTCGATCTGATCACGAGCTTCACGGCCGTGCCGCTGCAGCTGTACTCGATGCTCGGCATGGCGATCTCGGCGCTCGCGGGGCTGTTCGTGGTGTATCTCGCGATCCGCCGGCTGATCGTCGGGCCGGAGGCGCAGGGCGTGTTCACCCTGTTCGGGATCGTCTTCTTCCTGGTCGGGCTCGCGCTCTTCGGCATCGGGCTGATCGGAGAGTACGTCGGGCGCATCTACGAGCAGGTGCGCGGACGACCGCGATACATGATCGCCGCGGTGCTCGATGGCCGGGAGGAAGCCGGTGGGCCGCGCGGGCTCGAGTCCCCGCGCGGGCTCGAGTCCTCGCGCGGGCTCGAGTCCTCGCCCGAGAAGACGGGTGTGTGATGCGCCGCCGCTCGACGGAAGCCGTCCGTGGTTAGGGCGGTCGTCTTCGCGTACAGCGAGGTGGGCTATCGCGCGCTCGAGGCGCTCCTCGATGGCGGCGTCGACGTGCCGCTCGTCTTCACCGTCGAGGATTCCCCGGCCGAGACGCGCTGGTTCCGCAGCGTCGCCGAGCTCGCCCGCGAGCGGGGGGTGGACGCCGTCACGGCGGATCCTCGCGAGGAGCGCTCGATCGGCCGAGTCCGCGCGCTCGCGCCGCAGTATCTGTTCTCGTTTTATTACCGCTCGCTCCTCGACGAGCCCCTGCTCGCCGCCGCGAGCTGGGGCGCGCTCAACCTGCACGGCTCGCTCCTGCCGAAGTATCGGGGGAGAGCGCCCGTCAACTGGGCCATCCTCAACGGCGAGCGCGAGACGGGCGTGACGCTGCACTACATGGTAAGGAAGCCCGACGCGGGCGCCATCGTCGCGCAGGAGCGCATTCCGATCGGAATCGACGACACGGCACTCACCGTGTCGCTCACGGCGGCCGCGGCGGCCGCGCGCCTCATCACCCGCACGCTGCCGCTCCTGGGCGCGGGGCCGCCGCCCGCGCAGCCGATGAATCTCGCCGCGGGCAGTTACTTCGGCCGGCGTACGCCCGAGGACGGCCGCATCGACTGGGCATGGCCCGCGGCGCGGGTGCACAATTTGATCCGCGCGGTGGCGCCGCCCTTTCCCGGC
>JBOHZT010000568.1:0-1542 GCA_050738535.1 Steroidobacteraceae bacterium
CTGCTCGAGGTGGATCCGGAGGGCTTGGACACGCTCGACCAGAAGCTGCTGACGACGATCATCGACAAGTTCTCAGGTGGGCCCGTCGGCATCGAGACGCTCGCGGCCGCCCTCGGCGAGGATCGCGGCACGCTCGAGGAGGTGATCGAGCCGTTCCTGATCCAGCAGGGGCTGCTCCTGCGCACGGCGCGGGGTCGGATGGCGCCGCCGAGAACCTACCGGCATTTCCAGCGTCCCGAGCCCTCGGGCAGCGGATCGATGCCGCTGCCGCTGGAGCCGCGCAAGTGAGCTTCACGTGGCCCGCGCGGGTCTACTGGGAGGACACCGACGGCGGCGGCGTCGTCTACCACGGGAGCTATCTCAAATTCTTCGAGCGCGCCCGGACGGAGTGGCTGCGCTCGCTCGGGATCTCCCAGAGGGCGCTCGCCGATGAGCAAAGCATCCTCTTCACCGTGGCGAGCCTGGAGATTCGTTTCCGGCACCCGGCGCGGCTCGACGATGAGCTTCGCGTCAGCTGCGAGGCGGCGCGCGCCGGCGGGGCGTCGATCGGCTTCGTGCAGCGCATCCACCGCCGCGGCGGGCCGGGAGGCGGGCAGGACGCGCTGCGGCAAGACGTACTCATCGCGGAGGCCGAGGTCCGCGTCGCATGCCTCGATGCGCGGACGCTACGCCCGCAACGTTTGCCGGAATTCATGGTCGATCTCCTGGGAACTCGGCTTGAGGAGCGGGCCTGAACATGCCGCATGACTTGTCAATCGTTCGGATGATCGTGCAGGCGAGCGCGGTGGTGCAGTTCGTCCTCGCCGTGCTTGCCTTCGCCTCGCTCACCTCGTGGGCGATCATTTTCCAGAAGCGCATGGTGATCCGCCGGGCGCGCCAGGAGGCCGACCAGTTCGAGCACAGCTTCTGGTCGGGAGGCGATCTCGCCCAGCTGTATCGCGGGATCGAGGCGCGCGGCGGCGCGACGGGCATGGCGAGCATCTTCGAGTTCGGCTTCCGCGAATTCGCGCGCTTGCGCCAGCAGGGCAGCGTGCCGACCGACCAGCTGCTCGAGGGCGCGCGCCGGGCGATGCGGGTCGCCCAGTTGAAGGAAATCGACCGGCTCGAGCAGAGTCTCGCGACGCTCGCCACGGTCGGCTCGACGAGCCCGTACGTCGGTCTCTTCGGCACGGTTTGGGGCATCATGGCCGCATTCGCCGGACTCGGAGAGGTCCAGCAGGCGACGCTCACGACGGTCGCGCCTGGCATATCGGAGGCGTTGATCGCGACGGCGTTCGGGCTGTTCGCGGCCATTCCGGCGGTCGTCGCGTTCAACCGGTTTGCCGACCAGGTCGGGCGGCTCGAGATGCGCTATGACTCCTTCATGGAGGAGTTCTCCTCGATCCTGCAGCGGCATGCGGCCCGCGGATCCGAGCGGCCGACGCCGGCGGGTGGGGCGGCCTCCAGCGTGCAGGCGCCGACGGTCGGAGCCGGCGTGACGATGAGTGCAGGTACGGCCGGCCATGCCCCCCACGCGAGCCCCATTGCGGGAGGTAGCCCGGC
>JBOHZT010000569.1:0-1540 GCA_050738535.1 Steroidobacteraceae bacterium
CCTGCGGCGACTCCGTGCCGCTGATGCCGAAATCCCGGGCAGCGAGCAGCACGACAGGCATGCCGTTGTCGATGCAGGTGAGCTCCACCCCCTCGAGGCGGTCCGAGGGGCTGCCCGTCGGGAAAAGGGAGCCGCAGGATGAGCCCGCGACGTCCAGAAACTCGATGCTGATGCCGGCGGCCGTTCCGGGGACACCATCGATGCGCACATCGCCCTCGTATTCCACGGCCCCGCTCGCCGTCGGCACATGCGCAACGGCGATGCTGCCGGTATTGACCATGTGGATGCGCACCGGCGTGACCGGCCCGGCAATGGGAGCGAAGCCGTTCTCGATCGCCCACGGGCCGACGCCAGCGAGGATGTTGCCGCAGTTCTGCGAGTCGCTGACCTCGGCCTTGTCGACGACGACCTGCAGGAAGAGGTAATCGACGTCGGCATCGGCTCGGCTCGCGGGACCCACGACCGCCACTTTGCTCGTGAGCGGATGCGCGCCGCCGATCCCGTCGATCTGGCGGCTGTCGGGAGAGCCCATCGCCGCGAGCAGCACCCGATCGCGGATCGAGCGCTCACCGGGAAGGTCACGCGCGTTGAAGTAGAGCCCCTTTGAGGTGCCACCGCGCATCAGGGTCGCGGGGATGGACCGCAGCACGCGCTCAGTCCTCCTGCGGCGCGTCGCGGTAGATCAGGCCGCGCGCCGCCAGCTTTTCCCGCATCTGGTAGATGTCGAGCCCGAGCTCGCCCGCCTTCAGCCGCTCGCGCGTCTTCGCTTCCTTTGCCTCCCGTGCCGCGCTGGCGTCTGCGACCTGACTCACGTTGCGCCGCGGAACGATACAGACCCCGTCATCGTCGGCGACGACGACATCGCCCGGATGGACCAGAGCGCCTGCGCAAACGACGGGGACGTTTACGCTCCCCAAGGTCTCCTTCACCGTGCCTTGGGCCGAGATGACTCTCGACCAGACCGGGAATCCCATCCCGGTGAGGTCGCGCACGTCGCGTACTCCGGCATCGATCACGAGCGCACGGACGCCACGCGCTCGCAACGAGCAGCCAAGGAGCTCACCGAAGTAGCCGGCATCGGAGTACGAGGTCGGCGCGACGACGAGCACGTCTCCCTCGCGACACTGCTCGACCGCTACATGGATCATCCAGTTGTCGCAGGGCGCAAGGCTCACCGTCACGGCCGTTCCGGCGATACGGGCGCCCGCGAAGATCGGCCGCATGTAAGGGGCGAGGAGCCCGGTGCGACCTTGTGCCTCGTGGACCGTGGCGACACCGCTCGCGCCGAGGCGCTCGACCGCGGCACGATCCGCGCGCGGCGGGTTGGTGCAAACGACGCTCACCGAGGTATGCCTCAATGCTGGACCTGGTCGAGATTCTCCGCCCGGGGCTCGCAGGGCGCCAATTGCAAAATGGCGCCGGCTATAAGAAATTGCATACGATTGGGACCGTGAACTCGTCGCCTGATGGTGACCCCGCATGAGCGCTTCCCTACCGAATCTTCGCCACCTGGCAGTGCTCTCCTCCGTGGCGCGGCTCG
>JBOHZT010000570.1:0-1540 GCA_050738535.1 Steroidobacteraceae bacterium
CCACAGGACGGTCGAGGTGATGAACCCGTCGACCGCTCCCATTGCGCGCAGCGCGTGGGCCCGATCCGCGGCCCGCTCGATCTCGGCGCCCTCGAGCCGGGCGAGCGCGTCGCAGAGCGCCTGCTCGCGGCCGCCGGTCCAGACCAGGATGCGTTTCATCGCCCTACCCGCCTCCGCATCGCTCGTTCGCGTTCGCACCTCGCTCATGGCGCGAGCACGTGATCGACCAGCAGCTGCAAGCGCCGCTCGCCGCGGTACTCGTTCACGTCGAGCCGGTAGACGAGCAGGACATCGCCCGCCGGCAACCCCTCGGGCCTCTCGTGCGCACCGCCCGCGGCGGGAGCCTCGAGGTGGTTGAACGCGATGGCATCGAACGTGCGGCCGCTGCGGGGCACCTCGACCCACATCTTGAGATGCCGCTCGCCGACCACCCGCGTGCTGCGGATGGAGAACAACCCATCGAAGCACGGCTCCGGAAACGCCTGCCCCCACGGGCCGCCCCCGCGCAGCGCCTCGGCCGTCTCGAGCGCGATCTCGTGCGCCGCAAGCTCGCCGTCGGTCTCGATGCAATCGCGGTCGAGCAGCGTCCCGAGCGACCGCGCCACCTCCTCGTCGAGCGCGCGCGCGAAGGCATCGAGGTTCGCCTCGGCGAGGGTCAGCCCCGCGGCCATCGCGTGTCCCCCGAAGCGCTGAATGAGATCGGGATGGCGCACGGCGACGGCGTCGAGGGCATCACGGATGTGCAGCCCTGGGATCGATCGGGCCGAGCCGCGCAGCAGACCGTTGCCCACCCGCGCGAAGGCGACCACCGGACGCCGAGCCTTCTCCTTGATGCGTCCGGCGACGAGCCCGACCACGCCCTGGTGCCAACTCTCATCGAAGAGCGTGAGGGCGCTGCGCCGGGCGGCGAGCGAGGCCGGATCCTCGAGGAGCCGAATCGCGGCGAGCGCCTCCACCTGCATGCGAGCCTCGATGGCACGCCGCTCCTGATTGAGCTGATCGAGCTGTGCCGCGAGCGCCTCGGCCTCGCTACGCTCCTGCGCGAGCAGGCATCGGATGCCGATGCTCATATCGTCGAGCCGCCCGGCCGCGTTGAGACGCGGGGCGATCCCGAACGCGAGATCCGCGGCGATGAGATTGGCGCGACGCCGGCCGGCGATGCCCGCGAGCGCCTCGATGCCCGGCACGCAGCGCCCGGCGCGGATGCGCTCCAGACCCTGCGCGACGAGCACCCTGTTGTTGCCGTCGAGCGGCACGAGATCGGCGACGGTGCCGAGCGCGACGAGATCGAGGAACGCCGCAGCGCTCGACGCGCCGCCTGCGAGCGCCCCGGCGGCATCGAGCGTGCGCCTCACGGCCGCCGCGACATAGAACGCGACGCCGACGCCCGCGAGCGCCCGGCTCCCGAAGCAGCTCGCGGCGGCATTCGGGTTGACGATGACGTTCGCCGCCGGCAGCGCGGGCCCCGGCAAGTGATGATCGGTCACGAGCACGTCGATTCCACGCTCGCGCGCGGCCGACACGCCGGCGAGGCTCGACA
>JBOHZT010000571.1:0-1537 GCA_050738535.1 Steroidobacteraceae bacterium
CGCGCAGGTAAGTTGCGAGGCGCGCGTCCGGCTCGACCGCGGTGAGCCGCGCGATTCCGAGGGCGAGCAGTCGGCGCGTCGCGAGCCCCGGTCCCGGGCCGATCTCGAAGACGCGCTTGTCCGCACCCAGTGCGCAACGAGCGCGCAGCTCCTCGTAGAGGGCCTGCGGATATTCGGGCCTGCCCCTCGTGTAGGCGGCGGGATCGGCCCCGAAGAGCCTGCGGCCGTCGCCGAGCTCGATCTTCTCCACTCGCTCCCTACCTTGTGCCACCATGATGCGGCGATGTCGGAGTGCTTCGATCTCGACGGGTATCTTCGCAGGGTAGGCTATCACGGCCCGCGCACCCCCGAACTCACGACGCTCCGCGCCCTGCACGCGCGGCACGTCCGCTCGATCCCGTTCGAGAACCTCGATCCGCTCCTCGGGCGACCGGTCCTGCTCGATCTCCCGTCGCTGACCGCGAAGCTCGTCCACGGCCGCCGCGGAGGCTATTGCTTCGAGCAGAACCTGCTCTTCAAGGCCGCGCTCGAGGCCGTCGGCTTTCAGGTGACGGGACTCGCGGGGCGCGTGCGGTGGCGGGTTCCGCCTGAGCGTCCGCTCGGCCCGCGCACGCACATGCTGCTGCGGGTGGAGCTCGCCGGCAGGTCCTATCTCGCCGACGTAGGCTTCGGCGCGCAACTCCTCGATGCCCCGCTCGCCCTCGAAGCCGGTCTCGAGCAGCGCACCCCCGTGGCGACCTACCGCCTGACGGAGCAGGACGGCAGGCTCGGACTCGAGGTGCAGCACGAGTCGCAGTGGCAGCTCATGTACCTCTTCGGTCTCGACCCGCAGGTTCAGGCGGACTATGAAATGGGCAGCTGGTTCACCGCGACGCATCCGCACAGCTGGTTCAGGCACCGCCTGTTCGTCGAGCGGCTCGGCCGCGAAGCCCGCCACACGCTCGCGAACACGTCGCTCCTCGAGCGACGCTACGACGGAGCCGTCATCGAGAGGCGACTGGCGAGCCCCAGAGAGCTCGCGCAGGCGCTCGAGCGGATTTTCGACCTGTCGCCGCCCGTCGCCGCCGAAGCGTTGTACGCGAGGATCGCCCCGCTCAGTACCCGACCGTGAAGCGCTTGCGAATGTGGCGCGGGTGCTCGAGCTCGTCGATGATGGCGACCGCGAGGTCTTCCTGGCTGATACGGCTATCGCCCTTCGCGTCCTTCAGCACCTGATCGCCCCCGATCCGGAACTTACCGGTACGCTCGCCCGGCACCAGCATGATCGAGGGTGACACGAAGGTCCACTCGAGCGTCTTCTCCTGCCGCACGCGATCGAGCGCCTCTGCCGCAGGCAGCGCCTCGACCTTGATCTCCGCGGGAAATCCGGGGGTGTCCACGAGACGCACGCCGGGCGAGGCTTCGAGGCTCGCGGCGCCGCCGACGAGCAGCACGCGCTTCACGTCGGCCGCCTTCGCGGCCGCGAACGCCTTCAGCACGTCGTTTTGCTGATACCGCACGCTCACGATGAGGGCGTCGGCCCCGCGCACCGCATCGG
>JBOHZT010000572.1:0-1535 GCA_050738535.1 Steroidobacteraceae bacterium
ACTGTTCGACGCCAGCGATTTCGTCGCCTATCCGCGCGTGAGTCCCGACGGGCGCCGGATTGCCTGGATCGCCTGGAACCACCCCGACATGCCGTGGGACGCGAGCACGCTCTATGTCGCGGATCGAACGGCCGACGGCGGGATCACCGGCGTGCGGCCGATCGCCGGCGGCGCGGGCGAGTCGCGGCAGTCGGTGCTCGAGCCGCGCTGGGATGTCGACGGTACGCTGTACTTCGTCTCCGACCGCTCCGGCTGGTGGAATCTGTACCGCCTCGCAGCCCGCCGGGTCGAGCCGGTCTACCCCATCGAGGCGGACATCGCGGGCCCGCTCTGGACGCTCGGACAGTCGAGCTACGCGCTGACCGGCGATGGACGCGCCGTCGTGCGCTGCACGCACGCGGCGAGCGACCGGCTCGCCGTCGTGACGCTGGCGTCCGCAGCCTCGCGGCCGCTCGACCTACCGTTCACGAGTTTCTCGAGCGTGGCGCTGCTAGCCGCCGGCACCGCGATCGCCGTCGCGGCTTCCGCCGTGGCCGAGCCCGCGATCATCGCCGTCGATCTCGAGTCTGCAGCGCACCGGATTCTGCGCGCGCCCGCCAGCCTCGAGCTCGATCCACGGTACGTTTCCATTGCCGAGCCGCTCGAGTATCCGACGGCCGGCACGCTCACGGCGCACGCGTTCTTCTATCCGCCTGCCAATCCCGAATTCGAGGCACCGAGCGGCGAGCGGCCGCCCGTCATCGTCAAGGCGCACGGCGGTCCCACGAGCCACTCCTGCCCAGTGTTCAGCCTTGCGACCCAGTACTGGACCTCACGTGGGTTCGCGGTGCTCGATGTCAACTACGGCGGCAGCAGCGGCTTCGGACGCGCGTACCGCGAGCGCCTCGAAGGCGAGTGGGGCGTCGTCGACGTGCACGATGTGGTGGCGGGCGTCGAGTACCTCGCGCGCACGGGTCGGATCGACGTCGCTCGAGCAGCGATCCGCGGCGGCAGCGCAGGAGGCTTCACCGTGCTCGCCGCCCTCGCATTCCACGAGACGTTCAAGGCGGGGGCCAACTACTACGGCGTGAGCGATCTCGAGGCGCTCGCCCGGGACACGCACAAGTTCGAGAGCCGCTACCTCGACCGCCTGATCGCACCCTTGCCCGACGGCCGGGCGCTGTACGAGGCGCGCTCGCCGATCCGGCATCTGGAAGGGTTCAGCGCGCCGCTCATCACGTTCCAGGGCTCGGAGGATCGCGTGGTCCCGCCGAGCCAGTCGCGTGCGATCGTTGCGGCGCTCGAGCGCCAGGGGATCGCGGCGCCCTACTTCGAGTTCGAGGGCGAGCAGCACGGTTTCCGCAAGGCCGAGAGCCTCGTGCGCTCCCTCGAGGCCGAGCTCGCCTTCTATGGCCGGGTATTCGGGTTCGAGCCCAGCGTCTGAGCCGCCCCGCGCGCTGCGGGTGTTACGGCTTCCTCGGCGCTACGGCTTCCTGAACTTGAAGATGAAGCGGTCCGTGTGCCCGCGGATCGACGGATCGAAGATGATCTTGGTA
>JBOHZT010000573.1:0-1533 GCA_050738535.1 Steroidobacteraceae bacterium
GAAGAGCACCTGGCCGGCGTTCGAGGTGAGCGTGCAGATCTGCCGGCCGCCGCGCTCGAGACCCATGCAGTAGCAGCCCTCGGCGGGCATCCAGAAGTCCCGGTTGAAGCGCGCGCGCAGCGCCGCCGCCTCGCCCTCCAGCCGCGCGGCGATCGTGCTCTTGCCGAGGCTTCGGTAAAGCCCGGCGAGCGCTCGCTTCGCGAGATATGCATAGCCTTGCACCTCGGCGAGTGCGATCGGCGGCTCGGGAAAGCTCCCGTCCTTGCGCACGACCGCCTCCCCGGAGTCCTTCCAACCCTGGTTGATTGGAGAGCCTTGCTCGGTCTTCCCGTCGTACTCGACGTAGCCCCGGCCGCTCAGATCGCCGCACTCGGCAATCCACGTGAGCGCCTTTGCGATGGCCGGCTCGAGCGCTTCGAACAGGCCGAGAGGTCCCGTCCACGACGCGTACCGCGCGACGAGAATCAAGAAGAGCAGCGTCGAGTCGACCGATGCATAGCTCGGCGTCTGCGCAATCTCCCCGAGATGGGCCATCTCCCCGACCCGCAGCTCGTGGAGGATCTTGCCCGGCTGCTCGAAGCGCCGCGCGTCGCAGCGCTGGCCTTGATAGCGCGCGAGGAGCTGGGCCGTTTGCTTCGCCATCTCGGCATCGAAAGCGAGGCACTGGAGGCAGGGAATGAGCGTGTCGCGGCCGAACAGGCCGACGAACCACGGCACCCCGGCGGCCGCAAAGCGCAGGCCATCGCGCTCGAGCCGCAGCAAACGCAGATCGCTCAGCGAGCGGCGCACGACGCGCTCGAGCGCTGCGGCATCGCTCTCGACCCTCACGAGTCCATCGAGCCAGTGCTGGGAGGTGTGCTCCTGGTATCGATCGAGGGCTTCGCGGCTCGGCAATGCTCGGGGCGCAGCCTGCGCTCGCGCGGGCTTCTCGATCTGCCTCACTCGCATCGCGATCCTGAGCTCGCAGCTCTCCCGCGCCTCGAGGACGATGTCGAAGCTCGCGACGGTATCCTCGCTCGTTTGCGGCGCAACGCTCGGCGTCCGGGAGAACGTGACCTCGAGGCTGCGCTGAACGTCATCGGCTCCCAGTTTGCCGAACGTGACGGTAGCGCCCTCGCAAATGGGCCGCTGCAGCACGCCGCGCCGGCCCTGCCGGGCACCGCGCACCACGAAGATGCTCTCGAACCCCGCGGAGAACGCCAACGTGAGCGGAAATCGCACCGCCTCGCGGCCGAAATTGCGCAGCATGATCGCATCGACCCAGGTGCACTCGCGGCCGAGGACGATGAGCCTGCGCGAGATGCCGAGCGTGTGCATCGCGATCGGTGTCTTGCTCGCCGTCTCGAGGGATGCGTTCGTGAGCTCGATCTCGGCGCTGAAGCCCTCGATCCAGGACGAGGCGAGGTGCAGCGGCCGCACGCCGCCGAGCGCGAGCTCGTAGCGGCCGAGATAGCAGCAGTCGCGGTAGAACAGGCCGAAGCCCGCCCACTCGCGCGGCACGTGGCCGTCCTGCTCCGCGACGAGGAACAGATC
>JBOHZT010000574.1:0-1526 GCA_050738535.1 Steroidobacteraceae bacterium
CGCTGGGCCGCCACCTCCTCCCACCCCTGCGTATTCGCGATCTGAGACGGCGTGAGCCAGGCGCGACGCGCGGTCGCGATCCCGTAGCGCACCACCTCGAAGCCGCTGGTGCGGTGGGCGTCGCAGTTGATCACGAGCGCGATCCCGGCGGCGGCCGCGTCGCGCGCGTGCAGCTCGTTGAGATCCCGGCGGTCCGGGTTGGCGTTGATCTCGAGCATCGTGCCGGTGCGGGCCGCGGACTCGAGCACCGCCTCGAAGTCGAACTCGTAGGCCGGCCGCTGCAGGATCTTGCGTCCGCTCAGGTGGCCGATGCAGTCGACGTATGGGTGCTCGATCGCGCGCACGATGCGGGCGGTCATCTCCTTGCGCGGCATGCGGAACGAGGTGTGCACGCTGGCCACGATCCAGTCGAGCTCCGCCAGCACCTCGTCCGCGTAGTCGAGTGAGCCGTCGGGCAGGACGTTGACCTCCGATCCGATCAGCAGCGTGAAGTTCTCGAGCGTCGCATCGACCTCGCGCACGCGCTCGATCTGGCGCCTGAGCTCCTCCGCCGAGACGTCCGCGCCGAAGCCCATCGACGCCGAGTGGTCGGTGATCACGAGGTACTCGTAGCCCGCCCCGATCGCGGCCTGCGCCATCTCCTCGATCGAGGCGGTGCCGTCCGAGGCGGTCGTGTGGCAGTGCAGGTCGCCCTTCAGATCCGTCGCGGTCACGAGCTCCGGCAATGCGTGCTCGAGTGCCGCCGCGAGCTCGCCGCGGTCCTCGCGCAGCTCGGGCTCGATGTAGTCCATGCCGAGCAAGGCATAGACCTCCACCTCGGTCGTGCAGCGGTGTGTGACACCCGTGGCGTCGTCGAGCACGCCGTACTCCGAGATGTGCATCCCGCGCCGCACGGCGAGGTCGCGCAGCGCGACGTTGTGCTGCTTGGAGCCCGTCAGGTGCTGGAGCACATTCCCGAACTGGTCGGGTTCGACGATCCGCACGTCTACGTTGATCGCGCTGTGGGTTCGTATCCGCACCGCGTTGGCGCCCGGCGTGGATGCGGCTTCGACCTGCGGCAGTCCCGCCACGGCCGCCGCCAGCGCGCCCGGGTCGCTGGCCGTCGCGACGATGTCCAGGTCCTTGACGCTCTCGGCCATGCGTCGCGCGGAGCCGGCGAGCTCGGCGCGCTCGGTCACCGCGAGCGCACGGATCTCCGCCAGCAGCTCCTCGCCCACCGCGAGTGCCCGGCTGAGCACGATGCGCTGGGCCGGTCCGGCCTGCGCGTATTCCGCGACGGCCTCGACCAGCGCCTGCTCGGCCTTGGGGCCGAAGCCCTTGAGCTCGCTGATGCGGCCCGCGCTCGCCGCCTCCCGTAGCGCCTGCAGCGAGTCGACGCCGAGCTCCTCGTAGAGCCGGCGCGCGCGCTTGGGCCCGAGCCCCGGGAGCTTGGTCATCTCGACAAGGCCGGGAGGGAACTTGGAGCGCAGCTTCACCAGCGCGGGGATCTCGCCCGTGCTCGCCAGTGCGACGATCTTCTCCTGGAG
>JBOHZT010000575.1:0-1526 GCA_050738535.1 Steroidobacteraceae bacterium
GGCCGGCCCGGTGTTGATGCCATGGCTCGGCCAGGTCGCCGGCGTACTCGAGAGTTGGTTCCCGGGCAGCGGGGGCGGCACCGCGATCGCGCGGGTGCTGTTCGGAGCGGCGGACCCGTCGGGGCATCTACCGGTGACTTTTCCGGCGGCGGTGAGCCAGCTGCCGGATCCGCGCCTGCCGGGCGCCGGACTGCCGCGGGGTCAGCCGTTCGCGGTCGACTACCGGCGGCAGGGCGCGGCGGTGGGGTACAAGTGGTATCAGGCCAAGGGTCTGAAGCCGCTCTTCCCATTCGGCTACGGGCTTTCCTATACGCGCTTCGAGTACGGCGGGCTGAGCGCGCAGCTCACGAGCGGCGGTCGGCTCACGGTGCGCTTCACGGTGCGTAACGCGGGCTCGCGAGCTGGGGCCGCGGTGGCTCAGGTGTACGTGGGTTCGAGCGGCGGCGGTTGGGAAGCGCCGCGGCGGCTCGCGGGCTGGCGGAAGGTCGCGCTCGCTCCCGGCGCCTCGCGCAGCGTATCGATCACGGTCGATCCGCGCTTGCTGGCGGTCTTCGATGCCGCGCAGGCACGCTGGCGCCGCGCAGCCGGCCGCTACACGCTCGCGCTCGGAGACTCCGCGGCCGATCGGCCGGTCACCACCACCGTGCAGCTGCCCGCCTGGCAGCATGCGGCGCGCTGGCCGGTCGTCTACCCGGACGTGACGCCCGCGGCGGAGCGGCCTGGCGCGCACAGGTGACTGGCCGACATTGCCTTGGCCGGCGACGCGAGGCGCGGCGGCTGGCGCTTGCCCCAAAAAAAGAACCCCGCGCGCGCGGGGTGGGAAACGGACGTTTGCTGTGCTCGATCGGAGCGTTCTCGTTGTCGTCGAGAGGGGCCGTTCGGCCTTCTCACTGGAATGAGGTGCAACGCTCGTGCCAGACCGGCCGCAAGCGCCTCGCGATGTGACATGTTGTATCTGAGACGCAGTCAACTGTGACTCGCTGCCCCTTGTGCGAGCCTTCCGGGCGCGGTGGGCGCGTTGCGAGCGCGCGCGTTCTTCCGGCGCCGCCCTCTCGGTGTCAAGCAAATCGACGTTCCTCACGGTATCGCCGCTCCGAGCGCGCCGGTCGGGCGCAGCCAAGCGCTTGCGCCTGCGCTCGAATTCGGCTCGGCGGAGAGGTGTAAATGAGGTCGACATGGCAATCCGGAGGCGCGCGGGCGGCTCGAGGCCGCGATCTGCTGCGCTCGGTTCGCTCGATCGCGCTCGGTCTCGCGTGTGCGCTCGCCTTGCAGGCGGTAAGGCCGGTGCTCGCGCAGGCGCCCGCGCAAGCTCTCGCACAGGCGCCCGACCTCTTTCCGCGCCCGCGGGCGCTTGCTCCGGCGATTCGGTTCTGGACGCGTGTCTACACGCAGATCGACACGAACGCAGGCTACCTGCACGACGAGTACGATCTCTCCGTCATCTACGCGACGCTGCACTTCGCGCCGGACACCTCGCGCCGCGCGCGCGAGCGCAGCGTCGCCGCCGCGCGCGCCCGCTATGTCGC
>JBOHZT010000576.1:0-1518 GCA_050738535.1 Steroidobacteraceae bacterium
GCGCTATGCCGTGCTCGCCGAGCAGGTGCGCGCGGGACTCGAGGCGCTCGGCATCCGGTCGGTGTTACCGCCGGCGCATTCGTCCGTGGTCCTGCGGTCCTACGGGCTGCCGGCGGGCACGACGTACGAGCGGTTGCACGACGGCCTCAAGGCCGAGGGGTTCGTCATCTATGCCGGACAGGAGAGCCTGGCGAGGACGCTGTTCCGCATCTCGACGATGGGCGATCTCGCCCCGGCCGACATCGACCGGCTCATCGAGTGCTGCGCGCGAGTGCTCGGGCGCGGCTGAGCGGCATGGCCGGCCCGCGGCGCGGCGGCGCCGGAGCAAAGCTCCCGGTTACCCGAGGGCGACGACGAGCAGGCTCGCGGAGATCATGAGGAGCCCCACGCGTGTCCAGAGGAAGGTGGCGGGCGGCGTGCGCCACGCTCCGGCAAAGCACTGCTCGAGCGAGCTCGGCGCGCTCGCCACGAAGCCCAGGGCGACGACGAGGAGCGCGGCCGTGAGGCTCAGCGTGAGGAGCAATTCCTTCATCGGCATGTGTCTTCTCCCGCGGCTTGGCAGGTGCGCTCTGGTGGCGCTGCGCGCAGTATAGTCGCGCAGGAGAAGCCGAGCACGCGTCCACGAGGCGTGCCACGCGCGAGGAGGCGAGTCAGGGTGAATCCGGGTGACACGATCTGTCTGGCGACGCGGCCCGAGCCGCTCGAGGTGGCGCTCGCGCAGTCGGCGCTCGTCGTGGTGGACATGCAGAACGCCTTCGCGAGCCCGAAGGGCCTGCTCGATCTCGCGGGCCACGATATCTCGGGCGCCGCGGGCGTGGTGCGGCGCATTCGTTCGCTGCTCGAGGCGGCACGCGAGCGGCAAATTGCCGTGGTCTACCTGCAAACGGGCTACAAGCCGGACTTGAGCAACGGCGGCGGCGCCGCCTCGCCCAATCCTCGCAAGGAGACCGCGTTGTGCCTCATGCGCGCGCGGCCGGAGCTCTCGGGGAAGCTCCTCGTCGAGGGAACCTGGGATTTCGCGATCGTCGACGAGCTCGCGCCGCGGCCGGGCGACCTCGTGGTGCTGAAGACGCGCTACAGCGGATTCGCCGGAACGACCCTCGACTCGGTGCTGCGGGCGCGCGGCATCCGCTACCTGTTCTTCGTCGGGATCGCCACCAACGTGTGCGTCGAGTCGACGCTGCGCGACGCGTACTTCCACGAATACTGGCCGATCCTCGTCACGGACGGCACGCTGCAGGCCGGGCCGCCGTCGGCGCAGGACGCGACGATCTTCAACGTCGAGTCGTTCTTCGGCTGGACGCTCGGCGTCGAGAGCCTCAGTCGAGCGCTTTCAGGACCTCGTTGAAGGTCGCGCTCGGCCGCATCACCGCCGTGCACCGGGCCGGATCGGGGTGGTAGTAGCCCCCGATGTAGACGCTCGAGCCTTGGGCCGCACGCAGCTCCTCGACGATGCGCGCCTCGTGGCTCGCCAGCTGCGCCGCGAGCGGCGCGAACCGCTGCGCGAGGCCTGAAGCC
>JBOHZT010000577.1:0-1517 GCA_050738535.1 Steroidobacteraceae bacterium
GCTCGAGGGCGAACACCTGCGGTTTGTGCCCACCAAGCTTGCGATGACCGATCTGGCCTATGACGTTCTGCTCGAGACCGGTTTGTACATTTCGGCCCTGCCGGTGTGGACGGATGAATGGGAGCATCCGGAAAGGTGGTCGAACCCGGACCTGCTTCGCAACATTGCCCGCGAGGGTATCCGACTGTGAATGCCGCGGAGCTATGGGATAAGGCGAATCAGGCGGCGGCCTCGGCGCGTCTGTTGCTGAACGCCGGTGATACCTCGGGAGCGTGCAACCGGGCGTACTACGCCATGTTTGACGCTGAGCAGGTGATTGCCGCATTGAAGGCTCGCTTCCCAGCGTAGCAAAGGTTTCGGTGCCCAAAGCATGAGCTCGGAGTCCTCCAGGACTGCGAACCTGCCCGCGTCGCGCTCCGGGATCACGCCAGCGACGAACTCGCGCACGCTCACCGCGCCGGAATTCCAGCAGCTCGCCAAGGTGCCGCCGGCGACGGAATGGTTCGCCAACATTGACAACCCGAACACCCGCCGCGCCTACCGCAACGATCTCGGAGAGTTCATGACGTTCGTCGGGAACTCCTCCCCCGAGGAGCTGCGGCTCGTCACCCGGGCGCACGTGCTCGCCTGGCGCAAGGACCTCGAGCGCCGCGAGCTCACCGGTGGCACGATCCGCCGCAAGCTCGCCGCCCTCTCATCCCTGTTCGAATATCTTTCGGAGGCGAACGCCGTGACGCACAACCCCGTGAAGGGCGTGCGTCGGCCGAAGGTGGAGAGCTACGAGGGCAAGACGCCGGCGCTCGGCGATTCCCAGGCGCGGCATCTCCTGAAGCTCCCCGCCGGCGAGGGCCTGAAGCCCAAGCGCGACCGCGCCCTCCTATCGCTGCTGCTCTACCACGGCTTGCGGCGCGAGGAGCTCTCGCGGCTCACCGTGCAGGACATCCACCGCCGCCGCGGCGTGCCGCACCTGCACGTGCATGGCAAGGGCGGCAAGGTGCGCCACATTCCGCTGCACCCCGCCACCCAGGAGCTGCTGACCGACTATCTCGAGACCTCCAGCCACGCGCACGATAAATCCGGCCCCCTCTTCCGTCCGATCCGCAACAACCGCACCGGCGAGCTCGAGCGGACGCTCTCCGGCGATGGGATCTACAAGCTCGTGCGTGGCTACGCGAAGAAGCTCGGCGTGACGATCGGCGCGCACGCGCTGCGGGCGACCGCCGCCACCAACGCCCTCGAGCACGAGGCCGACATCGCGAAGGTCCAGGAGTGGCTCGGGCATGCCAACATCGCGACCACCCGCCTCTACGACCGGCGCAAGAGCCGGCCGGAGGACTCCCCGACATTCAAGGTCAGCTATTGAACGATGGGGTGCGAAGGAGTGTTTTTCGATTTTTTGGAGCTCGGCCGACGAATCCGGCCGCATTCGAAGCGATTGGAGCCGTTTTCCCGAAGGGACCGCTACCCCGCTATCCCCCCAAATTCCTGCTGTTCAGCCCGCTTGAGTTTTTCCTATT
>JBOHZT010000578.1:0-1516 GCA_050738535.1 Steroidobacteraceae bacterium
CCTATCAGCTGAGCTTTCAAGGATGACATCGTGACCGACATTCAATTGGCAAAACGCGCGCGCTTGCGCCGCAGGACTGCGTTCTTCGGCTTGACGCTCCTCACCGGCGGGCTCGCGAGCTACCTCTTCGAGGACATCGTGAGAGCGAATGGGCTCTCCGCGCTCGAGGCCACGAGCGTCGTGCTCTTCTTCGTGCTCTTCACCTGGATCGCGGGCGCGTTCTGGACGGCGCTCGCGGGATTCTGCATCCGGCTCGTGGGCCGCGATCCGCGGGTGATGAGCGCGGCCGATGCCGCGCAGCTCACGATCTCGAGCCGCGTCGCGCTCGTGATGCCCGTGTACAACGAGGACCCGGCGCGCGTGTTCGCGGGGCTCGAGACGATCTGGCGCTCGCTGTCCGGCGAGCGCGAGCAGGCGCACTTCGACCTGTTCGTGCTCTCGGATACGCGCAAGCCCGAAATCGCCGCTGCCGAGGAGGCCGCCTGGCGCGCGCTCGTCGAGCGGCTCGGCGCGCAAGGGAGGATCTTCTATCGCAGGCGCAGCGAGAACAGCGGGCGCAAGGCCGGGAACATCGCCGATTTCGTGCGCCGCTGGGGCGGGGCCTACGAGCACATGGTCGTGCTCGACGCGGACAGCATCATGACGGGCGGGGCGCTCGTCACGCTCGCGCGGCTCATCGATGCGCACCCGCAGGTGGGCATCATCCAAACGGCGCCGCTTCCCGCAGGCCGGGACTCGCTCTTCGCCCGCATGGTGCAGTTCGGGGCGCGCCTGAACGGCCCGATGCTCTCGAGCGGGCTCGCCTTCTGGCAGCTCGGGGAAAGCAACTACTGGGGCCACAATGCGATTCTGCGGCTCGCTGCGTTCGCGAAGTTCTGCGGGCTGCCGCGCCTGCCGGGGGCGGCGCCGCTCGGGGGGGAGATCCTCAGCCACGATTTCGTCGAGGCGGCGTTCATGCGCCGCGCCGGGTACGAGGTGTGGCTGCTTCCGGACCTCGAGGGCAGCTGGGAGGAGGTGCCGTCGAACATCATCGACTTCGCCGCACGCGACCGCCGCTGGGCACAGGGCAATCTCCAGCACTGCAACGTGCTCACGATGCGCGGCCTGCACTGGCTGAACCGCGTCCACATGCTGACGGGCGTGCTGTCCTACGCGAGCTCGCCGATCTGGTTCGCGATGCTCATCCTTTCCTCCATTCTCACCTGCCAGGCGGCGCTGGACGTTCACCATTACTTCGAGCCGGGCATGTACTCGCTCTTCCCGAGCTGGCCGCAGTACCGCGACGGCGAGATCGACTTCCTGTTCACGGGCACGATTGCGATCCTCATCCTGCCGAAGCTCCTCGGAGCGACGCTCGCGCTCGTGAAGCCCGCGCTGCGGCGCGGCTTCGGCGGCACGCTGCGCCTCGCGGCGAGCCTGCTGTTCGAGCAGCTGTTCAGCGTGCTCCTCGCGCCGCCGATGATGGTGTTCCATTCGACGTTCGTGGTGTCGACGCTCGCCGGCAAGCCCGTCGCAT
>JBOHZT010000579.1:0-1514 GCA_050738535.1 Steroidobacteraceae bacterium
ACGTGGCGGTCATGCACACGGCGGAGTGCGTGACGCAGCAACCGATGTTGAAACAGCTGACGGCGGACGCGCACGGCGCGCATTCTTTCGAGGCGCTCTACGATGTGTACGGTATGGATGGCATGAATCTCGGCGGCAAGTTGGTGCTCGCCTCGAAGCTCAACACCTCCCGGATCTGGACGGGCGAGCCTCGCGAGGGCACGGCGAGCGCCACCACTGGCGCTGCGGTCAGCGCGGGCACTGACACTGCGGGCGCCGCGGGCGCTGCGCCCCGCTCGCCGGCGCACGCCTCGGCACCGGCGCCAGCCAAATCAATCGGCGCACCCAGCATGGCGGCCGCGCCATGAGCTCCGCAGCGCAGCCACCTCCGCCGGCGGGCGCAGACGGCTCGGCGCCGGCGCGCCGCCGGAAACCGAGCTTTGCAGTCGAGGTGCGACGCGTGCAGCGGCTCACCCCGCACATGATCCGCGTGACTTTCGGCGGCGAGGCGCTGGCCGCCTTCGCCTGGTCGGGCCCAGCCTCGCACGTGAAGCTCCTTTTCGAGGGTCTGCAAGCGCCTGCGGCGGCCGCGGATCCAGGCGCTCGTCCGCTCATGCGCACCTACACGCCGCGGCGCTTCGATCCCCGCGCCTGCGAGCTCGAGGTGGAGTTCGTGGTCCACGGAGAAGGACCCGCCTCGACCTGGGCCGCGCAGGCGACCGTTGGCCAGAGCCTCACGATCTTCGGTCCGGGCCGCAGCTACGCGCTCGATCCGACGGCGGACTGGTGCCTGCTGGCGGGGGACGAGACGGCGATTCCCGCGATCTGCACCATTCTCGACGGGCTGCCGGCCTCCGTGAAGGCAAGCGCGCTGCTCGAGGTGGTCGATGGCGCCGAGGAGCATGCGCTCGAGACGCGGATGGCGAACACCGAGCTACGCTGGTTACGGCGCGGGCCGGATGCCAGGAACGCAGGGCGCGAGCTCGAGGCAGCCGTGCGCCGCATCGAGCTGCCCGCCGGCGCCGGGCGAATCTACGTCGCCTGCGAGGCGGACGCCATGCGCCGTATCCGCCGCCACTTGCTCACGGAGCGCCAGTTCCCGCGCGAGCGCCTGGTGACGCGCGGGTACTGGCGTCTCGGCGAGACGGACCATCCCGATCGCGACTACGGCGAGGACACCGGCTAGGCGCCAGCCCATCGGCTGGGCGCCGGGCCGCGAGCGCTCAAGTTCCGCCCGTCGGGTGCCCGAGCGGCAACCGAGGAACGCCGAACTTTCCCTGCAGCTTGCTGAGCGTCGCGAGATCCACCGAGCCGACGAGATTGACGATCGTGAGCTCCTTCGGCGCGGCGGCGATGATGACCAAACCCTCGACGCGGTTACCCTGCTCGCGCAGGTAGACATCCACGTTCTGATGCTGCGGCGAGCTGTGGGTGTTGTGCACGGAGACCAGTCTCACCCACCCCGGCGCCGCGAGCTGCTTGCGGACCCGCTCCACGTCGCTCGTGGAATAGGCTCCGGCCGTCGCGAACTGGAA
>JBOHZT010000580.1:0-1512 GCA_050738535.1 Steroidobacteraceae bacterium
GTGTGGACGCGGATGCTGCGCTGCTGCGCCGTGGTGAGCGTCAGCTCCTGCGCCGTGCCGTTCGAGGGCGCTTGCTGCGGATCGCCGGACGAGCAGCCGGCGAGCGCCACTGCCCCGCATGCGGCGACGGCGGCGAGAGCTCGAGCGGCGTGCGCTCGGGCGATGCGCTCGCGCGGCCGAGTGGGCCGCCGGGCTGGACGTGGACGCAAAAAAGGGTCGCTCATAGGAGGCTCCGGGTGCTCAGGGCGCGGCGAGGTCCGCGTGGTGCCACCAGCCGCCCCCGAGCGCTTGATAGAGGGCGGCCGTGTCGGCGAAGCGGCTTGCTTCGGCCTGCGTGAGAGTGAGCGCTGCCTGCTGATATGCCTGCTCCGCGGAGAGCAGCTCGAAGACGCCGATGTAGCCGTGGCGCAGCTGCAGGCGCGAGAGGTCGAGGGTCGTGCGGGCGGCCTGCTCCTCGGCCGCCGCCGCCGAGAGCGCGTTCGCGTCCTGTTCGAGCGCGACGAGCGTATCCGCGACATTCTGAAAGGCGCCGAGCACGGTGCTGCGGTAGGACTGCGCGGCCTCGACGTACGCCGCCTTGGCGGCGAGCTCCGCGTGCCGCAGCGCGCCGCCCTCGAAGATCGGCGCGGCGAGCGAGGCAGCGATCCCCCAGAAGCCCGTTCCGGAGGTGAACACGCGCTCGATCGCGAGCGCGGTGCTGCCGGCGCTCGCGGTGAGCTCGAGGCTCGGCAGTCGCGCGGCGGCGGCGATGCCGATCGCGGCGCTCGCCGCACGCAAATCGGCGCGCGCCTGTCTCACGTCCGGCCGCTGGGTAACGAGCCGGGAGGGCAGGCTGAGCGGGAGATCTCGCGGCAGGCTGAGATCGCCGAGGGAGAGTGCGGGGGAGGGCGCTTGCACGGGGAACCGGCCTGTGAGGACTGCGAGCCCATGGCGCGCGCCGGCGAGCTGCTTCACCAGGGCCGGCAGACCCGCTTCCGTGGCGGCGACCTGGGACTGCTGGGCGGTGACATCGAGGCGGCTCGCGTCGCCGTGGCGAAACCTAAGCTCGAGGATGGCGAGCGCCTGGCGCTCGAGCGCGATCAGCTTGCGGGTGAGCGTCACCTGCTCCTCGAGCGAGGCGGCCTCGACCGCGGTGACCACGACGTTGGTGGTGAGCGTCGTCCAGACGGCTACGGCCTCGAAGCGCGCAGCCTGCTCCTGCGCCTCGAGGGACTCCCGGGTGCGCCGATTGAGCCCGAAGAGGTCGGGAGCGTAGGAGATGGTGAGCTGCGGTGTGAAAAGGCTGTACTCGAACTCCTGTGGCACCAGGGGATAGTTCGGGACGGGCGCGAGAACGCTCGCGGCCTGCTGGCGGCTCGCCGCGAAGCCGGCCGAGACCGCCGGCAGGAACGCGCCTCGCTGCGCGAGGAGAGTCTCGTGCGCGGCCTCGAGCGCGGCGAGCGTCGCCTTGAGATCGTGATTATGGGCGAGCGCAGCGCCGACCAACTCATCGAGCGCCTTGGAGTGGAACCG